>CAZUQB010000303.1:0-3834 GCA_964622405.1 uncultured Opitutaceae bacterium | reverse complement strand
CGCGGTCTTCCTGGTGATGTATTTCTCCGAGAAGAACCGCGTCGAGGCCCGCGAGCTCGAGCACACGCGCAAGGCCGCCGAGGCGCTGCGCCTCGAGACTGAGCGCAAGGCCCAGATCGAGGCGAAGGCCCGTGCCGACGCCGAGAAGCGGGCCGCCGAGCGCGCCGCCGAGGAGGCCAAGAAGGAGGCCGAGAAGCTCGCCAAGTGGGAGGACGAGGGCCGGAAGATCCAGGAGTCGACCGAGAAGTACCTCGCCGAGGCCGACGCCAACGCCAAGAAGGCGGCCGATCTCGAGATCCAGCTCAGCACCCTCCGCGCGAACAAGGAGAAGCTCAACCGCGAGACCTTCGAACTCGCGAAGCAGGTCGAGCTGGGCAAGATCAAGCGCCGCGCCGCCGAAATGGAGATCCAGCGCACCGTCGAGATGATCTCCCGCAAGGCCGCCGACAGCGCCTTGGCCCGTCCGCCCGCCGCCCCCGCCCCGGCCTCCTGAGCCCCAGGAACGCCCCTTTTCCAAGGCCCGCGGTCGCAAGACCCGGGCCTTTGTTTTTCCCGCGATATTTTGTTTGCAGTGCCCGCTCGCACGGCCTTTTCTCCGCCTTCCCTCAGCCGTAACCGGCCGGGAAACAGGATCGGGGCGTAGCTTAGCCTGGTAGAGCGCTACGTTCGGGACGTAGAGGTCGTGAGTTCGAATCTCACCGCCCCGACCACTGTACTCTCTCGTCAGTCGCCGTCCTTTCGCGACTAAGGGCGTCAGTCCCCGTGCCTTGCAAGACTTTCCGCGTGGATAAGCCACGACAGCTTGCGGCCCGGCACGACCGCAAGCGCCTCAACGTTTCCGAAATTTGGGACCGTATCTGGGAACGTCTACAAGTTTGGTAGACGCCGGCAACGATCACTTCGTTGCCGAGCAACTACAGCCCGACCTTTGCCATGTCGTCGTTGAAGAAGATAGACAACGGTTCCCACTTACCCATCCGTTTCACGAAAGTTGCTTTCCAAAAAAGCGGCACCTCGTCCTTGTGCCAAGAAACCACCGTTAGCTCGAACAGCTTTTGACCGATTTGGCGGCGATTAACCACTTCGTATTCCATTGGAGGACCATAAACCTCCCATGCGGGGCGTGCTTGGGAATCAAGTATACGAATTTCTGTTGGCTTCCTTGAGGCAAGTAGCGTCCCCGTAAAAAAGTCCTGAAGAGCAGAACCTGCCTTTTCGGACTTCAGCTGTGCCATCAACTGTCCAAAAAGCTGCTCAGGTCCAGACTCGCTCGCCGAGCACCCAAACGCAGAAAGGCAAAATACCAAGAGCACACGATATACGAATCTCATAGGCTTATCGTATGACACTGACTGATCCGATCACTGTGGTCCACCCGATTAACTCGCCCTGGCAGGTCTGACCAAGCCAACTCGCCCCGCTTTCGACTGGCTAATGTTGATGTCAGCCGCGCGGGCGAAACGGCAGTGTCGGATGCTGAGATCGGTTAGGCTCCCTAGTCATACACCGTCAGCGCTCCACCTCCTGAACACTTCGGTCCAACCCGCGGTGCTTACGATTGTGATTAGGCCAATCTCTCGAAAACGGAGGTCGCCTTAACCTATCTTCGTCACCACAAACAGGCTTCAAAATTCAGTACACCAACCCTGAGTGGCGTAATTAACGTTCGGCCGAAGATTTCATGACGACGAACCAGCAAAAGCTCTACGGCGCAAAGCAGATCGTGATCATCTCGTGCTCAATGCTCGTTGGAATTGTTTTCTTCCTCTTCCGCCGGTTCCACGAGAACGGGCGGCTTACGTCAGTGGATGCCATCGCCGGTGTAGGGACCGTGATCGTCGGTGCGACTATCGCCGTGGTCATGGTGCGCAAAGGAAATAAGAGAGACTAAGAAGATGGACGCATACTTTTCGGTATATGATCGTTGGCAGGGTCTCATTCCTCTTGTCGGCGGCGTCTATGGCACGCTCCTCGCATACGGGGTGTTCCCACGGAAGCCAAGAGATCCAGAGCGCCTCGCGCTATGGCGGAAAAAGTTTGGGCCGACGATGAAGGTCCTCGGACCACTTCTTATCGTTATCGGTATGGTGGAGGTTGCGCGGCACCTTTGAAGAAAGCCGAACCACTTTCCACAGCCGCCGCTGCGCGCGCCTGACTATTACCTTGGGCAAAGAAATGAAAGTCGGTGACGGAGTCAGACCTCAACCGAGCGTCGTCCTTAGCCATCGGATGACCTATTGCTGAGTAGGGTCACTTACAAGGACGAGCGCAGGCCCTGGCTCAAGGCTAACGCGATAATAGTCCGCCTCGGTTGGCACATTTAGGCCCCAGCGAGAAATCCAATTGTCGACCCTTTGAAAGCATTTTGGCGCGAGCTTTTGTGCGAGGTCACGCGTTGCTTCGACCTGACTAAAGGTCGGTGTAATTTCAGTGACCCTGACCTCAATTGTCCGCCCGGTGCGGAAGAGGTATACTTCGAGTTCTGGTTCGCCATCCCACCACGGCGTCTCGGTAGCGTCTAGATGCGCGACTAGCTTGTCGCGAGCTGCCAAAATCTGTCGATGTAACTCCCTATTCTCAGGATCGATAATTGATTCCTCAGCGATCGTTGGGATGCCGTAGCTCTTCCGGAATGGCCTAGCGTAGAATATCTGTGCAGACGCGGACAGGGGAAGATAGAGGGGATGCTCCTTGGATAATTTCTGGTCGAGCAGTTGGGAGCAGCTACTGACACAGCGTTTCAATGATAGAATCGCGTACCGCCAGGTCCAAAGCTCGCGTCGTTCTTCGATCGGAATGTCTTTCATCTGTCAGCGCCGAGTCGCCCAAATGGGAAATCTCGGGTACATCTTACCGAGCTCTCAACACTCGCTGTGAGCCGAAACCGAATCCCTTTCTTGGCCGCGGTATGTCTGGCCAGTCTCTTGCGACATCGACATATTTTTTGACTCCGGCAGACCACGAATAAGTACAATTGACGGTGTTCGAATCTCTGTCCGTGAAACCGAATTTGACTTCGGTGGTGCTCTTCGAAAAAGAGCCAAGCGTCACGCCTTCAACGTACCCTTCCGAAGTGGCGTACCTGAGCATGTACGTACCCCTCAGGCTCGGATGGAATTTTCCCGAATCAACCAACACGATTTGGTAACTAGCTTTCCCTTCCCCGTTCGAAATAGCGTACTCGAACTCGGTCTTTTCCGATTTGTTGGCGATCGTTACGTGCACGATCATGACGTCTGCTTCAGTGAGATCGGCCTCGAACCGGTAGATTTGAACTCCGAGTGCCTGGCCTAGCTCTGAGTCGACTTGGATTGGCCTGACCGGAACGGCAGACCCAATGGAAGCGAAGAGGGCCAACGAAGACCCGCAAAACAGCAACTTCGCAAAGCTCATTGTGTGAGGGGATCTTATTTCGGCTTTTCCGGCAATGCATCTCGAATACCGGAAATCCGGTAGGGTTCGGATGAATTTCGTATCAGACAACTGTGTCCAAAAACGTGCCCAAACTTTGGGCGCAACTGGTCGTGTGGTGTCGTATTAGGTCGGGGCCTGATTCGCAGGATATTCTTGCAACTCCGTCGGCGTGTCGCTGTTAGTCGCACCGAAGCGCAGTCTGTCTCCTGCCTGCGCTTTTTCGAAATAGCCGGGAATGTGAGTTCGAATCTCACCGCCCCGACCATTATCGGAAGCCTCGACCCACGCCTGCTGTCCGAGACAACACGACCGCCTCGAACCCTTGCGCCTTTTGCGCCTCTTTGCGGCTAAGAACGTGCAGGAAGGGCCCTAGGCGGCCGACCAGCGGCGGCGGCAGGTCTCGTAGATGGCCGCGTCCTC
>CAZUQB010000302.1:0-3844 GCA_964622405.1 uncultured Opitutaceae bacterium | reverse complement strand
CCAGGTGATGAAGGAGGCCGCGTACTGGGCGGCCTGGAGCGACCAGGATCTCCACGATCTCGTCACGACCGCCGAGGTGCCGCGGGCCGTCGAACTCAACAACGCCGGCTGCCCGGTTCACGGCCGCAAGATCTACGAGGGCATCAACGGCTCGTCCTACCCGTGGATCGTCGACCCGCGGCAGCCGTTCAAGGTGAAGTGTCCCATCGGCGGCGAGGTCTATCCCGACAACGACTACGGCGCGTACTATCGCAGCGGGTTCAAGGACCGGAGCTCGCTCACCGGCAAGATCGTCGACGACGGCTGGGGCTGGGTCGCGCCCGACGGCCAGCGTTACTGGTTCGTCGCGCACGCGAACCATCTCGTGCTGCAGGGCCCCGGCCTCGACAGCCGCTGCGTCGTGGCCGGCACGCTCGCGCTCAGCCGGGCCTATCTCCTCACCGGCGACCGCGCCTACGCGCACAAGGCCGCCGTGCTCCTGCACCGACTTGCCGAGGTCTACCCGACGATGAACTACGAGCAGCAGTCCCGCTTCGGCCAGCTCATGGGCGCCCAGGGCACGCGGTACACCGGCAAGATGGTCAACCTGATCTGGGAGTCCTACCAGGTCGCGCCCTCGCTCTCGGAGGCGTACGACAACATCTGGGAGACGCTCGACGGCGACGCCGAGCTCCAGCGGTTCTGCCACCAGACCGGCGAACAGGTGCGCGCCACGATCGAGGCGAACTACCTCGAGGACGCGATCGACTCGTATTTCGAGGACAAGATGCGCGGCAACTACGGCACGCACCAGCGCGCCCTGCTCCAGCTCGCCGTCGTGCGCCAGCACGGTGACAACGCGCGCTACGTCGACGAGGTCCTGCACCGGCCCGAGGGGCATCTGCTGCGGCTCGGGTTCGACTACGCCCTCTACAACCTCGTCAACCGCGACGGCATGCCACACGAGTCGCCCGACTACAATTTCGTCTGGACCCGCATCCTCGCCACCTCCGCGGAGCTGCTGAAAAAGCTCGGGTACGACCTCGCGACGCTGCCCCGGCTGCGCCGCATGTTCGACGCGCCGCTCGACCAGATCACGATCGGCCATCTGACCCCGCCGCTCGGCGACAGCACCACGCGGTTCGCGCCGCTCATCGGCCGGGATTCGCTCACCTACCAGCGGGGCCTCAAGCTGTACGGCGAGCCGCGGTTCGCCTCCTTTCTCGCCGGCATCGGCGCCACCGGCGACCAGTCCTTCGGCTCCTTCGACGCGCTGTTCGATCCGCCCCTGCCCGCCGGCAACCTGCCGCCGGCCGGCCGCGTCGTCCCACCGCTGCCGTCGCGCGTGTTCAGCGGCTACGGTTACGCCCTGCTCAACAATCCCGCCGACACCCGCGCCCTCGGGCTCTTCTACGGGTTGCACGTCGCGCACTATCACCACGACCGCCTGCACTTTGACCTGTTCGCCCACGACCAGGACCTGATGCCGGACCTCGGCTATCCGGACGGCGCCAACGAATTCAACCCCGGCATCTTCACCTGGTCCAAGACCACGATCTCGCACAACACCGTCACGGTCGACGCCCATCACCAGCCGGCCAACCCCGCCGGGCACCTGCGTCTCCTGGCCGACGGGCCGTTCGCCCGGGCGCTGACCGTCGACGGCGACGGCACCTACCCGCAGACGACGATCTATCGCCGCACGCTCGTGATGGTCGACCGGCCCGGCCCGGCGGACGAGGGCTACGTCGTGGACTTCTTCGACGTCGCGGGCGGCCAGCAGCACGACTACAGCCTGCACGGCCCGACCGGATCGTTTGTCCTGCGCCAAAGCGAGTGGTCCGACCCGGCACCCGGGACCCTCGCCGGCCCGGACGTCCCGGTTGGCGCGCTCTACGACGATCCCACGCGCGGGGCCAAGGGTTTTGCCGGGAGCTACCTTCAATATGCCGGCTCGGGTTTCCAGCACCTCGTGGGCGTGCGCCACCTGCGGTCCGGCGCCGACACGTTCGTCGCCGAATACACCCACGAGAAGGACCCCGGCGCGCATCTCCGCCTGCGCATCCTGCCGCAGGACGGACAGGATCTGATCACGGCCGAGGCCCGCGTCTCGCCCATGAAGTACCCCGAGCTGGTGCACTATGTGATCGCCCGGCGCGTCGCGCCCGCCGGAACTTCGTCCCTGACCAGCGCGTTCGCCGCCGTGCTTGAACCATACGGCTCGCAGCCGTTCATCGCCGCGGCGCGCCGCCAGGAGCTCACGAATGGGTCGGTGGTCGTGGTCGAGCATACCGACGGCACCCGCGATGTCGTGATCCACCACCAGGGCAACGACACCGCCCTTTATGCCAACGCGGACAGCCTGCCCGTCGCCACCGATGCGGAGGTCGCGGTGGTCTCCTTTGATCATCGTCACCAGGCCGCGCGGGCGTTTTTTGCCGGCGGGAGTTTCCTGCAGTTGGGGACCGAGCGTCTCACCGCCGCGGAGTTTCGCGGCACCATCACGGGAATCAGCGCCGCGCGGGGCGAGCTGCGCGTCCGGGCGGCCGCCGGCTCCCTCCTGCCGGAGCCGGCCACGCTGCCGGGCCGGGTCCTGCAGCTCTCGAATTCGCTGCGTGACACCGTCCAGACCATCACCGCCGCCCGGCGAGACGGAGATGAACTCGTCCTGAGCGTGAAGGACGACTTGCGCGTCGGCCTCGTCCACGTGGCCGCGGCGGAGGGGAAACAGATCTCGACCCGGACCGCGCTCCACCTGGCTCCCAACTACCGCGGCGTGACGCTCTGCGACCGCGCCGACCGGCCGCTGGCGACGGTGAGCGAGGCCGGCGCCGGCGTGATCAAGTTGACCAGCGCGCCCGCCACGCTGCCGAAACCCGGTGAGGACGTCTGGCTGATCGATGGCGCGGTCGGCGAGTCTGTGCGTCTGCCGGCCGTGCTGAGCTGGCGGCGCCCAGCAGCCCCCTGACCACGCGACGCGTTTGCTAGTCCGGCCAACCTGCCTACTCTCTTCCTAAACCGCCGTCATGCAGACCGTCGCCAGTTTCACCGAGCCCGTGGAGGCCCACCTGCTGCGCACGCGGCTCGAGGCCGCGGGTATCGAGGCGTACCTGCGCGACGAAAATCTCGTGGGCCTCGTCTGGCTCCATCCCGGCGTCGGGGGCGGCGTGAAGGTCGACGTGGCCGACGAGGACTACGAGCGCGCCCTCGAGGTCCTCGCCGAGCCCTGACGTCCCCCACCCATCGCCGGTGTCACTTATTGAGTGACACGAATATTCGCTCCGGTCGGGTTTGACGGGACGCGCGGAGACGCTCCGCTTGGGGCGATGATACCCCTTCTTCGTCCCGGACTGTTGCTCGGGTCCGCATTGACCTTGGCCGGCCTCGTCGCTTCCGCTCGGGCCGTGACCACGTCCGTCGCCATCGTCTGGGCCGCCGCGCCGGCGGGCTCGGTCAGCGTGGAGCGCGGCCGGCTGGCGGCGCTCCGTGCCGCCGGTGGAGGCAACGTCACCAATGATCGCTTCGTGTTTGCCGCCGGACTGCCGGGCCGGCTCGAGGCCGACATCGAGGGAACACTGGCGGACGATGAGACCGGCACGCTCGTGACGGTGCGCACGGTGAACTCCGCGTTCACCTTCCGCCTGCGCGACGTTGACCCGCAGTATCCGATCTACCTGCCCGCGTTTGGCGCAGCGGTCACGGCGGCCGGCGACCCTCGCGGTTACGCGGAAATCGGCGGCGCCATCCGGCAGCGCGGCCTGCGGACAAGACTCGGGGCCATCGCCGCGGCGCCCGAGGAGAACTTTGACCACGCGGCCGCCAACACGCGGGCGATGCGGCTGGAAACCTGGCTCGGGCTGAGCCG
>CAZUQB010000301.1:0-3847 GCA_964622405.1 uncultured Opitutaceae bacterium | reverse complement strand
AGATCGTCGCGTGGCTGCTCGACGAGGACATGCTCGGCGGCTTCCACTTCAACGATCGCCGCTACGCCGACGACGACCTCACGCTCGGCTCGATCGATCCCTACCAGATTTTCCGGATCTTCCACGAGATCCACTCGTTCGCCGCCGACCGCGGCCGCCTGCCGAAGATCGCGTACATGGTCGACCAGTGCCACAACGAGAAGCCCAAGGTCGAGGCGATGATCCAGACCGTGGTCATCGCGCAGGAGCTCTACGCCAAGGCCGCGCTGGTCGACCACGACCGCCTGCGCGCCGCCCAGGCCAAGAACCACGTGATCGATGCCGAGCTGCTGCTCAAGCAGGCGTTCTTTACCGACGTCTCGCCCGCGCTGGCCGCGTGGCGCCGGCGCCACGGCCTCCCTGCCGACCCGCTCGCCGAACACCGGCGCAGCGGCTACGAGCGCAAGGCCGCCGCCGACCGCCGCGCCCGCCGCCGCGCCCTCGGCATCGTCCGGGGCGGGAGTTTCGCGTAAGCGAAACTCGAGATTCGGAATTCGAAATTCGGAATTCGGAATTCGGAATTCGACTGTTGCGCTCGCGCAAAGACGCAGATGGTGCGTCTCAAACCGAATCCCGAATTCCGAATGTTGAATTCCGACTCTTCTACTTCTGCGGTTGGGTGGAGAACTTCATCCCCCGAATCACGCGCGACGCGATGCCTGGGAACAGGCGCTTCAGCAAAATGGCCCAGCGCTCGGGTCCGCCGACGGAAATCTCCTCCCGGCCGCGGGCGATGGCGTTCAGCGTGGCGCGGGCCACTCGCTCCGCGCTGATTCCCCGCTCGTGGGTCGCATCCGTCACGCCGTGCTTCTCGCCGCGGGGTCCGACGGCGTTGGCCGAGACCTGCGTCAGCACGTAGCCCGGACAGACGAGCGTGACCTTCAGCCCCGCCCGCCAGACCTCCGCCCGCAGCGAGTCGAAATAGCCGTGCAGCGCGTGCTTGGCCGCGGCGTAGGTGGAGCGGCCGGGCGTGCCGACGTAGCCCATCACGCTGCTCACGACGACCACGTGGCCGGCCCGTTGCTCGAGCAGGGTCGGCAGCACCGCCTTGGTCAGGGCCACGGGACCGAAGTAATCCACCTCCATCAGCGCCCGCTCGACCTCGAGCGTCGCCTCCACCGCCAGCGCCCGCTGGCTCACGCCGCCGTTGTTGACCAGGAGGTCGATGCGTCCGGCCCGGCGGCGGACCTCCGCCACGATCGCCGGAAAGCTCGCGGCCTGGGCGAGGTCCAGCGGGACGCACCAGTGCTCCGACGCGCGCGGCAGCGCCTGCCGCACCCGCTCGAGCTCGGCCGGCCGGCGGCTCGACAGCACCACCCGCGCCCCCTCGGCCGCGAAGGCGTGCGCCAGCGCCTCGCCAATGCCCGACGAGGCGCCCGTGATCCACACGATCCGGCCCGCAAATCGTTCCATGCGCGGCCACCCTACGCGCCGCCCCGCCGTCGTGTCACGAATTACGTGACCGACGGCGGCGTCGGGTCGACGGAGACAATGGTGTTTATTCACCACCAAAGGTGACTGCGGGCCATTGCCAATCCGGCGTGAAACTGCGAGAGTGGTGTCCATGAACCACCCCAAGGCGCTGACCGCGCAGCAGATTCGTTTTTTCCAGGAGGAAGGTTACCTGATCGTCCCGGATGTGTTTGATCCCGCGGACCTGGAGCCGCTGCGCCGCGAGCTGGAGAAGGAGATCGACCGCAAGGCGCGCGAGCTGCAGGCCGCGGGCCGGCTGGCGAACCTGCATGCGGAGCTCGATTTCGACCGGCGCCTCGCGGCCATCTACCGCGACTCGAAGGAGAATGGCGAGGCGATCATGCGGCACCTCGAGGGCCTGCGCGGCGGCGGCTTCCATGCGCCGGAGATGTTCGAGATCATCGCGCATCCGCGGCTGCTGAAGAAGGTCGGAGGACTGCTGGGCTCCGAGGAAATCGTGGCGTCGTCAGTCTATCGGATCCGGCCCAAGCTGCCCAACATCGGCCGCGGAATCGTGCCGTGGCACCAGGACAGCGGCTATTTCGCGCCCACCTGCGACCGGCAGTTGATCATCACGTGCTGGATCCCGCTGGTGGATGCGACCGTGGAAAACGGCTGCATGCAGATTCTCCCGCGCACCCACCTCGGCAACGTCGTCGAGCATCACACCGGCGGCAATGCCGGTTTCCTCGTGATCAAGGACGAGAACCTCCCGGACGATCCGCGCAAGTCGGTCACCGCGGCCTGCCCGCGCGGCGGCGTCGTGTTCATGACCAACCGCACGCCGCACTGCTCGACGCCGAACTACTCCGACCACATCAGGTGGAGCGTGGACCTGCGCTATCAGTCCGCGGACGTGCCGAACAACGTGGGTCTCTGGCCCGAGACCGTCGACGCGGCGGGCAACGCCAATCCCGAGTTCTACGAGAAGGGCAACGTGGCCTGCTATCCGCCGGAGGCCGACTTCCTGGTGGCGAGCCGGAAGACGCCGGAACTGGTCACGGATTACGCCGAGTACGCGCGTCGCCGCGAGACCTTCGACCGCGTGCAGCCCAACTTCTCGGCGTTCCGCCGCTGGCCCGCGAGCGTCTAGCGCGCGGCCGGCCGCTGCGTCCCGGCGTGCTGCCGCCGCCACTCGCGCGGCGTCACGCCGTAGGCGCGCCGGAACAGGGTGCTGAAGTGCTGCGACGAGCTGAAGCCGTGCTGCAGCGCGGCCTTCGTCACGTCGAAGTTCGGCTGGCGCAGCGCCAGCCGCGCCGCGTCGAGCCGCCGCTGGAGGTGGTGCGCCGCCGGGCTCACCCCGACTTCGCGCCGGAACTGCGTGCAGAAGTGCGGCACGCTCCGCGCCGTCGCCATCGACGCCAGGTCGCGCAGCGGGATCCGCCGGTCGAGGTGCTGCTCCATGTACGCCACCGCGCGCTGCACGGCGTACGAGTAGGGCAGGGCGGTCGGGACCGGCGCCCGGCCCTCGCCCGCATGCAGCCGCTGCGCCACCAGCGCGATGAACAGCTCGAGGTACGCCAGGATCGTCTCGCGGCGGTCCGGATGGTGCGCCACCACCTGCGCGACGAGGCCCCGCAGCACCGGCTCGACCTCGGGACAGCTGCTGAGGGTCCGCACCTGCCGGCGCCGCAGCTCCGCCGCCAGCCGCCGGGCGTTCGGGCCCAGCTGGTCCAGCTTCAACCCGACCCAGAGATGGTGATTCTCGGGGTTGCCCGTTGATCCCGTGCCGTGCCGCTCGTGCGGATAGGTCAGGTAGACGTCGCCCATCGCCTGGGTCGTCACCTCCCCGCCGGCGCGCCATGACGCCCGGCCGCGGGCGAGGTACAGGAACTCGAAACCCGGGTGCGCGTGCGGCTTCAGGTGATGGCCCCGGCAGCACAGCGCCTCGCCGCAGTGCGTCAGCGCCGGCAGGTCGTCCACCGGGTGCTCGTAGACGTAGCCGCTGATGATCTGGGGGTCGCGCAGGACTTTCATGGGTGCGTGCCGGAGTGCACGTTCTTCTCCATGGCGTAAGATCCTGTACATTTCCACCGCAAAATCTGGACGCGGACCGCGGCCTTTCCCGCTATCGTCGCGCCGCCTTTTCCTGAACCCATCCCACCCATGTCCACCGCGACCGCCGCCAACCCCTACCGCCTCACCGCCGCCCAGCAGAAGTTCTACCATGAGAACGGCTACCTGCTCGGTCTGCCCCCGATCTTCTCCCGGGAGGAGATGGCGAAGATCAACGCCGAGCTGCCGAACCTGCTTGCCCTGCTGAAGCCCGGCGAGACCACGAAGGACATCCGCGAGTGGCACGAGACGAGCACCTACCTGTACGAGATCGTGATGA
>CAZUQB010000300.1:0-3855 GCA_964622405.1 uncultured Opitutaceae bacterium | reverse complement strand
ATCGCGCCGATCATGGCGCTGTTCCTCCTGCTCCAGCGGGAGTTCATCACCGGCCTCACCGCCGGCGCGGTGAAGGCCTAGGGAGCGCGGCGGAGCTTCAGCACGCGGTTGCCGGCGATCTCCGCGGCGTAGATCGCGCCGGCGGCGTCCACCGTGACGCCGTGCGGATAGCAGAAGAAGCCCGGCTCCGCCCACACCTGCGCCGGCCGGCCGTCGGGTCCGAACTCGATGATCGCGTTGTCCAGCCCGGCCGAGCCGTAGACTTTGCCATCGGGCGCGCAGTGCAGGCCGTCCACCGAGTGGAGCCCGGGCCACTCGGCCAGCAGCGTGCCCGCCCGGTCGAAGACCTGGACGCGGTCGTTCTCGCGGTCCGAGACATACAGCCGCCCGGCCCGGTCGGCCGTGATTACGTGCGGCGTGTGAAACTCCCCGGGCGCGATCCCGCGCCGGCCCCACTCGCGGACATACGTGCCGTCGGCCCGGTAGTGCACGACGCGGGAATTGCCGTAGCCGTCCGTGACGAAAAACTCGCCGCTCGGCAGCACGCAGACGTGGGTGGGCTGGTTGTAGACGGCGCGCTCGCAGCCGAGCCGCCCGTCCTCGCCCAGCGTGCGGAGGAGGCGGCCGTCCGGCGCGAACACCATGATCACGTGGCGGCCGCAGTCCGTGACCCAGACATTGTCCCACGGGTCGACGTGCAGGCCGTGCAGCCAGTGGCGCACGTCCATCGGGACCGGGGTGGCGCCGCGGAGGTCGAAGGCGACGCTCTTCTTCTGGCATTCCGCGCCGACCTCGCGCAGCAGCGAGCCGTCGGGATTGAGGCAGAGGAGGGGATGCTCGCCGCGGTGGGCGACGTACACGAGGCCGCGGGAGTCCACGGCCACGCCGCTCACGCGTTCGAGGCGGTAGCCGTCCGGGAGGCGCGGCCAGTCCGGCACGAGCTCGAGGCGGCCGGTGGCGCGATGCTGGAAGGCGGGGGCGCGGACGGCGTTCATGCCTTGGCCTCGGTCTGGCGGCGGATGACGAACATCAGCACGGCGCAGAAGGCGATCGAGCCGGCGGCAAACTGGAACACCCGGCTGATGTCCACGTTGGCGTCGCGCAGCGCGCCGCCGGCGTAGATCGTGACGCCGCCCACCACGCAGGCGAAGAAGTTCAGCACGCCGTAGCCGGTGGCCCGGTACCGCGGGTCGGCGATCTGGCAGAGGATCGGCATCATGTTCGCGTCGGTGAAGGACCGCGCCAGGCCGTAGCAGACCAGGGCGCCGAGCGCGACGGGCAGCAGCGTGGTGGTCGAGGCCAGCAGGATGCCCGGCGCCGCGACGCAAAGACCGATGATCGGGACCAGGATGCGCGCCCGGGGGTTCGTGCGGCTCCAGCGGTCGGCCCACGCCCCGCCGATCACCATGCCGAGCAGCGAGGCGACGTTGACGTAGCCCGTGGCGGAGAGCCCCGCCGCGCCCTGCGAGAGCTTGAACTGCTCGTTGAGGTAGGTCGGCATCCAGCCCATCACCGCCCAGCCGCCGACCCCGAGCAGGCCCCAGAAGAGCAGGGCCAGCACGAAGGCCGGCCGGCTGAACAGGCTCCTGAGCGCCTCGCCAAACCGGACCCGCGCCTCGGCTCCCGCGGAGATCGCCTCCGAGCGGTCGTCGACCGCGGGGTTGCGCAGGAGGAACAGCACCACGACCGAGTAGGCGATGCCGACGACGCCGAAGAGGCTGAACGCATAGGTCCATCCGTGCCGCTCGGCGAGCCAGCCGCCGATGCCGCCGAGCGCGGAGCCGACCATCACGCCGCTGAGGTGGATGCCGTTGGCGAGCGACCGCGTGTTTGTCCGGTGGTAGTCGGCGATCAGGGCCACCGCCGCCGGCAGGTAGCACGCCTCGCTGATGCCCATGAGCGCGCGGGTCAGCAGCAGCTGGTCGTAGGTCTTGGCGTGCGCCGTCAGCCAGGTCACCAGCGACCAGAAGAACAGGCTGCCGACGATCACGCGGCTCCGGTTGAAGCGGTCGGCCAGGAATCCCGCGAACGGGCTCAGGGCCGCGTACACCAGCAGGAACACCGAGGTCAGCAGGCCGAACTGGGCGTCGGTCATCGGGATCGCCTCCTTGATCGACCCGCGCATGGTCGCGATCATGACGCGGTCGAGGTAGTTCAGGCACCCGACGATCCAGAGCAGTCCCACGGTGAGCCAGGCGCGGGCGGGAAGCGTCGAAAGGGAGGACATGGCGGAGGCGCCGTCCGGGATGAGCGGCGGCGGAGCGGAGGGGGGATAAGGTTCGGTCCCGGTCAGTGCGTGCAGCCGCGGGCCTCGACCGACCAGCGGGCCACGGGGCGTCCTGCCGCCGTGACGACCACTTGGTCGGTCAGGTTGACCACCGTGCAAACATGGGCCGGGGTAAAGAGAATCCGATCGCCGAGCTCGAGCGTGTCCACCGCGCTGCCGCGCAGGTAGCCGTGCTCCTCGTTGACGCGCGCCACCGCGAGGTCGCGGCCGTCCGCCGCGAGGGCCGAGAACCCGTCGGGCGTCTTGTCGGATGAAAAGGTCTTGGAGCCCGCGTCAATCAGCGCGAGCCCGGGCTCGGGCCGGTCCACGACGGTGGCAAGCACGTGCAATGCCACGTCGCCGGGCGACATCACCCCCGTGGTGCGGGCCAGCGACAGGTCGCCGAAGACGTAGGCGCCGGGCCGCACGGCCTGCACGCGGCCGCCGCCGGCCTCTGCCACCAGGCGCGCGCTTACGCTGCAGCCGGGCCAGAGGGCGAGCTGGGGGTCGAGGCGGTCGCGGATCGCCGCCAGGCGGTCCACCAGCTCGGCGGCGCGGGCCGGCAGGTCCGCCGGCGGCACGCCGTAGAAGTGGCCCTCGTGGGTGTAGCAGCCGCGCAGCTCGAGCCGCCCCGTGCGGGCGATCGCCGCGGCCGCGCGGACCGCGGCGTCCGTGCCCCGCGCGCCCTCGCGGCCCAGGCCGGTGTCGATCGCGAGCATCACGTGCAGGGTGCGCCCGGCCGCCGCGGCCACCCGCGCCAGCGCGGCGGCGTGGGCCTCGCTCGTGACCGCGACCCGGAAGTCCTCCACCTGCTCCGCCAGCGCCGCGACGCGCCGCCCCTGGCCGGGATCCACCAGCGAGTGCGCGACAAAGAGGCTGCGGGGGCCGGCCGGGAGCATCGCCTCGGCCTCGCCGAGCTTCGCGCAGGTCAGGCCCTTGGCGCCGAGCGCCAGCTGCCGGCGCGCGACCTCGACCATCTTGTGGGTCTTGATGTGCGGCCGCAGCTCCACGCCGTGCCGGTCGCACCACTCCTGCATCGAGCGGAGGTTCGCCTCGAGGCGGGGTTGGTCGACCAGGACCAGCGGGGTGGGCAGGGCGGCGAGATCCATGGCGCGGCTACATGCGGCCAATCTGGCCGACGGTGAGGCCGCCGTCCACCACCAGAATCTGGCCGGTGATGTACGCCGCGGCGGGGGAGAGCAGGAAGGCGGTGGGGCCCGCGCAGTCGCCGGGCTCGCCGATTCGCGCGAGCAGGATCTTCTTCTCGTAGTGCTGGCGCTTCGCGGGCTGGGTGTCGATCCACGGCGCGGTGAGCGGCGTGCGGATCAGGCCCGGCGCCATGCCGTTCACGCGGATGCGGTGCGGGGCGAGCGCCTGCGCGAGGGTGCGGGTCATCATCACGAGCGCGCCCTTGGACGTGTCGTACGCGGTTGACTCCTCCTCCGACTGGAAGCCGTTGGTCGAGGAGACGATCACCACCGCGCCGGGCCGCCGGCGGGCGATGAGCGCCTGCGCGAAGGCCTGCACGAGGAAGTACACGGCGCGCACGTTGAGGTTCATCGTGCGCTCCCACTCGGCCGGGCCCATGG
>CAZUQB010000299.1:0-3863 GCA_964622405.1 uncultured Opitutaceae bacterium | reverse complement strand
AGCCCGCGGTCGGCGTCGACCGCATCCTGCTCGCCGCGCTCTGCGCCGGCTACGCGGAGGAGGACGTGAAGGACGAGAAGGGCAACGTCGAGAAACGCACCGTGCTCCGGCTCTCGCCGCGCATCGCGCCGGTGAAGGTCGCCGTCCTGCCGCTGCTCAAGAACAAGGAACTCCTCACCACCCGCGCCCGGGAGCTCTACAAGAAGCTCCAGCGCCGCTACGCCGTGTTCTACGACGAGGCCGGCGCGATCGGCCGCCGCTACCGCCGCCAGGACGAGATCGGCACGCCGTGGTGCGTCACGATCGACTTCGACACGATCGAGAAGGACGGCACGTTCACCCTCCGCGACCGCGACTCCATGCAGCAGAAGCGCATCACCGAGACCGAGCTCTTCGCGTTGCTGGAGGAAAAGATCTACTGAGCGTGGGCCGTTTCCCTTTGCGCTGCGCGGTCAACCGGCTCGCGGCGGTTTTCTGCCTATCGCTCATGTCCCTTCCCGCCGCCGAGCCGCGCGACTTTGAACTCATCGAGGCGCCCGCGGCGCCCGTGATCGGGCCCGATCACCCGGACCTCGCGGGCAACCGCTACGGTTTCGAGGGTGGCTGCGTGGTGAAGGAGGCGGGCGTGTACCACCTGTTCACCGCCGAGATGGCCGGCGACCCGTTCTGGGTGAAGATGCGGCTCGCCCACTGGTCGAGTCCCGACGCGCGCCACTGGCGCCGCGTCGCCACGCTCTATGAGACTCCCGGCACGATCACGCCGGGCGACTCGCGCTTCTCGCTGTGGGCGCCGATGGCGATCTTCAACGCCGACGAGGACCGCTGGAATCTCTTCTACATCGCCTACCGCCCGGGTTCCGGGGATCGCGAGGGCCTGCACATGGACGGAACGATCTGGCGGGCGGTTTCCGCCACGCCCGGGCGCGCCGGGATCGCGGGTCCGTACCGGGATTTCGGCATCGTGCTCCAGCCGGACGCCCATTCCCAGCCGTGGGAGGGACAGCAGGGCACCGACTCGTTCTATCCGTGGAAAGTCGGCAACCGGTGGTACGGCTTCTATGGCAGCCATCAGCACTGGCCGGTCGGCCCCTGGCTGGTCGGGCTGGCGGAGGCGCCGGCGCTCGCCGGTCCGTGGCGGCGATGCGACGGGCTGAATCCCTCGCCGATCGAGCCCGTGTTTGTCGAGAATCCGGTCGTGACCCGGGTCGGCTCGAAGTGGGTGGCGGTCTATGACAACTGCGCCGCGGGCGACACCTACATTCCCGAGGGACGCCACGTCGGCTGCTCGGTCTCTGACGACGGCATCCACTGGCCGAAGGGCCGTAGTCTCGCTGTGCAGCCGCCGGCCGGGCCGGCGCAGTGGTCGGAGGACATCCGCACGCCGCTCGGCCTGATTGCCGAGGAGGACGGAACCTTCACGCTGCTCTACACCGGCCAGCTCCGCGGCCAGAAATTCTGGCCGGTCGGCCTCGCGCGCTACCGGGTCAAGTGATCCGGCCGGTTCAGCGGAATTCCCAGCCGCCGAACAGGTCATCCCAGCAGCGCTCGACCGCCGGCTGCTCGTGGAGCGGAATGCCCGGCGGGAAGGGGAGCCGTTCGACCGTGGCCAGGTCCGCGGCCAGCTCCGCCACCGCGTTGAGCGAGGCGGCCATGACCTCGGTGGACACCCGGCTGAGATCGTCGTCGGGGCGATGGTGGAAGAACCGCCCGCTCGCACAGTTCAGGCGCATGAGGGTGAAGGCCGGCACCCCGGCCGCGACAAACGGGAAGTGGTCGGCGTAGGGCAGCACCCCGGCCTCGCGCCGGACCGGCTGGCCGTGCCGCCGGAAAGCCTCCGCCATCCATGAGTCGAGCTCGAGCGCCCCGCTGCCCCAGAGAGTGTTCCAGCCCAGCAGCGAGCCGAAGCTGTCGAGGTTGAACAGCCAGCGGCCGTCCCGCGCGAGCTCTGCCCGATGCCGGCGCACATACGCCGCGCTGCCGACGGACAACTGCTCCTCGGCGCCGAACGAAATCAGCCGGATCGTGCGGCGGCGGGGCGCCGGCGCCAGCACCCGCGCGAGCTCGAGCAGTCCCGCGGTCGCCGAGCCGTTGTCATCGGCGCCGACCGAGTCCGCCTGCGTGTCATGGTGGCCGCCGAGGAAGATCACTCCGGCCGAGGGATCCGCGCCGGGGAGGTCGGCAATCACGTTGGCCGATTCCGCCGGCCGCGGCCCGCCAACCACGCGGAACCGGGCGCGGGTGGCGCCGCGCTCCTTCCATTTCCAGGCGTCGAGGTACGCGACGTTGAGCGACGGCACCGCGCCACCGGCCGCGGCGTAGGCCGGGAAGATCGCGTCGGCCAGCGGCGACGCTCCCGGGTAGCGCACGTCCACCATCAGCAGCCCGGCCGGCTGCGCCGCCACCAGCCGCCGGTAATTCTCGCGCGACTCGATGTGACACCCGAGGTGCAGCACGACCTTGCCGGCGAGGCGCGGACCCAGCGCCTTCTCCTGGTAGCCGGTCGCGCCCTCGAAGAACACCAGCGGCGCCTCGATCCAGACCCCGTCGGTCCCGGGCGTGTTGGCGAAGAGGGAGCAGCCGTGGTCGTGCCAGGCGCCGTCGAAGAACACCTGCAGCTGCTGCTCCTTCACGTCTCGCATCTGGACGGGAAAGGTCTCGCGCCGAACCCTGGCTCCGACCCGCTCGAATTCGGCGGCAACGTAATCCGCCGCCCGCGATTCCCCGTCACTGCCCGCCAGGCGCACACCGATCGTCTCGGTCAGGTGCCGCAGGTGCCGCAGGAGTTCACTGGGTTCGATCGTCTGCATGGGCGTGGGATTCTCCTTAACCAGCCAGGACCCAAAGCCCACGAAGAAATCGCCTTCCCGCGGGCCGGGTCTCCGAGAGCGTGGCGTTCTTCGTGGTGCAATCCGCCTAGCTTGCCGGCCGCAGCTTCACGATGAGGTCCTTGGCCTCAACCGTGTCGCCGACGGCGGCGTGGATCTCGGCGACGACGCCGTCCGCGGGCGCGTAGATCGTCGTCTGCATCTTCATCGCCTCCATCATGAAGAGCTTGTCGCCCTTCGCGACCTTCGCGCCGACCGACGCGGACTGCACGACCACGAGGCCCGGGATCGGGGCCGCCACCTGCAGCGGGTCGGCAAGGTCGGCCTTGGGGCGCGACTTGGCCGTGGCCTGGACACTGCGGTCGTGGATGAAGACCTCCCGGGCGATGCCGTTGAGCTCGTAGGTCACCATGCGCCGGCCGTCCTTGTCGGCGTCGCCGACATTGACGAGGCGGATGATGAGCATCTTGCCCTCCTCGATCTCGACCGAGATTTCCTCGCGCGGCTTGAGGCCGTAGAAGAACGCGGGCGTCGGCAGCACGCTGACCTCGCCGAAGTCACGCTGGTGTTTCGCGAAGTCCGCGAAGACCTGCGGATACATCAGGTGCGAGTAGAACTCGTCGTCCGACGGCTCGCGCCGGAGCTTCTCGGCCAGCGCCTTCTTCATGGCCGCGAGTTCCGCCGCGGCCGACTTTCCGTCGGTGGCAGGCGCCGCGCCCTTCTTGCGGGCGCGCTTCTTCTCCGCCGCCACGGCGGCGAGGTAGCGGGCCTGCGCCTCCTTGAACTTCTTCTCTCCGAGGACGGCGCGCCAGACCGGGACGGGCCAGCCGCCTTCCGGCCAGCCCAGGCCGCCCGTCAGCATGTCGATCACGCTCTCCGGGAACGGGGTTGCGCCGGGCTCGAGGTTCACGACGTCGGCGGGGCGGATGCCGCGGGAGAACAGGAACAGCGCCATGTCGCCGACCACCTTCGAGGACGGCGTGACCTTCACGATGTCGCCGAACAGCTGGTTGACCTCGGCGTAGGTGCGCGCGATCT
>CAZUQB010000298.1:0-3864 GCA_964622405.1 uncultured Opitutaceae bacterium | reverse complement strand
TTTGCTTGGTGTTAGGTCATGAAAGCCGCCTCGTGAGAGGCGGCTTTTATGTTTTCCAGTGGATTGGATGTGGGCGGGGTGCCCTCACCCCGCTCGGATCAAGGCGGGTGGGGGCACCCGCCCCACCTCATCGGTTTCAGCCCGGCGATTGCTGACCCAAGTTTCGCTTGCACTGCGGAGCCGTCGGCATTTGCTCCGCGTTGCCTGTAGGGGTGCCCTCCGCGGAGGGCTGAGATTGCGGCGCGCTCGGCTGCTCGACCCTTCGAACCTGAAACGGATCATGCCGACGAAGGAAACAGCAGGCGCTGTCAGCGCCCCCCGGCCCGCAGCGCCGCTCCCTCCGCCGGGAGTCGGTTTCAGGACAGGCAGTCACTGCCACCATGAAACCTTCCCTCCCGCCTCTCGCCGCCGCTCTCGCGCTGGCCTCCCTCTTGCTCCCGGCCGCCGCGCGCGCCGACGACAACGCCGCCATCACCCGGCTCTCGCCGTTCGTGGTCACGGGCCTGCCCGCCGAGGCTTCGGTCAATCCGCTCACGCGCGAGCCGTCCTCCGTCCTGGGTGACGACCGCGACCTGCTGTCGACGCCGCGCGCCGTCAGCACGCTGACCACCGCGCTCTTCAACGAGCGCCAGATCCACGGCGTGCGGGAAATCCTGCTGTTCTCGCCCTCCGCCTACGCCGGCGCCAGCTACGGCAAGACCACCGTACCCAATCTCCGCGGCGACATCGCCGAGACCTACCTCAACGGGCAGCGGCTCAGCTACAATCTCTACGGCTACTTCCCGTCGTTCAACGGGGTCGAGGCCATCGACCTCGTGCGCGGCCCGGGCTCCGCCGTCTTTGGCGCGGGCTACTTTACCGGTGGCTACGTGAACTACGTCACGAAGCAGCCGAGTTTCTCCGCCGCCTCGACCGTCATCACGACCCGCGTCGGCACCTGGGCGCCCGGCGAGACGAGCTACCTCAACGGCTCCGTGCAGATCGACGCCACCGCGCCCCTCTCGGACCACCTCGCGTGGCGCGTCAGTTTCGAGACCAAGGGCGGCGACACGTTCTGGAAGAAGAACGACGTCCGTGACGACCGCGCCGATGTGTTCCTCGCGCTCAGCTGGCGACCGAGCGCCGCCACCCGCGTCGACGCGAATCTCCAGTACATCTGGCAGGCCTCTCCCGAGGTCCTCGGCGTCAATCGCGTCAACCAGCAGCTCATCTGGCACGACACCTACTACACCGGCGCCTCCGCCGATCTGGGCGTGCCCGGACCGATCCCGGCCACGACGGCGGTGAAGCTGCCGTGGGACGCGACGCTCTTTTCCAAGGGAGATTTTTCCAACGCCAACATCGCGCGAGGCCAGGTCATCGTGACCCACGATATCTCGCCCTCGATCCAACTGGTGAACCGCTCGCTCTACGAGCACGTCGACCGGCGTCGTGCCCACCAATTTGAGTACTCCGAGTACGTCACCCAGGACACCGCCGAGAACCGCACCGAGGCGCACCTCAAGTTCACCACCGCCGACCTGCCGCAGTCGGTGATCGTCGGCTTCACCGCCCGCTACGAGGGCCGCGAGAGCTACACGAATTACTTCAACGAGTACTTCTACAACTTCGACCTCACGGATCCCTCGCGGGTGTTCAATTTCCGCGACGAATACCCGAACAGCACGTTCCCGGGCTTCATCGGCCCGGGCGGCCGCGAGTTCTTCCCGGCGAGCTACGACAGTCCCGAGACCGTGCGCAGCGAGACCTGGAATCCCGCGGCCTTCTGGCAGCAGGAGATCGCGCTGACCCGCGAGGTGTCGGCCATCGTCGGCCTCCGCATGGACGCGTTCTACGCGAAAGCCAAGGATCCGCTCGGCGACGCGGCCGGTGTGCCGTGGCGCGACGCGGAGAAGGTGAGCTCGCTGTCGCAGGCGTACAGCCTCGTTTACCGGCCGTCGAAGACCGTGTCGTTCTACCTCACGCACGACCGGATCCGCGCGGCCAACGGCAACGTCACGGGCGGCGGCGTCATCCTCAACCTCCCCGACGGCCAGATCAACCGGGACGACTTCCGGAACCTCAGCGAGCTGGTCGAGGCGGGCGTGAAGACCGCCCTGCTCGACAACACGCTGTTTGCCGCCGCGACGGCGTTCCAGCAGGACCGCACGCGCGTTTCCCTGAAGGGCAAAAAGAACAACATCACGCTGCACGGTCTTGAACTCGAGACGACCTACCAGCCCGCCACGCGGCTGAGCCTGACGGCGAACGCCACATTCCAGAGCGGACACTACGTGAACGCGGCGCCGTACCAGGCGGGCGGTCGCGACATCTACACGGCCTACGCCCTGGGACGCGGGCCGGGCGGGCTGGGCACGGCGACGGGCTCGTATGATCCGTACGCGAACCAGGTGCCGGCGGGGGATTGGCCGCTGCTGGGCTTCTCGAACACGATGCTCAACGGCAGCGTGCGCTACCGCTGGGACAACGGCTTCGGCGTGGGCGGAAACGTCGAGTGGGCGAGCCGCCAGCGCGGCAACCTCGACGACCAGTGGCACATCCCGGCGCAGTACACGCTGAACACGTCGGTGTTCTACGAGGCGAAGCGCTGGTCGGTGAACGTCGACCTCCTGAACCTCACGAACCAGCACAACTGGATCCACAACGGCGACGCCTACACCGCGAGCGAACTCATCTTCCCGGAGCTGCCCTTCCGGATGGAAGGCTACTTCAAGATCCGCTTCTAGCGGCGTCCCCGCCTCACAGGGGGCGTGGAGGTCACAGGTCGCAGGTCATCAAGTCCCAAGTCTCGTCCGCGGCTCCGCCGCCGCTGGATGACCTTCGACCTTTGACATGTGACCTTCGACCGGATCGCACAGGAGGCAACGGAGAGAACGGAGTTGGCCGAACCTTGTTTGCGGTCGACCTCAGTTTCCTCTGTTGCCTCCTGTGAAAACGACAGAACGATTGCCCACTGAACACACCGAATACACGGAAAGAAGACGGCCTCCCCAAAAGGATCCATTCCGCGTGTTCCGTGTATTCCGTGGGCCACCAACCGGCTTTGCCCCGTCTCCGTTGCTCCTGTGCAATCGCCTCGGTCCACCCTTCGCGCACTTCCTGGGATTTCGTGCTTTCGCCGGTCGGCTCCCGTGCATTGGCTAGGGGCATGATTGGACTGCTCGAAGGCAAGGGGACTCCGGCGAAGAAGCCGCCGGAGCGCTGCTTCATCCTCCGCCTCACCGTGGTCGGCTGCCAGCCGAAGGTGTGGCGGCGCCTGCTCGTGCGCGAATCCATGTGGCTGTCGCGGCTCCACGACAGCATCCAGGTCATCTTCGACTGGTACGACTACCAGACCCACGCCTTCAATTTCGACGACCTGCGCTACGGCAATCCCCTCCGGCGGGACGAATTGACCATCGAGGACGACCGCGACGTGAGCCTGGCCGACCTCGACCTCGAGCACCGGGCCCAGTTCACCTACGGCTACCACTTCGGCGAGGGGTGGCAGGTCGAGATCAAGGTCGAGAAGGTCGTCGCCCTCGAAAAGGGCATCGTTTACCCCAGCTGTATCGGCGGGGAGCGGGCGGGGCCGCCGGAGGACTGCGGCGGGCTGGAGGCCTTTCACGACATGCTGGCCTGCATCAAGGAGCCGGACACCGATCTGGGCCGGGAATGGCTCGAGTGGCTGGGGCCGGACTACGACCCGGAAACCTGCGATCTGGAGAAGCTGAACAAGGCACTTAAAAAACTGGCCAAATAGGCTTTGGACAGCGGGTAAGGTATTTTCTGACCGTCAGCGGAAGATCGTTTTCTTGACGGTGCGGCCGGGGTCCACAGGTTGCGGCCGTTCTTTGCAGTCCTGGTCAGCCAGGAGTTGTCGCG
>CAZUQB010000297.1:0-3887 GCA_964622405.1 uncultured Opitutaceae bacterium | reverse complement strand
CGGTGCCCTCGTCGAGCATGGAGGCGTTGGCGATCTCCAGCGCGGTCAGGTCGGTCACCATCGTCTGGAAGTTGAGCAGCGCCTCGAGCCGGCCCTGGGAGATCTCGGCCTGGTACGGGGTGTAGGCGGTGTACCAGCCGGGATTCTCGAGGATGTTGCGCTGGATGACCCCGGGCAGGAACGTGTCGTGATAGCCGAGGCCGATCACGCTGCGGAAGATCTGGTTCTGGGCGGCAATCCCCTTCAGTTCGGCCAGGGCCGCGTTTTCGCCGGCCGCCGGAGGTAACTTCATGGCTCCGCGCCGGATATGGGCGGGAACGGCGGCGTCCACCAGGGCGTCGAGCGACGGCTGGTCGAGCACCTGCAGCATCGCGGCCAGGTCGGCCGCGCCGCTGCCCGTATGTCGGCGGGGAAACGTGTCGAGGGGGGCGATGAGTTCGCGAGACGTTAGCATGGGTTCGACGGTAGGGCCGGGGTGAGGTCGCGCAACCGCGTTCTGGCCGGGGCCGGGCAATTAAGGGTTTGTTTATCCGGTGAAAGCGCGGCTGTTTCTTGGCGCCCGTTTCGGACCTCGCCCGCATGTCATCGCCCACCCGACACTCGGATTTTTCAACCCGGCAGGCCCGCGCCGACTACATCGATCGCCGGCTGGCGGAACTCTATCCGAGGACCCCGGTGCCGCTGGATCACCGGGACCCGTACACCCTGCTGGTGGCGGTCCTGCTCTCGGCCCAGTGCACCGACAAGCGGGTCAACCTGGTCACGCCACAACTGTGGGCGCGGGCGGACACGCCGGAGAAGATGGCGGTCGTGCCGGTGGCCGAGATCCAGGCGATCATCCGGCCCTGCGGGCTGTCGCCGCAGAAGGCGAAGGCCATCGCCGGCCTGTCGCGGATCCTCGTCGAGCGGCATGGCGGCCAGGTGCCGCGGACCTTCGAGGAGCTGGAGGCGCTGCCGGGGGTGGGGCACAAGACCGCGAGCGTGGTGATGGCGCAGGCTTTCGGCGTGCCGGCGTTCCCGGTCGACACCCACATCCACCGGCTCGCGCAGCGCTGGAAGCTGACGAACGGCCGCAGCGTCGAGCAGACCGAGGCGGACTTGAAGCGACTGTTCCCGTGCGAGCACTGGAACCGTCTGCACCTGCGGATCATCTTCTACGGTCGCGAGCACTGCACCGCGCACGCCTGCGACGGCACCACTTGCGAGATCTGCCGGACGCTGTTCCCGCGGCGCAAGCGGGCCGTGAAAACCAAGGGCGCGTGATCATTTTCCAGGGTGGCGACGGAGGATGGTTTCACCATGAAGGTCACCAGGCACACGATAGGCGTTTCAGCGCCGGAGTGAGCTGGAGTCCAATCGTGCTTAAGCGCTACGATGCCACGACGCGAATCCGACGGCCCTGGTCTTCGTGCGCTTCGTGACCCGTGTGGTGGCCCCGAGTCACGCAGCCGTGGCCTTGCGGGCCGCGAGGCGGGCCTTCACGTCGGCCATGAACTCCTGCGTGATGGGATACCGGCGGGCGATCGGGATGACGAGGCCCGTGAACAGGGCCCCGAGGCCGAACGTCATCAGCACGAGCCAGCGGATCGCGGTGGGCGACTGCTGGTCGCTGCCGTTCACGAAGCCGACCCAGTCGAGGCAGGCGCTCGCGACAAAGACGGAGATCGAGAGGATCAGCTTCGACACGAAGGCGTAGATCGCGGCGTAACCGCCGTCCTTGCGGACGCCCGAGGAGAGCTCGTTCACCTCCGCGACATCGGCGATCATGGAGATCGCGAGCGACATGAACAGGCCGCAGCCGAACCAGTTGAGCATGTCGCAGGCGCCGAAGACGATCACCGCGATCGGGACGGTGATTCCGCCGATGACCCAGACGGTGGTGGGCAGGAGGAAATTGCCGAGGAAGACGACGGCCGCGGTGGTGTCGGCGACGGCGGAGATGCTGGCGCCGATGCAGACCGCGTTCCGCTTGTCGACCCGCTTCTCCAGCCAGACACCGAGGAGACCGCCAAGACCGTAGAGCACCATGCCGCCCCCGTGGATGATCGTCTTCTGGAGCGAGGTGAGGTGCATGAAGTACACGTAGAGGTACATCTGCAGCGTCGCGACAAACACGCCGCCGGTGGTGCCGATGCACATGAACGTGGTGATGCGGAGCAGGAAACGGTCGGTGATGATCTCGCGGAAATCGCGGTAGTACGCGGCGAGCGAGTTGCCCGAGCCGGTGACGAGCCCGCGCGTGTCGAACATGTGCTGGCGCGTGGCGAGGACCACGACGAAGGTGAACGCGATTGCGGCGAACGTGAACGCGGTGGCCATGTGCAGGTAGTTCGAGACGACGCTGGTCGCCTCGGGGCCGCCGGGTTTGTCGGGGAAGAACAGCGTCCAGCCGAGCGCGGGCCCGCAGATGTTGATCAGCATGTTGAACGCCGACCGCGAACCTTGGATGAGCGTGCGCTGGTGGTAGTCGTTGCTGATCTCATACCCCAGGGCGACGTACGGCACGGCGAACACCGCGTACGCGGTGCGCATCACCATGTTCATCACCAGCACATACACGAAGAGCCGCGTGCCATGGCTGGCGAAGCTCGGGACGGCCCAGAGGAAATAGAACGACACCGCCATGAGCACGCCGCCGACGAGGATGTACGGATGGCGGCGACCCCAGCGCGAATGCGTGTTGTCGCTGAGATGCCCGATGGCGGGATCGACCAGCGCGTCCCAAAGGCTGGCCACCGCGAAGGCGATGCCGGCCTGGGCGAACGGCAGGCCGAGAGCCTGCGTGTAGTACAACATCGCGAACGCGGCGACGCCGTTCATCGCCAGCGAGGTTGCGCCTTCGCCGGAGGCGTAACCGATAATCTCACCGCCGCGAACCCTGGACCGGTCAGGCGCGAGTTGCATGGATCTCGAGTGCAACGGCTTCCGGGGAGGGCCGCAATGGGGAAATCCGGGGTGGGTCGGGCGGACGAAGAACGGTGGAGCGCATTGTCCCCAATGCGCTGATTCGACCTTGGGCCGCCGCGAAATTCGGAATTCGAAATTCGGGACTCGGGCGGCAGCGCACTTTGGGAAATGCGCTCGATCCGATTCGCCCCGGATGCCTACCAGATCTTTCGGCGGCGCGCCGCGAAACCGAGGAGTCCCAGGCCGGCCGCGAGCAGGCCCACGGTCATGGGCTCGGGCACCGCGGTGAACCAGCCGAAGCTGATCAGGGACGTGGTGGGAATGAGGCTGCTGTTCGCGTTCATCGAATGGAGCACGGTGAAACCGTTGGTCGTGGCATAGCCGCCGGAGAGCCCGAAGTTATTCAGCATCGAGAACGCGCTGCCGCTGCTCGCGCCGTAGAACGTGAGGGCATAGGCGGTGTTGCTCGCCAGGCTGAAGCTGGTGATGTTGGGGATTTCGGCCGGGGTCAGCGTGAGGGTGAAGGGCGCGTTGCTGACCGGGAGCGTGAAAGTGACGACATCACTGGCGTACGTCGTGGAGCCGGCCAGCGCGTTGGCGGTGGTGTCCGTGGCGTCGTGCAGGGCGACGGTGAAACTATAGGTCCCGCCGGCCGTCGTGAAGCTGTAGAGGTCCATCGTCAGCAGGTTGACCGGGTAGGGACCGCTGGAGCCGGTCAGGAACACGACCTGGAGGGAGGTGGGCCACGTGTCGTAGGCGGCGCCCTCGAACGTCGAGTTGCTGGTCAACGAGACGTTCGGTGTGAGGTAGGGCGTGAATTGGCCGCGGGCGGAGGCGGCGAGAACGAGACCGAGGACAAGCTTCAGCGCAGTGGTCATGACAAAACCGCTCCGCCTGATCCCTCGTCCGCCGCGACCTGGGCTGCCGGATCATGGAGTGGTAGCCCACCTGACGGGCGGGCGTCGGACCAAAGCGGAGGG
>CAZUQB010000296.1:0-3890 GCA_964622405.1 uncultured Opitutaceae bacterium | reverse complement strand
AGTCGGACCGTTTTCCCGGCGCGTTCCTCGCCACCTACGCGCCCAACGGCCGCGCCCCGGTCGAGGGCGAGATCTTCCGCAATCCCGCGCTCGCCCACACCCTGCGGCTGATCGCCGATCAGGGCCGCGACGCATTCTACAAGGGCGAAATCGCCGATCGCATCGACGCCTTCATGCGCGAGCACGGCGGCTATCTGCGCAAGGTCGACCTCGAGCGTCACACCGCGACCTGGGTCGATCCCGTGGCGGTGAATTATCGCGGATACGACGTCTATGAACTCCCGCCCAATTCGCAGGGCATCGCCGCGCTGCAGATGCTGAACATCCTCGAGGGCTATGACCTGCGGTCGATGGGCTACAATTCGACCGACGCCCTGCACGTCATGATCGAGGCCAAGAAGCTCGCGTTCGAGGACCGCGCCAAGTTCTACGCCGACCCGGCCTTCGCCCAGGTCCCGCTCACCTGGCTCCTTTCGAAGGACTACGCCGCCGAGCGCCGGAAGCTGATCAATCTGCAACACGCCGCGGCCACCTACGACGCCGGCCACCCGGGGTTGCGCGACGGCGACACGATCTACCTCACGACCGCCGACAGCGAGGGCAACATGGTCTCGCTGATCCAGAGCAACTACCGCGGCATGGGCTCGGGCATCACGGTGCCCGGGCTCGGCTTCACCTTCCAGGACCGCGGCGAGATGTTCTCGCTCACTCCCGGTCACGCCAACGTCTACGCGCCGGGCAAGCGGCCGTTTCACACCATCATCCCGGCCTTCGTGATGAAGGACGGCAAACCGTGGCTGAGCTTCGGCGTGATGGGCGGCGCCATGCAGCCTCAGGGTCACGTCCAGATCCTCACGAACCTGATCGACTTCGGCATGAATCTCCAGGAGGCCGGCGACGCCGCCCGGTGGCAGCACGACGGCTCGTCGGAACCCACCGACGAGGTCATGAAGACCGGTGGCTTCGTGCAGCTGGAAACCGGAGTCCCGGCCGAGGCGGTTCGCGGGCTGGTCCAGCGCGGTCACGATGTCCGGGCGGGCAACGGCGGTTTCGGCGGCTACCAGGCGATCATGTGGGACCCGGTCAACCAGGTCTACCGCGGCGCCAGCGAAAGCCGCAAAGACGGCTGTGCCATGGGGTACTGAAAACAGGACGCGGCGGCGGCGGGCCAACCGGCCTGGGGAATTCGTCGGGTAAATTCCGAGTTCCGAATTTCGAATGATGAATTCCGAATTTCGGGCGCGGCGCGCTGGGACAACGCAATCGGCCGAGGAAATGGTAGTGGCCCCATTTGAAAGATCGCTTGCTTGAGCGCTTAAGCTCAATAGCTTGCGACCGATGAAATCGAAACAATCGAAAGATCCTAATGTCTCAGCCTTCGCAATCGTCCAACAGGCAACGCATGAGTCGGCGCCCCAACAGAAAAATCCGGCGGCCGTCGCGCTCGGTCGTCTTGGTGGGCTTAAAGGTGGGCCTGCCCGCGCTAAGTCGCTCACCAAGAAAGGCCGCAGCGAAATTGCAAAAAAAGCAGCAAGGGCGCGGTGGAATCGAAATACGTAAGTTTCGAACGTCAGCGGTATTGACGAGACACGGAAAGCGTAAGATTGTGGCTTGCTCGGATATTTTGAGCGCAACCCCTACAACCATTTCGTTCCCGTTCGACGAACGCAAAGCCGTTCAAGTTGCTGGGCGTCTTGTCATCCAGAGCGGTGGCGAAATGAACTACATGGCGCTGATCAAGCTTCTTGTCGAAATCGACAGAAAAGCGCTGTTGGAATTTGGTCGGCCAATCACTGGGGACAAGATCATGGCGATGGAGCATGGCTTGGTTCTTTCCAGAATCTTGAATTTTGTTTCGCAAAAAAAGCAGGATGAGCCGCAAAGCTTTTGGCACAATTTTATCCCACGTCCCGCACCCTACGTTTTCACTGTTAAGTTCTCCGGCTCTCCCGAGACCTCCGCGCTTTCAGAGGCCGAGATTGCATTGATTGATTCCGTCTATTCGGAGCACAGGACAAAAAGCCAATGGGAGCTTGAGGACATGCACCATAAGCTGCCGGAGTGGATAGAAGCGAAACCAGGAAAATCTTCCGTGGCGGTAAGCTTTGAACGAATTATGGAGCACGGGAAAAAGTCTCCGGAGGAAATTCGCGCAATTGCCAGAGAATCCGCCGCAGACAGGGCAATGCATCAAGTTCTTGCGCTGCCAGAAGAGTGAAAGCCGGAGACTGTTTTCTTGGGGGCGCAGCTGCGCACGGGACAGATCACCTTTGGATCATAATAAACGAGCCGTCCAAGAAAGACGGCAAAGCGCTCCTTGTGAATATTTCCTCCATAAGGCCGGGCGCGGAAACAACCTGCTTGGTTGCTGCGGGCGAACATCCGTTTGTGAAACATCCTAGTTTCGTCCGATTTAACGGAGCAACAACACCAACCGTTAAGCAATTGAATGAGGCCGTAACCAAGGGAATGTTGGTTCCGAACAGTTGTGCGTCGGTTCAACTTTTGGAAAAAATTCGGGCCGCTGCCTCGGTATCTCCGCAACTGCGTAAAGAATATTTGGCTCTGCTATAGAGGGAAAGGGTTCCGCGGAAATGGTTGTTATTAAACAATAAGCGGCATTGAGATAATGATACTTGACCGCTCAAGCATAATCAACCAACCTGTCCCTATGAATCAATTACCAACCGAGAGGCGCACCGCTATCCTTGCTGCACTTGTTGAAGGAAACTCGGTTCGCGCGATCTCTCGCATGACCGGAGCCGACCGGAAAACAATTCTCCGCCTACTCGTGGATTTGGGCCGGGCCTGCACGCTGTTTCAGGACAAAGCGCTGCGCAATCTCACCTGCAAGCGCGTCCAGTGTGATGAAATCTGGAGCTTTGTTGGCGCAAAGGAAAAGAACGTCAGCGACGAAAAGAAGGCCGAAGGCTGGGGCGACGTTTGGACCTGGACCGCATTGGACGCCGAAACAAAACTTATGGCCTGTTGGTATGTCGGCACGCGCGACGCGCGCGCGGCGCTTCATTTCATGCACGACCTGGCGGATCGGCTTGCCCATCGCGTGCAACTCACGACTGATGGGCACAACGCCTACCTGACCGCCGTTGAGGACGCCTTTGGTACCGAGATCGACTATGCCCAACTCGTGAAAATCTATGGCGAAGGCCCCAAGACAGAGGCTCGCTACTCTCCGGCCCAATGCATGGGGACTCGTCGCGCCAAGGTCATTGGTTCTCCCGAGCACGCGCATGTCTCAACCAGCTTTGTTGAGCGGGCCAATCTCACCATGCGGATGGGGATGCGCCGATTCACTCGTCTCACGAATGCATTCTCCAAGAAGGTCGAGAACCACGAGCACGCCATTGCGCTCCACATGATGCACTACAATTTCTGCCGCATTCACCAAACGTTGCGCGTCACTCCTGCGATGCAGGCAGGGATTGCCGACCATGTTTGGAGTCTCGATGAAGTGATTGGGCTTTTGGACTCGCCTCAGGCTCTCGCGGCCTGAGCCTGCGCCACTTCAGGGCAAGGCGCGTTAAAGGGGAGACTCCCCGGCGCTGCCTGCTCCCAATCTCCCTGGCGGGGCGAGGATCGCTAACCTCGACCCATTTGCAGCGCGTGTCGGCCATTGCGATACCATATGGATAGGCCCGACTAAATGACCGCAATCGCGGCTTCCTGGCCTGTTTGGACCCGAGATAAACAAAAGGCTTTCCGCCAAGAGCCCTGAATCGTTCGCGTAAGAGCTGGCCGCGTTTCGTCGCATCCACGCCCCAAAATCCCTCGCAAGAAGCCCAAATGTAAATTCTTCAATCAAAAGGGGCCACTACCGAGGAAATCCGGCCCTTGACACTCCCGGGGGGGTCAGGCACTTCTGACCCTCT
>CAZUQB010000295.1:0-3892 GCA_964622405.1 uncultured Opitutaceae bacterium | reverse complement strand
TGGTGCTGTCGCACCCCACGCAGTACTACAGCCCGTGGTTCCGCTGGCTGCAGGCCCACGCGCCGGTCGAGCTCCGGGTGTTCTACCTCTGGGATTTCGGCGCCACGGTGCAGCGCGACGCGCAGTTCGGGACCTCGTTCAAGTGGGACGTGGACCTGCGGTCGGGCTACGCGCACGAATTCGTGCCCAATGTCGCGCGACGGCCCGGCACCGAGCACTTCTGGGGCCTCCGCAATCCGACGCTGACCGGGCGCCTCGCCGCCTGGGCGCCGGACGCCGTCCTGCTGTTCGGCTACGCCTACGCCAGCCACCTTCGCGTGATCGCCTGGGCGCGGCGCTGCGGCGTCCCGCTGGTGTTCCGGGGCGACTCCCACTTCCTCGGCCGGCCGGCCCCGGGCTGGCTGCGCACGAGTGTCCTGCGCGTCCTCTACCGTCAGTTTGCCGCGGTCACCTACGTCGGCCAGGCGAACCGCGCCTATTTCGCGGCGCTGGGCGTGCAGCCCGCGAAGCTCTTCTTCGCCCCGCATGCGGTGGATGACTCGCTGTACGATCCGCGCGAGGCCCGGCACCGCGACGCCGCCGCCCGCCTGCGCGCCGAGCTCGGAATCGCTCCCGCCACCCGCGTGGTGCTGTTCGCCGGGAAATTCGTCGCGGCCAAGCAGCCCGCGGAACTCTTGGCCGCGTTCCTCGCCCTCGACCGTCCCGATACGGCGCTCGTGCTGGTCGGGGACGGCCCCGAGCGCGACCGCCTGCGCGCGGCCGCCCGTGGCGCCCGGCCGGGGCAGGTTCACTTTCTCCCCTTCGCCAACCAGACCGAGATGCCCGCGCGCTACCTGCTGGCCGACGTGTTCGTCCTGCCCTCGCGCGGGCTGTACGAGACCTGGGGCCTGGCGGTGAACGAGGCCATGCACCTCGGCGTGCCCTGCGTCGTGAGTGACCGCGTCGGCTGCCAGCAGGACCTCGTGACCGACGGCGCGACCGGCTGGGTGTTCAGCGTGGCCGAGCCCGACGGCTTGCGCCGCGCGCTGGAGCGCGCGCTCGCCACGCCGCGCGGCGCCCTCGCCGCCGCCGTCGCCGCCCGCATCGGCGGCTACACCTACCGGCGGGCGGCCGACGGCCTGCTCGCGGCGCTCGCCGCGGCGCGCCACCCCACCGCGGCATGAAAATCTCCATCGTCAGCGGCTTCTTCCTGCCGGTGCCCACCGTGGCCGGCGGCGCGATGGAGAAGATCTGGCACCGCCTCGCGCGCGAGTTCGCCGCGGCCGGGCATGAGGTGACGTATCTCTCCCGCCGGTGGCCGGGCTTCGCGGACGAGGAGGACATGGAGGGATTCCACATGATCCGGCTGCCGGGCTTCACCCACACGCGCTCCCTGCCGCGCAACCTCGTGCTCGATTTCATCTGGGGCACCCGGGTGCACCGGCGCCTGCCGCCCGCCGACATCGTCGTCCTCAACACCGTGGCCCTGCCGGTCTGGCTGCCGCGGCTGAAGCCCGCCGCGGGACGCGTCGTGGCCGTGCTGGGACGGATGCCGAAGGGCCAGTGCCGCCTCTACGGCGCCGTGCACCGCGTGGTGGCGACCAGCGAGGCGGTGCGGGCGCAGGTCCGCCGCGAGAATCCCCGGCTCGAGACCCGCACGCGCGTCGTGCCGAACCCGATCGACTGGGCCCTGCACCAGCGGGATCGCCGTCGCACGTCGCCCCTGACGATCGGCTATGTCGGCCGGATCAACCCGGAAAAAGGCCTAGAACTCCTGCTCGGGGCCGCGGCGCGCCTGGCGCTTCGGCCGGGCCTGCCGGACTGGCGGCTCCACCTGGTTGGACCGCAAACCGTCGCCGAGGGCGGCGGCGGCGAGGCCTACGTGGCGGGCCTGCGGGCCCTCGCAGCCGGGGCCGGCGATCGCATCACGTTTTCGCCGCCGATCTATGCTCCGCCGGAACTCGCGGACGTCTACGCCTCCTTCGACGTGTTCTGCTATCCCAGCCTCGCGGCCAAGGGCGAGGGCCTGAGCGTTGCGCCGATCGAGGCAATGGCCGCCGGGGCGGTGCCGGTCGTGTCCGCGCTCGACTGCTATGAGGATGTGATCCGGCCCGGCGCCAACGGCCTGGTGTTCGACCACCAGGCGGACGACCGGGTCGAGCGGCTGGCCGACGGCCTCGCAGGACTCCTGGAGGACGGCGAGCGCCGCCGGCGGCTGGCCGACCAGGCGCGGCAGGATGCGCGGGCGTTCGATTACGGCGTGGTGGCCAGGTCATTTCTCGAGGACTTTGCCGCACTCGCGGCGGACCGGTAGGGGCCGTGTTTTTCCCCGTTGCGCCCGGCGGCGGCCGGACAAGACTCCGGGACGTGTCCAGCCCAGAAGCGCCCTACCTTGGCCAGAACTGCGTGACGCCGGTCTCCCGGGGCGAGGTCGTGCTGCGCGGACTTTGGACACTCGTGCAGGCCACGCTGTTTCGCTGGAGCCCGCGGCCGCTGCACGGCTTCCGGGCCCGGCTGCTTCGCCTTTTCGGTGCCGACATCCCGGAGCCGTCGCGCGTCGTGATCTTTCCGACCGCGCGGGTGACGTATCCCTGGCGCCTCGCGCTCGCGCCGAGGAGCATGGTCGGGCGGAACGTCACGCTCTACAATCTCGCGACGATCACGCTGCGCCGCGGCGCCAATGTCAGCCAGAACTGTCACCTCTGCGCCGGCACCCATGACTTCGACCAGTGGTCGATGCCGCTGGTGGCGCGCCCGATCACCGTCGGCGAGAATGCCTGGCTGGCGGCCGACGTGTTTGTCGGCCCGGGCGTGACCATCGGCGAGCTGGCGGTGGTGGGCGCGCGGTCGGTCGTGGTGAAGGACCTGCCGGCGCGGATGATCGCGGCGGGCTCGCCCTGCCGGCCGCTGAAGCCGCGGCGCGACCCGGCATGACGACCGGCCCGGGCACCGTCGCCGCGCCGGAGGCCCGCGGGCGCAGCTTCAATCTCGACGCGGTCCGGGCGGCCGCGATCACGATGGTCGTGCTCGCGCACCTCGCCGTGATGAGCCCGGTGCGGCGGCCGACCGCGCTGACCCTGTCGTGGGTCGGCCAGTTCGGCGTCGACCTGTTCTTCGTGCTGAGCGGGTGGCTGATCGGCGGGCTGTTCTGGCGCGAGCATGGCGCGACCGGCGGCGTGCGCTGGCCCCGTTTCTTCCTGCGGCGGGCGCTGCGCACGGTTCCGCCCTACCTGGTGATGCTGCCGCTGGCCTGGCTCGCCGTGCGCTGGTTCGCGCCGGAACGCGGGGCGTTCGATCCCGGCTACCTGCTCTTTCTCCAAAACTACTATCCGAAGATGCCGTATTTCTCGGTGAGCTGGTCGCTGTGCGTCGAGGAGCACTTCTACCTCTGCCTGCCGGTCATCGTCCTGCTCGCGCTCCGGGCTCGCCTCGGGCTGAACCTGCTGTTCGCGGCGCTCGTGCTGGTCTCGCCCCTGTGCCGGACCTTCCTCGAGACCACGCCGACCATCGACGAGTTCAGCGGGCGGGTGCTCGCGACCCACCTGAGGCTGGAGGGACTGGTCCTCGGGTTCTGGGCGGCCGGACTCCGGGCCTGGGCGCCTTCCGCCTGGGGCCGGGTCGCATCGGCCTTCCGCTGGCTGTTGGTCCCGGCCCTCGCCTTCGTGGCGCTCTCGCCGCTGGTCCCGGCCCGGGCGTTCTATGCGTGGGGACTCACGGGCCTGGCGGCGGCATTTCTGGTTGTGGTCGGCTTCGCCGCGGAGTCCGCGCCATGGCGGCTGCCGGCGGACCGCTTCGTCGCCCGGCTGGCGGCCATGTCGTACAGCATCTACCTCACCCACAGCCTGGTCATCCACGTCGCGCGGGCCGCCGCGCTCCGCCTCGGCGGCTGGGCCGAGCCGGCCTATTGGGTCCT
>CAZUQB010000294.1:0-3906 GCA_964622405.1 uncultured Opitutaceae bacterium | reverse complement strand
TCTTCATCTTGTTCACGTGGAGCCGCTCGGCGAGACCGGGCACGGTGGTTTCCCGGTAGAGCCGCTCGACATACTCGCGCACATCGGCGAGCGAGACCCGCCGGACGGGCTGGCCGGCGAACCGCTCGCGGCACTGGCGGAAAATCCAGGGATTGCGGATGGCGTGGCGGCCGATCATCACGCCGGCGGCGCCGGTCTCCGCGAGGACGGAGGCGGCGCGGGCGGCGGAGAAGAGATTGCCGTTGGCCAGGACCGGGCAGCGCACGTGGCGGACGGCGGCGGCAATCGCGTCGTAGTGCACCTCGCTGCGGTACATCTCCTTCACCGTCCGCCCGTGCACCGAGAGGAGATCGACCCGGTGCCGGTTGATCGAGTCGAGCACCTGGGAAAAATGCCGCTGGTCCTCGAAACCGATGCGCATCTTGACCGTGAGGAGCCCGGGCACGAGGTCGCGGAGCAGGCGGAGAATCTCGTCGATGCGCTCGGGCTCGCGGAGCAGGCCGCCGCCGACGTTCTTCTTGTAGACCTTGGGCGCCGGACAGCCGAGATTGAGATCGATGCCGGCGACGGGATGGCGGAGCAGTTCGCGCACGGTGCGGGCGAGATGGCCGAGGTCCTCGCCGATCAGCTGGGCAAAGACGGGCCGCCCGGTGGCGTTCTCGTCGATCGACCGGAGAATGTGCTTCTCGGGCGTCGACTGCTGGTGCACCCGGAAAAATTCGGTGAAGAAATAATCGGGCGCGCCGTAGTGCGCGACGACCCGCATGAAGGCGAGGTCGGTGACGTCCTGCATCGGGGCCAGCGCGGTGAGCGGCAGGCCGGGGACGATCCCGGGCGGCAGGGGCAGCGCAGGGACCGGCGCGGGATCAGGTTTCATCCTCGCCGGGTTCCTCGGCCTGCTGGCGACGGACGCGCTCCAGGATCTCGGTCATGTCCTCGGCGGCGTCAAAGACGGCGCGCGAGACGAACAGCGGGCGCTTCTGCTGGAGCGATAGCACGATGGAGTCGCTGGGGCGGGCGTCGATCTCGACGATCTTCTTCCCGAGCTCGTTCTCCATCCGGAGGATGATGCGGGCGTAGTACGTGCCCTCGTGCGCGTCGTTGATGACGACATGGTCGAGCCGCGTGTCGAGGCCGAGCATGATGTTGCCGATGAGGTCGTGGGTGAGTGGCCGGTCCTTCTTCACGCCGTCGAGCGTCATCTGGATCGCATTGCCGACTGAATGGTCGACGTAGATCACGAACGTCTTGGACTCGTCCCCCAGGAAAATGGCGCAGCCGTTGGCGGTGGGCATCACGCCTTTCACGGTGACGGTGACGACGTCGTGGTTCATGGCGGCATCAATGGACCGCCGCACGCCAAAGCGCAAGCGGCGGAGTGGTCCGAGTCACTCGAAACCCAGGAGACTGATGCCCCAGGTCTTCGCCTGGGCGATCACGGCGGGGCGGTCGAGCATGATGACCCGGCCGGCCTCGAGCGCGGCGGCGGCAACGCCGGCCTCGCGCATGGACTCGAGCGTGCGGCGGCCGAAACACGGGACATCGAACCGGTAGTCCTGGTGGGACTTGACCGTCTTCACGAACAGCGCGTCCTCGGTCTTGAAGGTCCCGGCGCGGCGGATCATCTCGTCAGTGCCCTCGAAGGCCTCGACGGCGAGGACGGTGCCCTTGCGGACGACGCAGCCCTGGCCGACGTCGAGACGGGCGCATTCCCGGGCGATGTGGACCCCGTGGCTGACATACTCGTCGTCGATCGGAAACGAGCGGCCGGTCATGACCCCGGCGGTGGCGAGCTGGTCGTCGAGAAAGGCGCGGGCGTCGAGCAGGGTCACGCCGATGGCCTCGATCTCCTTGGCGATGGCGCCGAAGATGGTCTCGGCGTTGCGGCGCTTGAGGGAGAAGAGAATCTGCGTGGCCTTGAGGTCGGGATGAAGACCCTTGAACAGGCGGCGCGGGGTGATCTGGCCGGCCATGAGGGCGTAGCCGGCGCCAAATTCCTTGAGCGCCTTGAGCATCTTGCCGAGCTGACCCACCAGCAGCGTGCGCCGTTCAGCCTCGGGAAAGCTGGCGATCAGCTCCGGGGGTGTCTCCTCGTCGAACGCGATCAGCCGCAGCGGCACACCGGCCCGCCGGATGGCGGCCGCGACCAGCTGCGGGTACAGGCCCTGGCCGGCGATGAGCGCGACGGGGCGGCGCGGATCGAAATCGACGGGAAGGAAGGCGGACGGCGCAGGCACGGGCCAATGCTTGGGTTGAAAGTTGAAAGTTGAAAGTTGAAAGACCGAGAAGTCCGGGGTCCGGTTAGGGTTGCCCACGGAATACACGGAACACGCGGAAGCTGAGAGGGACGGGATTTTCTTCCGTGTCTTCGGTGTGTTCCGTGGGCAGCCAAATTCGGAATTCGTCACTTTCCCGGGGCTTCGAAGCCCAGCCGCGGGCGCTAGCCTTGGCTGCCGTAGTACTTCTTGTAACTCCGGTAGTACCGGTAGTTGCTGTAGTACTCGACGCGGCGCGGGGAGAGACCGTTGAGGACCACGCCGAGGACCTCGTTCTTGCCGTTCCGCAGCGCCTTCATGTAGAGCCGGATGTGCTTCCGGTAGGCACGGTTGAAACGGCAGACGTAGATGACCTCGTCCGTGCGCTCGGCGATCAGGAGACTGTCGGTGACCGCGCCGAGCGGAGGAGAATCCACGACCACGAGGTCGTAGTGCTTCTTGAAGCGCTCGAGCAACTGGCCGAAGACGGGATTCTCCAGCAGTTCAGTCGGGCTCTTGGAACGGCCGCCCGAGCAGAGCAGGCTGAGATTGTCGCTGATGCGGATGATGCCGAGGCTCGGGTTGGTGGTCGGGTCCTGCTCGAGATCGGCGCCGGCCTCGAACCACGTGATGATGCCGGTGTTGTTGGCCTGCTTGAAGTGGCGGTGCAGCATCGGGCGACGAAGGTCGCAGTCGATCAGCAGCGTCTTCTTGCCATGGCGCGCGAACGAGCCGGCGAGATTGCAGGAGATCAGGGTCTTGCCTTCGCCGGGAATCGTGCTGGTGACCAGGATCGACTTGGGGAAGTCCAGCTTCGAGTGGATCTTGACCGAGCTGTAGACGCTGAGGAAGGCCTCGACGCCAGGCACCTGCTGGCCGGAGAGCATCAGGTTGTACTTCTCGTCATCCTTCACCGACGAGAGATCGGGGATGATGCCGAGCAGGTTGGCGCCGATGAAGGACTCGACGTCCCAGGCGCTCTTGATGCGGTCGTCGATGAAGCTGAGGCCGACCGCGATGCCGAAGAACACCAGCAGGCCGAGGCCGAACGAGGTGCGGATGATCCGGGGCACGTCGGGCTCGTACGGGCCGCTGGGCACGACCGCCGGGTCGAGCGGGTGGAGGGGAATTTTCTCCAGGTTCCGTGACGTGGTGGTCTCGTTGAGGCGGTTGAGGATCTGGACGTAGTTGGCCTTGGCGACCGTGGCCTGGTTCTCGAGCGCCTTGTAAGCGATGCTGAGGTCGCCCAGCCGGAGCGAGTCCTTCTCGGCGGCGGCGTACTCAGCCTGGAGGTTGGCCTCGGTGTGCTTGGCCTCGTTGAGGCGGGTCGCCAGGTCGGCGACGGCGAGCTCGATGGCCTTCTCGAGCTGGTCCTGCACCACGGAGATCTGGTTCGAGATGTCGACCATCTTCGGGTGACGCTCGAGGTAGCGCTCGGCGAGCACCGACTGGTTCTGCATCAGGGTCGCGAGCTGGCTCTTCAGCGACGGCACCGTGGAGTGCCCGGCGATGTAGGAGATCTCGGTGAGATCGCGCTTTTCCTTCCGGTAGCTTTCGACCTGGGCGTACTGCGTCTCGAGGCTGATGCGGTTGAGGCGCGCGGTCGTGAGGGCGGCGTTGATGGTCGTGAGCCGGGTGCCGACGATGTTGG
>CAZUQB010000293.1:0-3916 GCA_964622405.1 uncultured Opitutaceae bacterium | reverse complement strand
CGTAAAATTCTCAAAATCAGGGCTTGCCTTAAACCCTACTAGTTTAATGTAGATTACAAAAGTACCCAAATGAAGCTCTCGAAAAAAGGCGAATACGCGCTTCGGTCGCTGATCAACCTCGGCATTGCCGCGGAGGTGGGGCGGTCGCTGGTGCAGGTCGCCGAGCTGGCCGACAACGAGCAGCTGCCGGTGAAGTTCCTGGAGCAGATCATGCAGGCCCTGAAGGAAGCCGGGTACGTGACCAGCGCGCGCGGGAAGTTCGGCGGGTACCGCCTCGCGAAGCCGGCCAAGAAAATCACGATCGGGGAGGTGGTCCGCGTGCTCGACGGACCGCTGGCCCCGATCGGTTGCGTCAGTCAGACGGCGTACGAGAAGTGCACGTGCCCCGATGAGGCGCACTGCGGGCTCCGGATGCTCATGCTCGACGTGCGCAACGCGATCGCGGGCATCTTGGACCGCTATACGCTCGCCGACGTCGTCGAGATCACGCTGCGGAAACTCCGCCGCGACAATGTGCCGCTGCCGTTCACGACCGAGGCCGAGAACAGTCCCGGCCCGCTGCGGATCCCCGCGCGGCATGCGCGCCGCCTCGCGCGCCAGGGCACCCGGGCGCGACTCGACGAGACCGAGGGCGTGCTGCACCAGCTGCTGGGCGACTACACCATCTGACCTTCCCCGCCATGTCCGCCGAAACCCGCTCCTTTTCCCCGCTGCCGGATGAACCGGCGTGGGTTGCCATTGTCCGTGAGAAGGTCGCCGGCCTGCGCTACGGCGTGGTTCAGCTCGTCGTGCACGACGGCCGGGTCACGCAGATCGAGCGCACCGAGAAGACCCGGCTCGCGCCGGCCGACACCCCATCCTTTCCGCCCACCGGCCAGCCGCCGGCGGCCCCGAAAACCTGAACCTCCACCACCACGCGAGGACTGACCCGACCCCGGGAGGTTTCTCCTCAGAAGACCAGACCAACGTTCCATGAGGACCATCATTCGTATCACGGCCGCGCTTCTGCTCGCGGCCCCCGTCGTGGCGGCTCCGGCCGACCAGGCGGACCTCCAGGCCCTGCGCGAGCAGGTGCGCGCGCTTGAGCAGCAGCTCAGGGCCCTGTCGCACCAGCTCGAGCTCCGCGAGGCGGCGGCCGCCGCCGAGACCAAGGCTGCGCCCAAGGTGAGCATCTCCGACAAGGGGTTCACCCTCGCGTCGGGCGACAACGCCAACTCGATCCGCCTGCGCGGTCTCGTGCAGCTCGACTCGCGCCTGTTCTTCGGTGACCAGGGCGTGACGAACAACGCCTTTGTGCTCCGCCGCGCCCGCATCATCACGGAGGGCACCTTTGCGAGGAACTTTGCGTTCCAGCTCGTGCCCGAGTTCGGCGGCAGCAGCGTCAGCATCCTCGACGCCAATCTCAGCGTCACGCTCTCCAAGGCGCTCCAACTCAAGTTCGGCAAGTTCAAGCCACCGATCGGCCTCGAGCTCCTCCAGTCGGACTCGTGGACCTTTCTCAATGAGCGCTCGATCGTGACCAACCTCGTGCCGAACCGTGACGTTGGGGTGCAGGCCGCGGGCGACCTGCTGGGCGGCACCCTCAACTATGCCGTCGGGATCTTTGGCGGCGTGGCGGACGGCGGATCATCGACGAACAGCGACTTCGACAATGAAAAGGATTTTGTCGTCCGCCTGTTCGCGACGCCCTTCAGGAACGACCAGGACTCGGACCTGAAGGGACTCTCGTTCGGCGTGGCGGGCAGCGTGGGGCGGGAGAAGACGACGGCCGGGCGTACCTCGGGCTATCGCACCGACGGCCAGCAGACGTTTTTCGCGTACAACGCCGCGACGATTGCCGACGGCCGCAACTGGCGCCTCTCGCCCCAGGTCGATTTCCGCCATGGACCGTTCGGTGCGATCGGGGAATACGTCGTGTCGACCGTCAATGTCCGCCCGAACGCCGCGGGGCCCAAGGCCGAGATCCGCAACCACGGCTGGCAGGTGGCCGCGGGCTTCGTGCTCACGGGCGAGGACTCGTCCTACAACGGCGTGGTCCCGCGCGTGAACTTCGACTTCGACGCCGGGACCTGGGGCGCGTTCGAGCTCACGGGCCGGGTGGCCAATCTCTCGGTCGACGACGCGGCGTTTCCGCTCTTCGCGTCGGCTTCCACCAATGCCAGCGAGGCCACCTCGCTGGGCGCGGGCGTGAACTGGTATCTCAGCAAGACCGTTTCCCTCAAATTCGACTACTACCAGACCCGGTTCGGTTTCGCCGCGAACTCGCCAGCGGTCTCGGCGTCGCCCATCCTGCAGCAGGATGAGCAGGTCCTCATCTCCCGGTTCCAGGTCAGCTTCTAAGCCATGTCCGCCATGAAGAACCTCAGACTTTGGCTGCTCCTTGTTCTCTCCGCCGGCGTGGTGAAGGCGGAGCCAACCGTCCTCCGCGTCGGATATTTCCCCAACGTGACCCACGCACAGGGCGTGATCGGCAGCCGATCGACCCGGGAACAGCGCGGCTGGTTCGAGCAGCGGCTCGGCCCCGACGTGACCATCCAGTGGTTCGCCTTCAACGCCGGTCCCAGCGCGATGGAGGCGGTCTTCGCCGGCTCGATCGACCTCACGTATGTCGGGCCCAACCCGGCCCTCAACGCCTACATCCGCTCGCGTGGCGACGAGGTGCGGGTGCTGGCCGGCGCGGCGGAGGGCGGGGCGGCCCTCGTGGTGAACGGCACCACCGTCAAGCGGGCCGCCGACCTCAAGGGCCGCCGGCTCGCCACGCCGCAGCTCGGCAACACGCAGGATGTCGCGGCGCGGGTGTGGCTGAAGCAGCAGGGCTTCCGGGTGACCCTGACGGGCGGCGATGTCGCCGTGCTGCCCACCGCCAACCCCGACCAACTCGGCCTGTTCAGCCAGGGCAAGCTGGACGCGGTGTGGACGGTGGAGCCATGGGTCTCCCGGCTCGAGCTGGATGCCGGGGCCAAGGTGCTCGTGGACCAGTCCGACGCGGTCACGACGATCCTGGTGGCGAGCGTGCGGCTCCTCCGGGAGCATCCGCAGCTGGCCGAGAAGTTCCGGGCCGCGCACGCCGAACTTACCGCCTGGATCCGGGCGAACCCCGCGGCCGCCCAGGCCGAGGTGCGTGCCGGGCTCTCGGCGGAGACCAAGCGCGAGATCTCGGCGGCGCTCGTCGCGAGCGCCTGGCGGCGCCTGCGGTTTACCGACCAGGTGACACAGGTGCAGCTCGCGTCGGTGGTGAAGGACGCCCAGGCTGTGGGCTTTCTGCGCGACGCCATTCCCCTCGATCGCCTGTTCAGCCAGCAGCCATGACCGTTCAAACCGAAATCCAGAACGAGACGCCATCCAAGCTCTCGGTCCAGCACGTGAGCAAGCGCTTCCGGTCCGGCGGGCGCGAGATCAACGCGCTGGCCGACGTCTCGCTGGAGGTCGGGGAGGGCGAGTTCATCTGCCTGGTGGGCCCGAGCGGCTGCGGCAAGTCGACCCTGCTGAACATCATCGCGGGCCTCGAAACGACCGACGAGGGCCACGTGCTCACCGGCGGGGCGCCGATCACGCATCCCGGCCGCGACCGGATGGTGATGTTCCAGGAATCGGCGCTCTTCCCGTGGCTCGACGTGCTGGACAACGTCCGGTTCGGGCTGGCGCTGAAACCGGGGCTGTCCAAGGCGGAGCGCACCGAGGTCGCACAGTTCTATCTGAAGCTGGTCGGCCTGGAGAAGTTCGCGCGGTCCTACATCCATGAGCTCTCGGGCGGCATGAAGCAGCGCGTGGCGCTGGCCCGGGCGCTGGCCCCGAATCCGCGGGTGCTGCTCATGGACGAGCCGTTTGCGGCGCTCGATGCGCTCACCCGGGAGCAGCTGTACGGCGACCTGCAGCGGATCTGGCAGGAGCACCGCAAGACGATCGTGTTCGTGAC
>CAZUQB010000292.1:0-3931 GCA_964622405.1 uncultured Opitutaceae bacterium | reverse complement strand
ACGATCCCGCGAAGGATTTCAACGACCGGCTGATCTCGTTCATGACCCAGCAGTCCGGCGCGACCACGAAGCCGATCAAACCCATCGAGCGCGAGGAACGGCCGAGGCCGTAATGCTCGATCCGGTAGCGAGCGGGCTGATCGACGCGGCTTTTCTACTCGCTACCCGCTACCCGCTACTCGCTACTCTTGCGCCATGCCCTCCCGTCCTGATGGCCGCCAGGCGGCCCAGCTCCGTCCCATCGCCTTTGAGGCCGGCATCGCGCCGCATGCCACCGGCTCCGTGCTCGTCTCCTTCGGCGCGACTCGCGTGATCTGCGCCGCCACCATCGAGCCCAAGGTGCCGACCTGGATGCGCCAGCAGGGCGTCAAGGGCGGCTGGCTCACCGCGGAGTACTCGATGCTCCCCTACTCCACCCTCGAGCGGAAGCAGCGCGACATCGCCAAGGGCAAGATCGACGGCCGCACCGTCGAGATCCAGCGCCTGATCGGCCGCTCGCTCCGCGCCGTGATCGACCTCCAGAAGCTTGGCGAAAACACGCTCTGGGTCGACTGCGACGTTCTCCAGGCCGACGGCGGCACGCGCACCGCCTCCATCACGGGCGCCTATCTCGCCACCCGCCTCGCGATCCAGCGGCTGCTCGACCAGAAGGTCCTCGCCGAGAATCCGCTCTCCGATTCCGTCGCCGCCGTCAGCGTCGGCATCTGCGGCGGCGCCGAGCTGCTCGACCTGAATTACCTCGAGGACCGGGACGCCGAGGTCGACGCCAACGTCGTGATGACCGGCCGCGGCCAGTTCGTGGAGGTCCAGGGCAGCGGCGAGGAATCCACCTTCTCGCCGGAGCAGCTGCAGAGCCTGCTCGCGCTGGCGCAGAAGGGCCTGAAGGAGCTCGCCGCCCTTCAGACCACCTTCCTCACCCGCCAGCTCCTCGCGGCCAAGCCGGCGTAGGCCGGGCCAAGGTCGGAGCCGGTGCAACCATCCCACCCGCCGGACCGTATCATCGGGCATGCCCCTGCCAGAGCAGACGTTTCGCTGGACGTGGGATCTCCGTGCCCCGCCGGAGGCGCTCTGGCCGCTGGTGTCGAACACGGACCGATTCAACCGGGATTGCGGCTACCCCGCGGTCGAGGTGGTGCCCAGTCCGTCCGCGCATCGCCGCCTGCGGGCGCGGGTGATGGGCCTCGTGATCGAGTGGGAGGAGCAGGCGTTCGAGTGGGAAGAGCCCCGGCGGTTCTCGGTGCACCGCGTCTACTCCAGCGGGCCGGTCGCCCGCATGATCATGAGCTGCGAACTGGCGCCCCGCGTCGGCGGAGGCACCACGTTGACGTACGAGATGCGCCTCCTGCCGTCGGGCTGGGTCGGCCGCCTGGTGCTGCCGCTCTCCATCGGGCGCCAGGTGCGGAGCGTCACCGAGAGGGTGTTTCGCCGCTACGATGAATTTGCCGCCCGGGGTTTGACCATCTCGGAGCTGAGCCAGCCCGCGCGACTCGTGCCCGGCGCGCGCGGCCGTCTCGCCACCATCCGGGCCCGGCTGCACCGCGAGGCCGGACAGCCGGAGCCGCTCACGGCGCGCCTGATGGACTTTGTGACGGGGGCCGACGATCTCGCCTGCCAGAAGATCCGGCCCTACGCGCTGGCCGACCAGTGGCAGGCCGGACGCCGGCAAACCTTGCAGCTGTGCCTGCACGCCACCCGGGTGGGCCTGCTGGATTTTCACTGGGACGTGCTCTGTCCCCATTGCCGCGGGGCGAAGTCGACCGTCACGTCGCTGGGTGCGCTTGAGCCCGCGGTGCATTGCGACACCTGCCGGCTGGATTTCACGGCCAACTTTGACGAGTCGGTGGAGCTGACCTTCACGCCCAACCGCGCGATCCGCGACGTCCCGCGCCTCGACTACTGCGTCGGCGGTCCCCAGGTCACGCCCCACATCGTCGCGCAGCAGCGGCTCGCGCCCGGCGCGCGGCAGCCGTTCGTGCTCGCCCTGCGGCCCGGGCGCTACCGGGTGCGCGCCCCGGGCATGCCGCGGCCCCAGGCCATCCGCCTCGAGCCGGGCGCCCCCACCGCGGCCGAGGTGGATCTTGGGGCCACAGCCGGGGAGGAACTCGCCCTCGCCCCGGGCAGCCGGCTCACGCTGTCCAATCCCGCGGCCGACACCCAGCTGGCCGTCGTCGAGCATGTGGAGTGGAGCGACCAGTCCACCACCGCAGCCGAGGTCACGGCGCTGCAGCTGTTCCGCGACCTCTTCTCGCGCGAGGTGCTCCGCCCCGGCAGCCAGGTTTCCGTCGGGGCGCTCACAGTGGCCTTCACGGACCTGAAGAATTCCACCCGCCTGTACAAGGACATCGGCGACGCCCCGGCCTTCGGCCGCGTGCTGACGCATTTCGAGGTGTTGCGCGCCGCGATCGCGCCCGAGGGCGGCGCGATCGTGAAGACGATGGGTGACGCCGTGATGGCCGTGTTTCCGCAGCCGGCGGCGGCCCTGCGCGCGCTGGTCCGCGCCCAGCAGCTGCTGGCCCATCCCGAGGCGGCGCCCCTGCCGGCCGGAGTCCGGGCGGCGCCCGCGCCCCACCCGCTCGTGCTGAAGGCGGGCCTGCACCATGGCCCGTGCATCGCGATCAACCAGAACGACCGGCTGGACTACTTCGGCACGACGGTGAACCTCGCCGCGCGCCTCTGCGCGCAGGCCGCCGGCGACGACATCGTGCTTTCCGAGTCCGTCCGCGGAGACACCGCGGTGGCCGAGTTGCTGGAGGAACACGGCCCCCTCCTGGGCACGGACCACGAGCTGGTCCGCCTGAAGGGATTCGGCGAGGAGGAGTTCGCCGTGTGGCGCCTGCGCGCCCGCGCCGACCTGACGCAGCATCCGTTCTGGCGCCTGTGACCCGCCGGCGGCGGGCCCGGGTCAGTCGGTCCCGGGCTTCCGGGCCGCGCGCTCCGCGGCCTCGCCGAAGTTGCCGCCCTCGCAGGCGCGCACGAAACCCTCGGTCACGCTCTTGAGATCCTCCCAGCGGGCGCGGATCTTCTTGGCCTCCTCGGGCGTGACCTTGTTGTCGGCCGCGGACGAGGCGATGGTCGCGAGCATGTCGGCGAAGTCCTGCACGATGTCGTTCGTGATCGGGATCAGCTGGCCCGGGTGCTGGATCTGCGAGGGATTGCGGATGTAGAAGCCGCCCGCCTGTTCCGCGACCCATTGCGCGAGGCGCGGATCGCCTGTGGTGCGGATGAGCTGCCCCACGCGGTCGAGCGGATTGTTGGAGCCGCTGCCGGCATCATCCGCCGGCGGCTCGGTCCACTTGTAGATCAGCGACAGCGACAGACCGAGGTCCGCCGCAATCTGCTTGGCACTGGTCTTCTTGAACACCTCCCGGAGAACCTCGTGGGATTGCATGGGTCGCAGCCTGCCGTCCACGGCCCGGCCGCGCAATCATCGAAGTGCCTTGGGCGCGAGGCGGTTCGACATCCGGGCGCCCGGCCGTGGGTAACGCGACGAAGTAGGTCCTCCCGCTCCAGCTAACGCGCGGAATTAGCCATGGTTCAAAGCCGTCGGACCGTCAGCCCGGCCCGCTTTTTTTCGTGCCTATCCGGGGCGGCTTCTGGCTTACTGCCCGCCTCTTTCCCATGAACATCCACGAGTATCAGGCCAAGGCCCTGTTCGAGAAATTTGGCGTGCCGGTGCCCAAGGGCGCCCCGGCCAAGACCCCCGAGGACTTCATCATCGCCCTCGGCGAGCTCCCCGAGGGGCCCACGATGGTGAAGTCGCAGATCCACGCGGGCGGACGCGGCAAGGGCACGTTCACGGACGGCTTCAAGGGCGGCGTGAAGTTCTGCAAGACCAAGCACGAGGCCAAGGAGATGGCCGGCAAGATGCTCGGCAATACGCTCGTCACGCTCCAGACCGGCCCCGCCGGCCGCAAGGTCCAGACCGTGTACT
>CAZUQB010000291.1:2115-3938 GCA_964622405.1 uncultured Opitutaceae bacterium | reverse complement strand
AGGTGCGGCCGCCGAGGATCTCGACCTTCTGCACGCCCTCGACGGTCGAGAGCTTGGGCTGCACGACGCGCACGAGGTAGTCGGTGATCTGGTTGGCGTCGAGCTGGTCGCTCGCGAACCGCAGGTACATCGCGGCGGTCGACTGCCCGATCGAGACGTCGAAGACCGGGTCCTCGGCGCCCGCCGGCAGTTCCCGCCGCACGCGGTTCACCTTGGAGGTGATCTGGGTCAGCGCGTCGTTCGGGTCGTAGTTGAGGCGCAGCTTCGCCGTGATCACCGAGATGCTCGGGGTGCTGACCGACTCGACGTAGTCCAGGCCGTCCGCCGAGGCGATCTCGCGCTCCAGCGGGGTCGTGACGAAGCCCCGCATCAGGTCCGCGCTGGCCCCCGGGTAGACGGTGGTCACCTTGACAACGGCGTTGTTCGTCTCCGGGAACTGCCGCACCACCATCGTCCGGTACGACAGCCAGCCGCCCAGCAGGAGGAAGAGATTCAGCACCGTGGCCAGGATCGGCCGCCGGATGAAGAGGTCGGTGAAGCGCATGGCGGGAGCCCTCAGCTTTCCTTCGGCTTCGGGGCGGACTCAGCGAGGGGCGCGAGGGAGTTGTCGATGCGCACCGTGCTGCCGTGGTGCAGCTTGACCTGCCCGGAGGTGACGACCGTTTCGCCCGCCTTCAGGCCCTGGGTCACCTGCACGAGGTCGCCGCGCTGCGGCCCGGTGTGGATGAAGCGCTGGTGCGCCACGCCGTCCTCGATCACATAGACCGTCTCGCCGTAGGGGTTGTGCACGACCGAAGTGGACGGCAGGACGAGGGCGCGCGGGGTGGCCGGCAGCACGACCTCGATGCGGGCGAACATGCCCGGCCGCAGGCGCTCGCCGGGATTGGCGAGCTCGGCGCGGATGTCGAAGGTCCGGGTGGCGTCATTCACGCGCGGCGCGATGGCGATGACGCGGGCCGGGCAGGCCTGGTCCGGGTAGGCGTCGACGGTGACCGCGACGCCCTGGCCGACCGCCACGCGGGCGAGTTCCTGCTGGGGCAGGGAGAAGTCGGCGTAGATCGGGTCCAGCGTCTCGAGCCGGACCACCGCCTCGCCCTTGGCGAGAAACTGTCCCGGATACACCAGCGCAATGCCGAGCCGGCCCGGGAACGGGGCGGCGATGTGTTTCTTGGCCAGCGTGGCCTTGAGCTGGTCGACCGCGGCGGCGGTCAGGGCGGCGGTGGCCTCGGCGGCGTCGAGATCGACCGGGGAATTGGTGTTCTGCGCCCGGAGCTCCCGCGCCCGGAGCAGGTTCGTGTGGGCCAGGCGGGCCTGCGCCTCCAGGCCGGGCAGCGAGGCCGCCTCCACGGAGTCGTCGAGCTCGATCAGTGCCTGGCCGTCAACGACCGTCGCGCCTGACTCGAACGCGACGCGGCGGACGAGACCCTCGATCTCGGTCTTGATCGTCACTCCCCGGTAGCTGGCCAGCGCGCCGACGGCGGCGATCGTGTTGGGCCAGGTCTCCTCGCGGACGGCGGTCGCGCTCACGGTGGTGGCCGGCCGGACCATGGCCGCCTGGGCGGCGCGGGCGAGCGACATGGCGTGGAACTTGGCGGCGAAGATGGCGGCGAGGATCGCGAGCGCGATCACCACCGGCACGACGTGACGGGTTTTCATGGCGAGGGATCAGGACGGGGAAGCTGGGCGACGGTCGTGCGGACCAGGGCGCACGCCTCGCGGACCACCGGGTGCGTGGTGTCGGCGAGCGACTGGGCCGCCTGGCTGAGCGAGCGCAGGCAGCGCATGGCGGCCTGGTCGACCAGGTCGCGGCCCGTGACCGTGAG
>CAZUQB010000291.1:0-2015 GCA_964622405.1 uncultured Opitutaceae bacterium | reverse complement strand
ACGCCGCTGGTTTCCAAGAATTCCAGCAGCGTGCGGCAGCCGGCCTCGTTGAGGCCGTCGCGCTGCCGCGCGAGGGTCAGCAGCGTCTGGATCGCCAGCGAGAACTCCGAGGCGGGCGCCGGCCCGGGGGCCGGGGAACTGGATGGCGCGGTGGCCATGCCTGAGCTTATCCGACTCCGGCGATTAGCTGAAATACTTGCTGGCGCTCTCTGTCATGCCCCCAGGGCATCACGCCGCGCCCGCGGCGATCCCTGTCCGCCGCTCAACGCGGGCTAGCCACCGCGCCGGATTCCTGTTCACTGTGTTTCCATGCCTGAATCACCGCTGGACTTCCGCACGGCCAACACGCTCTGGGGCAGCGTGCTCGTGGCGACGCTCGTGCGCTGCGGCCTGCGGCAGGCGGTGATCTCGCCGGGTTCGCGCTCGACCCCGCTCACGCTGGCGTTTGCGGGCAACCGGTCCGTTGAGTCGATCCCGGTGCTGGACGAGCGCTCGGCCGCCTTCTTTGCGCTGGGGCTGGCTCGGCAGCACGGCCGACCGACCGCGCTGGTCTGCACCAGCGGCACCGCGGGCGCGAACTACCTCCCTGCAATCATCGAGGCGCAAGAGAGCGGGGTGCCGCTGCTGGTCCTCACGGCCGACCGGCCGCCCGAGATGCGGGAGTGCGCCTCGGGCCAGACCATCGACCAGCAGAAACTCTTCGGCTCGCACGTGGAGTTCTACCACGAGCTCGCCGTGCCCGAGGCCAGCCTCGCGCTGCTACGCTATCTCCGGCAGACGCTGGTTCACGCCTATGGCCGGACGCTCGCGCCCGCGGCCGGGCCGGTGCATCTCAATCTGCCGTTCCGCGATCCGCTGGTGCCCGAGCCCGGGGCGCCCGGCACGGGACTCGAGACGGCGACCGACTGGCGCGCTTTCCTAGCCGAGGTCGTTCCGCCCGCCGTTGCTATCTCGGTGGCGGAACCGCCGGCGTTTCCTCCGACTGACCGCGGCGTCATCGTGGTCGGCCCGAACCAGCCGGCCGACCCGCGGCGGTTCGCCGGCGCAGTTGCGGCGCTGGCGGCGAAGCTGGGCTGGCCGGTGCTGGCCGAGGGACTGTCACCGCTGCGGAACCAGGCGGCCGGGACGGCCACCGTGGTCACGACCTACGACACCCTGCTGCGCAACCCGGCGGTGGCGGCGGAGCTCAGGCCGGAGCGGGTCCTGGCGATCGGCGCCTGGCCGACCAGCAAAGTCCTGCGGGCGTGGCTCGCCGCGGCGGACGCCCCGACCCTGCTAGTGGGGGAGGGTTGGCGAAACCGTGACGCGCTGCACGGCCGTACCCAGGCGGCGACGGGCGGGCTCGAGGCGCTGGTGGAGACTTTCCGTGGGACGGACTCGGGCGGGGCGTATGCGCGACGCTGGGCGACGCTGGAAACGCAGGCGCGGGCCGCGTTGGACGGAGCCCTCGAGCACGAGGTCGCGATGTTTGAAGGCCGGACAGCGTGGCTTCTCGCGCGGCACCTGCCGAACGGCACGCCCCTGTTCGTCGCGAATTCGATGCCGGTGCGCGACGTCGAGTATTTCTGGCCGCGCGGCGAGCGGGCCATCGAGCCGCGGTTCAACCGCGGGGCGAACGGCATCGACGGCACCCTGTCGACCGCGCTGGGCCTCGCCCATGGTAGCCGTCCGACCGTGCTCCTCACCGGCGACCTCGCGCTGCTGCATGATGCGAACGGGTTCCTCGTGCATTCGCGCCTGCGGGGCTCGCTGACGATCGTGCTGATCAACAACCAGGGTGGGGGTATCTTCGAGCACCTGCCGGTGGCGCAGTCCGGTCCGGCCTTTGAGGAGTATTTCGCGACGCCGCAGCGGATCGACTTCGCCCGCCTCTGCGCCGCGCACGGCGTGGAGCACGTCGCGGTCCGCGACTGGGAACACTTCGCGGCCCTGATCACGGCCCTGCCGTTGCAGGGCGTGCGGGTGCTGGAAGTGAAGACCGACCGCAAGCGCGACGCCGCGACGCGCAAGGCGCT
>CAZUQB010000290.1:0-3952 GCA_964622405.1 uncultured Opitutaceae bacterium | reverse complement strand
GGGGGGGCCGCTGATCTTCGGTAATTGATACTAGGCTCCGATGAGGGACTCCCTGGTGAGGCGACCTCGCGGCTAGAGCCAGCGGCGCACCCGGGACCGGTAGGCGTCGAACGCTGAGCCGAAGCGGGCGGACAGGGCGCGTTCTTCGGGGTGGATCTGGAAACGGTTCATGTAGGCGACAAACAGGGCGGGAAAGACCAGGGTGACGGGATTGCGCAGGAACACCGACCAGCCGAGCAACACGAGCAGCAGGCCAACGTACATCGGATTCCGAGTCACGCGATAGATGCCGGTCACGACCAGGGCCGAGGCGTTCTCGGGCTGCAGGGGATTCACGGTGGTGCGCGCCTTCCGGAACGAAATCACGCCCAGCGTTGCCACCACCATGCCGGCCAGCGCCAAACCGGCGGCGTTCAATTCGGCGCCCGGCACCGCGACCCTCGCCGCGGGGAGGAGACGGTCGGCCCCGGCCGCCAAGCCGCCGAGCAGCAGCGTGAGGGCAACGGGCGGGGCCTTCAGTTCGAGCGAGTGCATGGGGCGGCCTTGGCCGTCCAGCCTGCGCCGGGCCGCGGGGGAAAGGCAATCCAGGTCGGTTGGCGGGGTCGCCGGGCCCGACGAATCGTCGAGCGACAGGAGTGGAGGGTGCGGCGGGAAGTTGGGCACGGTGGGATGGGTCATGGATGAGTGGCGTCATCCCGGAGACGGACCCCGCGCCCGAATCTTACACGCGCCGGGATTTTTCCTTGTTCGGCGCGCAGGTGCAGTCGAGACAGGCTCCGTCGGCGCAGGCACCGCAGAACGCGCCGAGCTTCACCCGCAGCTCGGCGCGGGCCCGGTGGAGGGTGACGCTGGCGTGGTTCGCCGACAGTCCCAGTTCCTTGGCCGCCGACTGGACGGATCGCCCTTCCAACTCGACCAACCGGAGCAGGCGGGCGTGCCGGGGCCTGAGGGTGTCAATGACACCGCCCAGACAGGCGCAAAGCTGGCGTTGCCAGACCTCGGGCGGGGCCGGCTCGTCCTCCCCGAGCGCCGAGCCGGAAAGTCCCAGCGCGGCCAGCTTCCGCCGGGAGGCGCCGCTCGCCCGGTAGTGGTCGATCAGGACGTGGCGCAGCAGCTGATAGAACCACGGCACCAGCTTGGCCTCGTCGCGCAGGTCGTCCGCGCGCTCGAGGGCCCTGAGGAGGCCGTGCTGGAGCAGGTCCTCGGCCTCGGCGTCACTGCCGACCCGCGCGGCAAGAAACGCCCGGAAGGCGTCCCGCTGCTGATTGAGGACGGCGGCGATCTGGTGGGCTCGCGGGTTCATGGTGACAGGCTCCTAAGTGGCGGGATGGGCGAGATCGCGCTCGCGCAGCCAGGCGAAGATCACGGGCGTGACCACCAGGATGTGCACGAGACTGGAGAGCATGCCGCCGATCACAGGCGTGGCGAGCGGTTGCATGATCTCCACGCCGGTGCGGTGGCTCCAGAAGATCGGCAGCAGCGACGCGACGGTTGTGGCGACCGTCATCACCTTCGGCCGCAACCGCAGCCGCGCCCCCTCCTTCACCGCCGCCACCAGTTCTGCACGGGTCAGAGCAAGGTCCGGGGTGCTCGCCTGCGTCCCGCCGGATTCCGAGTCTCGAACTCCGATCTCCGCGCGGGTCGCCTTGGCGGCCCGCGCTTTCTTCACCGCTTCCTCGAGGTAGACGACCATCACGACGCCCGTCTGGATCGCCGTGCCGAAGAGCGCGATGTAGCCGACCCACACCGCGACGCTGAAGTTGAAGCCCAGCAGCGCCTGCAGCATGACTCCGCCCGTAAGCGCGAACGGCACTGCGAGGATCACGTGCGCCGCCTCCGCGGCGGAGCGGAACGTCACCACCAGCAGGATGAAGATGATCGCGAGGACCGCCGGGAACACGTACAACAGCGTCTGCCGGGCGCGGAGCTGATGCTCGTACTGGCCCGAGTACTCGACGGTCATCCCGGGATCGAGTTTCACGTCGCGGCTGACTCGCGCCTTGATCTCCTCGACGAAGCTGCCGAGGTCGCGGTCGCCGACGTTGGCCTGGACGAACACGCGCAGGCGGCCGTTTTCGCTCTGGATCTCGTTGGGCCCGACCACGCGGCGGATGTCCGCGACCTGCCGGAGCTGGATCGCCGCGCCCGAGGGCGTGGCTAGGGGGAGCTCACCCAGCTTTTCAAGGTCCTCGCGGTCGGCCTGCTCCAGCCGGACCTGGATCGGCCAGCGCTCGCGCCCGCGAAGGGTCGTGCCGACCGTGGTGCCGCCGAGGCCGGTCTCGACGTAGCGGAGCACATCGTCGACCCGCAGGCCGTAGCGCCCGAGGTCCTCGCGCCGGACGGCAATCTCGAGGTAGGGCTTGCCCTGCACGCGCGATGGCGCGACGCCGGTGGCGCCCTCGACCTGCTCGACGACTCGCTGGATCTCGAAGGCCTTGCGCTGCAGGGCGTCGAGGTTGTCGCCGAAGAGCTTCACGCCGACCTGGGCCCGGATGCCCGTGCTGGTCATCAGGATCCGGTTCTCGATGGGCTGGAGGAATCCGGGCACGTAGCCGGGCACGTTCATCAGCTTTGCCGACAGCTCGGCGATCAGCTTCTGCTTCGTCATGCCCGGGCGCCACTGGTCGGTCGGCTTCAGCATGATCGTGGTCTCGATCATCTCGATCGGCGCGGGATCGGTGGCGGAATCCGAGCGGCCAAGCTTGCCGGCCACCGACGCCACCTCGGGCACCTGGCTCATGACCTTGTCCTGCCACGCCATGATGCGCTGCACCTCGGTGAGCGACGTCGCCGGCAGCAGCACGGGCATGAAGAGCAGCGATCCCTCCTCAAGCGTCGGCATGAACTCACTGCCAAAGCCATGGGTCCAGCGCGCCGGCACCGGCGTGTGGCGGGTCACGAGGTTCGCCACCGACCGCGGCAGGCCGAACGCGACCAGGGCTGAGCACCCGAGCAGCGCAGCGGCGAGGACGAGGACGGTCTTGCGGTGACCCAGCGCCCAGTCGAGCACCGGGTCGTAGATCCGCAGCAGCCCCCGCATGAGCCAGTTCTCGCTCTCGGGCTTGAAGGGCCCCCGCACGAGGAGCGTGCAGAACACCGGCACCGCGGTGATCGCGAGCAGCACGGCGCCGATCAGCGCGAACGACTTCGTGTAGGCGAGCGGGTGGAAGAGCTTGCCCTCCTGACCCGTGAGCAGGAACACCGGCACGAAGGCGAGGATGATGATCATCATCGAGAAGAACATCGGTCGGCCCACCTGCGTTGCAGCCTCCAGGGTGTGCGTGAACACCTCCGGCCCGGTCAGCCGGCGGCCGAGCTGCTCCTCGGCGCGCTCGCAATGCCGGATGACGTTTTCGGTCATCACGATTCCCGCGTCGACCAGCACGCCGATCGAGATCGCGATGCCCGTGAGCGACATGATGTGCGACGGGATCCCGAACCGGTCCATCAGGATGAACGAAATCAGCAGCGAGGCCGGCAGCGGCAGCGTGACGATCAGGATGCTGCGGAAGTGGAACAGGAACAGGATGTGCGCGAGTGTCACGAGGATGATCTCCTCGGTCAGGGCGTGCTTGAGCGTGTCGATCGCGCGGCTGATCAGATCGCTGCGATCGTAGAACGAGCGGACCGTCACCCCCGGGGGCAGGCCGGGCGCCAGCGCGGCGAGGCGCGCCTTGACGTCCTGGATGACCTTCCAGGCGTTTTCGCCGTAGCGCATCACAACGATGCCGCCGACGACCTCGCGGCCGTTCACGTCGAGCGCGCCGCGCCGGAAGTCGCCGCCGATGCGAACCTTCGCGAGCTCCCGGAGGTAGAGCGGCGTGCCATTGCGCGGGCGGATCACGACCGACTCGAGGTCGGCGGCGGCGTGCACGAGCCCTAGGCCGCGGACGATGTACTCGGCGCCGTTCTCCTCGATGGTCTTGCCGCCGATGTTGCGGTTGCTCTGGGC
>CAZUQB010000289.1:0-3960 GCA_964622405.1 uncultured Opitutaceae bacterium | reverse complement strand
CCAGCTCCGCCGGCAGCAGGGCCTCCACCTCGTTGGCAAACACCCACGGGTGTCCAGCCAGTACACGGGGCTTGGCGTTCGCCTTCAGCTTCAACGACGGAGTCGGCATCCCGTTGTCTTCGCAGCGCCGCCGACGCAGGTCAAAGCACGAATCGGGAGGCGGGGCCTTGGGAGTTTCTCAGGCCTTCCTGACAAATGCCAAACCTCCAAACGCCACACGGCCAAACGCCAAACGTCCAAATGCCAAAGGCCAAACGAGGTCCGTGGCAGTGAGAGCGGGGAATCTCCCCCCTCTCCCAACTCGGACGATTTTGGCCTTTGGCCGTTTGGCGTTTGGACTTTCCCCCCAGTTACCTGACTCCCGTCGGCACCGCCGGCAGGGTCCGCAGATAGGCCCACAGCGCCTTCATCTCGGTCTCGCTCAGGCCGCTGAAGGCGCGGGGCATCACGGGGCTCAACGTGGAGCCATCCGGACGCTTCGCGTCATGCAGCGCCCGCAGGAAGTCGGCCTCGCTCCACTGCGCGAGGCGTCCGGACGCATGCGGGGTCAGGTTGGCCGCCGGCGGCCAGTCCGGCGGGCCGATGTCGATTTTGCCGCCGGAGAGGTTCGGACCGTGACAACCCGTGCAGGAGGCGGCCACGTAGCGGCCGTATTCGACCGACACGGCGGGCGTCACGACGTCGGGGCGGAGATTCGCGTGATCGATCTCGTCGGCCGCCAGGCGGATCTTGCCGGCGAGCATGAGGGCGCGCGCCACCGGTCCCACCGTGACCGGCACGCGGGCCCGGTTCACGGGCGGCACCGATTTCACATAGGCGATGAGATCGGCCATGTCGGATTCGGTGAAATGGGAGTAATCGGTCGAGGGCATCAGGAACAGGCCGCGGCCGTCGGGGGCGACGCCGTGGCGGATGGCGCGGACGAAGTCCGCGTCCGTGAAGGACGGGCTGCGGCCGCCCGGGCCCAGCGTCAGGTTGGGACCGTAGAGCCGGCCCATCGCGGGATCATCGATGACCTTGGCGCCGCCGAGGTCGGGACCGTGACAGTCGAGACAGCCGCGCGTCGCGGCGAGGTGCTGACCGCGGGCGATTGCCGCCGGATCGATCGGGAGCACCGGGGCCGCCACCGTGACGGCATGTTGGCGGCGCAGCATGACGCCGGACTTGTAGAACACGACCCCCAGGATGACCGCGAGGAGGCCCATCAGGCCGAGCACGGCCAGACCAAGGTACTTCAGGAATTTTCGCATGGGAACAGGACTGAGATTTCGCCGGCCGCGCCAACCGTGATTACGACCAGCGGTTGAATCGCGGGGACGAATGGCGGCGGGACGGCGGGTGGATTGGGTTGAGCCCCCACAAACACCGCACGGATGAAAAAGTTACACGGCGGGCCGCCGCTCTGTCGGGCGCCCGGCCGCATCCGGGTGAGGGAGCCGCGATTTTTTTCGTGCGCCGCAGTCGCCGGCCGGTACCGTGGCACCCTTTGCCATGTCACCAGCCGCCGAAATCGCCCGCCGTCGCACCTTCGCGATCATCTCGCACCCCGATGCGGGCAAGACGACGCTGACCGAGAAATTCCTGCTCTACGGCAACGCCATTCACCTCGCCGGCACGGTGACCGCGCGCAAGAACCAGCGGGCCACGGCGTCGGACTGGATGGAGCTCGAGAAACAGCGCGGCATCTCGATCAGCTCGACGGTGCTCCAGTTCGACTACACCGGGTACGCGGTCAACCTGCTCGACACCCCCGGCCACAAGGACTTCTCGGAGGACACCTACCGGGTCCTGACGGCCGTTGACGCGGCCCTGATGGTGATCGACGCCGCCAAGGGCGTGGAGGCGCAGACGCGCAAGCTGTTCGAGGTCTGCCGCCGCCGCGGGGTGCCCATCTTCACCTTCATGAACAAGTGCGACCGGCCGACGCGCAACGCGCTCGAGCTGCTGGACGAGCTCGAGCAGGTGCTCGGCATCCAGTCGTCGCCCGTGGTGTGGCCGCTCGGCAACGGTCCGGGTTTTCGCGGAGTGTTCGACCGCCGCAGCCGCCAGGTCCACCTGTTCGAGCGCGTGCCGGGCGGCGCCTACCAGGCGCCCGTCAACGTGACGTCCCTCGAGGATCCCGCGGTCCGCGCCAAGCTCGACGACTATACTTTCGCGCAGGTCACGGAGCAGCTCGAGATGCTCGACGGCGCGGGCCATCCGTTCGACCTCGCGGCCGTCCGCGCCGGCAAGCAGACGCCGGTCTACTTCGGCAGCGCGGTGAACAACTTCGGCATCCAGCTCCTGCTGGACGGCTTCCTGCAGGACTCGATTCCGCCGCAGCCGCGGCGCAGTGCCGCCGCCGGGACGGCAGGTGGCAAGAGACAGGGGGCAAGTGCCGGGAAAAGTAGCGGCGAAGCCGCGGACTCCGCTGATGCTTCGCCCCTGCCCCCTGTGACCTCGGTCGTACCGGTCACCGACAGCCGTTTCTCCGGCTTCGTGTTCAAGATCCAGGCCAACATGGACCCGAAGCACCGCGACCGCATCGCGTTCATCCGCGTGTGCTCGGGCAAGTTCGAGCGCGACATGATGGTCACCCACCAGCGCACCGGACGCCAGGTCCGGCTGTCTTCGTCGCACAAGCTCTTCGGGCAGGAGCGCGAGACGGTGAACGAGGCCTGGCCGGGCGACGTCATCGGCCTGGTCGGCCACAGCGAGTTCGGCATCGGCGACACCCTCACGCAGGACAAGGCCATCGTTTACGACGAAATCCCCCGCTTCCCGCCCGAGGTGTTCACGTTCATCGCGAACCCCAATCCGGCCGATGCGAAGAAATTCCGCGCCGGACTCGACCAGCTGCTCCAGGAGGGCGTGGTCCAGTCCATCAACTTGCGCGCTGGCATGACCACCGCCACCCTGCTGGCGGCGGTCGGCGCCCTGCAATTCGAGGTGGTGCAGTTCCGGCTCGAGAGCGAGTACGGCGCGGCCTCCCGGCTCGATCCGTGCAACTGGACGCTCATGAAATGGCTGGCGCCGGCCGACCCAGCCACGCCGCTCCCGGACCTCTCGCGGCTGATCGTCGCCACCGGGGTCACGTTCGGCACCGACAAGCTCGACCAGCCCGTGGTGCTGTTCCCGAACGACTGGACGATGCGCTATTTCACCGAGAAGAACCCCGAGCTGAAGCTCCACGACCTGCCGCTCGAGCAGGTGTAGACCGGCCGGGCGAGCTCGCGCCCGCCGCATCGGTGCGGATTCTGCTCGCCCGGCGGGAAGAAAATCCTCTTCGCTCTCGCGCATGCTTTTCCCGCGTTTCCTCCGCACTGTCCCGGTCCTGATCGCCGTCAGCTTGCTGGCGCTGTCGCCGGCCACCGCCCAGGCGGCCAAGAGTCGCGCCAGGCAGCCCGTGGAAACCGGCCCGGCCTACAAGGGCGCGGTCATCATGGACGCCGCCACGGGCAGTGTGCTGTTCGAGGACCACGACGGCGAGTCGAGCCCGCCGGCGAGCATGACGAAGCTCATGACGTTCGCCGTCATCCACGACAAGCTGCAGAGCGGAGCCCTCACCTTGCAGACGCCGGTCACGGTGACGGCGCCGGATTCGAAGATCGGCGGCACGCAGGTGTGGTTGAAGGAAGGCGAGGTCTTCTCCGTCGAGGAACTGCTGTACGCGATGATGATCCAGTCCGCGAACGACGCCGCCTACGCCCTGGCCCGCACGGCCGCCGGCGCGGTGCCGGCGTTTGTGGACCTCATGAACGCGAAGGCCCGCGAGCTGGGCATGACCCGCACGACGTTTCGCACGCCGCACGGCCTGCCGCCGTCGAACCGGCGCCTCTCCGAGGGCGACCTGACCACGCCGCATGATTTTGCCCTGCTCTGCCGTCACCTCCTGCTCAAGACCGACATCATCAAGTACACCTCGGTCAAGCGCCGCGCCTTTGGCCCGCCCGCCCGCAACACGATCATGGACAACCACGA
>CAZUQB010000288.1:0-3976 GCA_964622405.1 uncultured Opitutaceae bacterium | reverse complement strand
CCCCCACACCCGCCGCGGTCCCGTCCAAGGCCCACGCCTTTGCCAGCGTGTTCGGCCAGCTGGGCCCCCAGATGGCGGCGCTCGACGTGTTCCTGCGCGAGCAGCTGGCGGCCTTCGAGCCCGAGATCCGGGCCATGGCCGACTACTGCATCGACACCTCCGGCAAGCGCATCCGGCCCGCCCTGGTGTTCCTGAGCGGGTGGCGCGGCCCCGGCGTCGTCCTCCCGGAACTCGTCCGCGTGGCCGCCGTGGTCGAGCTGGTGCACCTCGCGACCCTGGTGCACGACGACATCATGGACGGCGCCGACGTGCGCCGGAACCGCCGCACCGCCACGCGCGAGTTCGGCGCCACCGCCGCAGTGCTGCTGGGCGACGCGCTGTTCGCCCACGCCCTCAACCTCGCGACCCAGTTTCCCACCAACGAGGTCTGCTCGGCCGTGTCGGCGTCGACCCGCCGCGTCGTGTCCGGCGAGATCATGCAGACCCTCCGCCGCGGCTCCACCAACGTGTCGCGCGCCGACTACCAGCGGATCATCGACCTCAAGACCGCCGAGCTTTTCCACGTGTCGTGCTTCCTCGGCGCCCGGCTTTCCGGCTCCGCGCCGGGTTACGTCGACGCCGCCAGCCGCTTCGGCCGCCACCTCGGCATCGCGTACCAGATCTACGACGACCTGGCGGATTTCTTCGGCGAGGAAAAGCGGGTGGGGAAAACCCTCGGCACCGACCTCGCCAGCGGCAAGCTGACGCTCCCGCTGTTCCTGCTGCTCGACCGGCTGCCCGCCACGGCCCGCGACGAGCTCATGGCCGAGATCACCGGCCAGCGCCCGGTGCAGGCCGGCCTGCACTTCCAGCAGATGCGCGAGCTCGGAATCTTCGACGGCGTGGCTGCGGCGGTGCTGGCGGAGACCAAGGTCGCGACCGACGCTCTCCTGCCGTGGCCCGATGAGGCTCCGACGCCCCTCCTGCGCAGCCTGGGCGACGTGCTGCAGGCCCAGGTGGCCGCCCTGCGCCCGTCGGTTTAGGCATTTCCGGAAGAATTTCCGTTTGCCCCGGCGGCCATTCGATTTAACCCTCCCCGAGTCATGGATGCGGCCAAGACACTCGGCAAAACGCTGGTGGCGTCCCCTGAGCGTCAGCTCGAGGCCGACTCCGACATGGAGATTGTCCGGCGGGTCCAGGCCGGCGAGGTCGAGGCCTTCGACCAGCTGGTCACCAAGTACCGCAACCGGGTCTACTCGGTCGTTTACAACCTGACGTCCAACCGCGAGGACGCCTCGGACCTTACCCAGGACGCTTTCATCAAGTCCTTCCAGTCGATCAACCGGTTCCAAGGCCAATCCACCTTCTTTACCTGGCTCTACCGGATTGCGGTCAATTCGACCCTCACCCACCTCCGGAAGAATCGGTTGCGGACCTTTTTCAGCTTCGAAAAGATCAACGAGGACGACAAGGTATCCACGGAAGTCATTAATGCCCTGACAGATGAGTCAGGAGCCGACAGGGAGACCTTTGCCCGGGAACTTCAGGAAAAATTGAACGAGGCGATGCAAAAACTGTCTATCCCACATCGCACCGTGATTACCTTGTTTGAGATTGATGGTCTTAGCCATCAGGAGATTGCCGAAATCATGAACTGCTCTGTGGGCACGGTGCGCTCGCGTCTGCATTACGCGAAGCAGCTGCTCCAGGCCGAGCTGCAGCCTTATATCCGCCGATGAACGAGAAACCCCACCGAGTCACGGTCACCCTGGAAGACCTGCTGCGCGTCAAACGCGCGGAGCAACCCCCGCCCGAGTTCTGGGATGATTTCCAACGAGGCATGCGCGCGAAGCAGCTCGCGGCCATCGTGGAGCCGCGTCCATGGTGGGCTCCGTTCATCAAGGTTGGGGCGCGCGTGGCGCGTTACCAGCTGCCCGTTGGCGCGGCGGCGATCCTGGCCGTGACTTTTGTGATGGTGAGCGAGTACCGCACCGTTGAGCGCACGCCGGTGTTTGAGCCGGCCGTCGCGACGGTGGCCGGATCTGGCGCAGCCGCTGCCGGGGTGGCCCGGGAGTCCGCGGCGCCGGCCGTGAGCGCCCCGATGGCGGTATCCGAGCCGGTCGCGGCCGTGGCTTCGTCCGACTCTGCGCCGGTGGCCCCGGTGGCGGTGCCCGCGTCCACGAATGTCGGAACCACTTCCCACGTCGTGCCGGTCGAGGTCAGTCCGTCGGCCCGCTACATCGCCGAGAATCTCGCCGCCGCCCAGGCCGCCGATCCCGAGCTCGACCAGATGCTCAGCCGCTCGCTCCGCGGCATCGAGAGCCGGCCGGTGCGCGAACCGCTCACCCAGGTCAATGTCCCGGGTGAGTCCCGCCGGTCCCGCCTCCTCGGCGGCACCGCCTGGCTCGCCTCCGCCAGCGTCAGCGGTGATTCCGCCCTGCGCACCGACGAGCATGCCGCGCGCCGCCTGACCGAACGCCGGCTGTCCGAGTCCGACGTGGTCAGCCGCGTCGATGTCGGCGGCGATCGCGTCTCCTACCGCTTCTGACCGGCACAGCCCGGTTGGCTGTCTTCTCCGGCCCGCCCGCGTGGCGGGCCGATTGATTTTTTGAGTTTCCGCCCCGGCTGGCTAGCCTTCGCCCATGAGGACTGAACGCGATTCGATGGGGGAGATGGCGGTGCCGGATGACGCGCTCTACGGCGCCTCGACGCAGCGCGCCGTGCTGAACTTCCCGGTGAGCGGACGGACGCTGCCCGAGGCGTTCATTCGCGCCCTCGGTCTCGTCAAGCTGGCCTGTGCCCAGGCGAACGCCGACCTGGGCCTGCTCCCGCCCGAGCTCGCCCGGCTGATCGAGCAGGCCGCCCGCGAGGTCGCCGACGGCAAGTGGAACACCCAGTTTCCCGTGGACGTGTTCCAAACGGGCTCCGCGACGTCCACCAACACGAATGCCAACGAGGTCATCGCGAACCGCTGCAGCCAGCTCGCCGGGCAGCCGGTCGGATCGCGCCGCCCCGTGCATCCCAACGACCACGTCAACCTCGGCCAGTCCTCGAACGACGTCATCCCCACCACGCTCCACGTCAGCGTGGCGGTCGCGCTGCACCGGCAGCTCGCGCCGGCGCTGGAGCGGCTGGCCGCCGAGCTGGAGGGGAAAGCCGCGGCGTTTGCCGGCGTGATCAAGCTCGGTCGCACGCACCTGATGGATGCGACGCCGCTCACGCTCGGCCAGGAGTTCTCGGGCTACGCCGCGCAGGTGCGCAAGGCCGTCGAGCGCACGCACCGCGCGGTCGCCGTCCTGGGCGAGCTCGCCATCGGCGGCACCGCGGTCGGCACCGGCCTCAACACCCATCCCGAGTTCGCGGCCCGCGTCTGCCGGCGCCTCGAGGCGGAGACCGGCCTGGCGTGGCGCGAGGCGGCGAATCACTTTGAGGCGCAGGGGGCCCGCGACGATGCCGTCGAGGTCGCCGGGCAGCTGGCCGCGGTCGCCTCCGCGCTCGCCAAGATCGCGCAGGATGTCCGCTGGCTCGGCTCGGGGCCGCGGGCCGGGCTGGGCGAGATCCGGCTCCCGGCGACGCAGCCGGGCTCGTCGATCATGCCGGGCAAGGTGAATCCCGTCATGAGCGAGATGCTCGTCCAGGCGTGCCTGTACACGCAGGGCTTGGCCCAGGTAGTCGTGCAGGCCGGGCGGGAGGGTCACTTTGAGCTCAATGCGACCCTGCCGCTGCAGGCGCACTGCCTGCTCGAGTCGATCCAGGTGCTGGCGAACGCGACGCGGACCTTTGCCGAGCGCTGCGTCGCCGGCCTCGAGGCGGACGAGGCCCGCTGCCGCGAACTGGTGGAGCGGTCCCTGATGCTCGTGACCGCGCTCAATCCGCTCATCGGCTACGACCAGGCGGCCGCCGTGGCGAAGGAGGCGTTCGCGTCCGGCCGCACGCTGCGCGAGGTGGTGCTGGCCAGGAAACTCCTCGACGCGGCCACGCTGGACCGCGTGCTGGA
>CAZUQB010000287.1:0-3978 GCA_964622405.1 uncultured Opitutaceae bacterium | reverse complement strand
CCAGCCGGCGCAGGTCCTTGATGTCAGTCGTGCCGAACGGGTAGAGGTCGGAAGAAGGCGGGGCGGCGACAGAAGGCACGACCAATGCCGCGGCGAGGCATGAACAGGAAAGAAACTTCATTCGGCAATGGGAACGAAAAGCAGGCGGGCAACTTGCTACAATGAAGGTAGGGCCGACGCAAGACGACACGCTACCGGATTACCGGTAGTAAAATGTCTGTTCTGGAAAACCCCATGCTTATCTTGTCGTTTATCAGTGAAAGACCGTATTCGCGTGGTGGAAAATGGGAGATGCTCGTCATATGATCAGGGAAATTCACGAACAGGCCAGACAGGTACCTTTTCATATTGGTACGCGAGCGGTCCATCCTAGCTCGAAATGGTCAATCGGGCTCCTCAGACAGCGCGGCTTGGGCATCTTGATTGCCCTGATGTGGCCGGTGGCGTCGGCGGTCGGTCAAAGCTGGACCCTGGATAGTGCATTTGTCCCTACCTTTGAAACCGTCAGCGGCACTTCCGGGGTTGTCAGGGCTTATCCCTACCCGGGCGGAAAGGTCGTGATCAACACGAGCTTTAGCTACGTCAACGGAACCAAGGTCAATGGCGTGAGCATCCGGCTCAATTCGGACGGCTCCATTGATTCAAGCTATCACCAAGTGCCGCCGGATCCTGCGATTGTCACTTCGGTCGGTTCGGGGGTCCTTTTTGTTTACCCTGATGGGCGGGCGCTCGTGGGGTATGGATACGACAGCAATACCGGGAGAACCTTGATTCGACGGGTATTGGCGGATGGCTCCTTTGATCCGTCCTACACGCCTACGTTGCTTAACGATAGTGCCGTGACTTTTCGCCTGTTGAGCGACGGCCGAATTATGGTGTATGGAAATTTCCTATCGTCGATCGATGGAGTGGGAAGAGTCGCGATTGGTTTGATCAAGGCCAACGGAGGAGTGGACCCCAGTTTTCAATCGCCCTTTCCGGCTGGGAGCACCTTGTCGATGGCTTCAGCGGCGCTCACGGCAGACGGGCAGAAGATCCTCATAGCCGGTTCCTTCATCTTGGGAGGGGTGGAAAAATATGTTGCGCGGCTGGACCTCACCGGAGCGGTTGATGGGTCCTTCTCGCCCTCTCCGAGTGTGATCTCCTCCTTCGCGGGCCGGGTTTATTCGCTGAGCGGGGGGAGCCTGCTGGTGGTCTATGGCCCCTCTGGCACTATGGTAAGACTGACGGCCAGCGGGGCGTTGGACGCGACATTTACGTCACCGCCGACGGGTCGGGGCTATGGGCCGGTGCAGAGTGACGGGAAGATCTACTATACCGTGCTAGAAGGCTTCAGCTCCAAGTTGCGCCGCATGAATCTCGACGGCAGCGACGACCCGGCGTTTGCGACGATCGCCACGCCCTATGGCTCAAGCTATGATCTGAGTCTTCCCGCGGTCGGTTTTGACGACACGCTCTACCTTGGCCCGCTGACGGCGGCGCGCGACAACGCCCGGCTCGAACTGAGCCATGTCTTCAGCAACGGCACCCTCGACCCCGCGTTCAACCCACGTTTCACCCGGCCCGCGGTCATCACGGCTTTTGCCCGGCAGCTTGACGGGAAGATGATCGTCTCCGGCAGTTTCGACTGGGTCTCAGGGGTGGCAATCCCCTCGGGAACCAACCTGGCCCGCATCAGTGACAATGGAGCGGTGGACGCGACCTTCAGTGCTGGCACCACGGGCAGTGCGCTGGGAATCGTCGCGCTCCCCGATGGCAAGATTCTGGTCAATGGAACCTCACCCAGCGGGGCGATGGTGAGGCTCAACGCCGATGGCACCAAGGATCTTTCATTCCCGGCCATTTCCGTGGGCGTCGGCGTCACCTTTGGAACCAGCTTTGCCGTGGACAGCGCGGGCAACATCTACGGCCAGTCAGGGAGCGGCATGCTCCAGCGGTATTCGCCGGCCGGACAGTTGGATGGCACCTTTGCCGCTTCCACCCCGGCAGGTAACTTCATTGCACCCCTGACCGATGGCTCGATTCTGGTCGGTCGCCTCGGAGTCAACTCGACCATCGTGCGGGTGCTGCACAATGGAAATGTGGACGGAGCTTTCGCGCCCATGCAGATAGTGTCAAAGCTGGTCGGGCTAGCGGGGTTGCCCGATGGATCCGCGGTTGCCTGTGCCCAGGTGAACGGGCCGTTCGGCACCTACTACCAGCTGCTGCGAATCCGTCCGAACGGAACGACCGACTACACTTTTTCCACCGGGGTCATGATCGGCAGCGGGTTGAATGATGCGATCAAACTCTCGTTGGCCTCGGAGTTGGTCACGCTCCTCCGGGTTGCATCGAGTGGCGCGTCGGCTTCCTTGGAATTCGACTTGTGGGCCAGCAATCTCGATGTGCGCTTCAATTGCCGGACCGACGGGCAAGTGGTGGTGGTGAACACGGCTGGGGCCAGTGAATCGACGGTCGCTCGGTACCAGTTGCCGGCCGCGCCGCCCGGCGTGGCGCCCTTCGTCATTCACTTCCAGCCCCCGAGCTCACCCTATCAGGTCCCGCTCAACGGAATTTTCTACTCCGCCGGCGCGGATATCGGCGGGACCTCGCCCTCCTTGCAGTGGCTGAAGGATGGCGTGCCGGTGCCCGGCCAGAACCAGGCCTATCTCTATCTGCAGTCGGCGCAGGCGACGGACGCGGGCGTTTATACCCTCAAGGCCAGCAATGTATATGGTTCCGTGACCACGGATTCGTTCACCGTCGTGGTCGATTCCGCCCACCCCGCGGTTTCGATCACGTCCCAGCCGCTCACCCAGACCGTCGGTCCGGGAGGGACCGCCACGTTCTCCGTCGGGGCGACGGCGACTTCCGCGCTCAGTTATCAGTGGCGACGCAACGGGGTGTCGCTCGCGGGCCAGACCGGCGCCACGCTGACGCTGACGGGACTGACGACCGCGGATTCAGGTGCGGTGATCGACGTGGTGGTCTTCACCAGCACCGGATATCTGGTCAGCAACGCCGCGAACGTCGTGGTGACGACAGCCCCGCTGGGCCATCTGACCAATCTCTCCGTTCGCACCCTGGCCGGTGCAGGCGACTCGACCCTGATCGTGGGGCTGGTCGTGGGCGGCGCAGGTACCAGCGGGTCGAAGCCCCTGCTCATCCGCGGCGTCGGACCGACTTTGACGGGCTATGGGGTGAGCGGGGCGATGGGCGATCCAAACCTCGAGTTCATCCTCCAAGGCGCCGGCTCACCCATGGCCAGCAATGACAATTGGAATGGGAACGCCCAGGTCCGCGCGGTCGGGAACAGCCTCGGGGCGTTCCCGCTGGCCGCTGATTCCAGCAAGGATGCCGCCCTATACCTGACTCCCAGCGCGGGAGTCTATTCAGCCAAGATCACCGCGACCGACAATGTGACCGGCATCGCGCTGGCCGAGATCTACGACGCCTCGGGAGCCGGCTTTTCGTCAGGCATGCCACGACTGATCAATGTCTCGGCCCGCGCCCAGGTGGGCACAGGGGATGGGGTTCTTATCGCTGGATTCGTGGTCGAAGGGGCTACCCCGGTCCGGGTCCTGATCCGCGCGGTCGGCCCGACGCTCGGCGGCTACGGGGTTGGGAACTTCCTGGCCGATCCCCAGCTTGAACTCACCCAGACGACCAGTGGGAGCACCGTGGTGGTGGCGGGTAATGACAACTGGGGAGGTGACTCCCAGGTCGCGGCTGCGGGCACTGCGGTGGGGGCGTTTGCCTTGAGCGGAACGACCAGCAAGGACGCCGCGCTGCTGGTCACGCTGGCGCCGGGAGTGTACTCCGCCAAGGTCACCGGGGTCGGTGGCACGACGGGAGTGGCGCTGGTCGAGGTGTACGAGGTGCCTTGACCCGCCCGCCGATGGCGGCGGCCGGGTCGCCCTCTCTCGCGAGGCTCCCAGGTCGGGCGCCTCAGCCGATCGCGCCGAACTCCTTCACGGCCTCGTAGAGGACGTGGAGGTG
>CAZUQB010000286.1:0-3988 GCA_964622405.1 uncultured Opitutaceae bacterium | reverse complement strand
ACCTTCGTGAAGGACTCCACCGACGCCGGCTACAAGCTCTGACCTCGCGCCGACCCGGCGCCAGGGACCCGCGTGCGTCCCGAGCTCCACATCGAAGCCCCCGCCAGTCTCGACCTGCCGTCGCGCGCGCTGCGGCTGCGCGGCTGGTGCTTCCTCCCGTCCACGCCGCTCGTCGGCGTCCGCCTGCTGGTCGCGGGGCTCGAGTGCCCCGGCCGCGCGGCCCTGCCCCGGCCCGACGTGCGGGCGGCGTTCCCGGCGGCGCCCACGGACGGCAATGGATTCGAGGTCTGGACCATCCTCCCGCCCGGCCGCCACCGGGGCCGGCTCGAGTTTCGTGACGCGTCCGGCCAGTGGCACCTCGCCCGGGAGTTGGACTTCCGCGTGCCGCGCCGGTGGTGGCCCATCTGGCTGACGCGCCGGCCGCACCGCGATCTCCTCGATTTCCAGTTCGCCGTCCGCCCCACCCACGCCCCGCGGCCCGTGGCGCCCGAGCGCTTCCCGCCCTCGCGCTCGGCCCCGGATTCCCGCCCGGCCGCCTGCATCGTGACCCCGTCGTTCAACCAGGCGGCGTTCCTGCCGGAGACGATGGACTCGGTCCTCGGCCAGGGCGGCGTGCGCCTGGCGTACCACGTCCAGGACGGCGCCTCGACCGACGGCAGCGTCGAAGTCATCCGGGCCCGGGCCGGCCGACTCGCCAGCTGGGAGTCGGCGCCGGACCGCGGACAGGCGGACGCCATCGCCCGCGCCTTCGCCCGCACCCAAGGCCGGCCGGAGGACTTCATGGCGTGGCTGAATTCCGACGACACCTACCTGCCGGGCGCGCTGGAATTCGTCGCCGACCAGTTCGCCCGCCACCCCGACGTCGACGTCGTCTACGGCCAGCGCATCCTCATCGACGAGCGATCCCGCGAGGTGGGCCGGTGGTTCCTGCCGCCGCACGACGACGCGATGCTGCGCCTCAATGATTTCGTGCCGCAGGAGGCCCTGTTCTGGCGCCGGCGGGTCTGGGACCGGGTGGGCGGCATCGATCCGGGCTACCAGTTTGCGATGGACTGGGACCTCCTGCTGCGGTTCCAGGCGGCCGGCGCGCGGATCGTGCGGCTCCCGTATTTCCTCGCCTGCTTCCGCGTGCATCCCGACCAGAAGACGGCGGCCCGCATGGAATCGGTGGGCCATGCCGAGATCGACCGCCTGCGGCTCCGGGCCCTCGGCCGGCCGCTCTCGCACGCGGAGATCGAGGGCCACCCGCGCCTGCTCGCGTACCTGCGCCGCAGCGCCTGGCAGGCCGCGCTCTGGCGCCTCGGCCTCCGGGCGCGCTGATCCGGCGGCGCCCGTGGCCGCGGGAAAATGGCTTCACACCCCCGGCGGTCTCGGTCACTTCTGGAGGCTGCGATGAGCACCGCCGCGCCGTCCTCCCCTCCCGCCCCGTCCGACCCGGCCGCGCTCCAGCGCGCGCTCGCCGAGCAGACGCGGCTCATCCAGGACATCCGCGGGGAGCTCATCCGCTCGCAGATCACCGTGCTCGAGCTGCAGGACACCGTGCTCCAGAAGGAGACGGACAAGGCCGACGCCATCTCGATCCTCGGGCAGGCCGAGCACGCGCTCGAGGGGAAGATCAACTACATCGTCGAGCTCGACCGCGTCCTGAACGCCCAGGTCGCCGCCCTCCGGGCCGAGGTGGCCGCGGCGCAGGCCGGCAGCGCGGAGCGCGACCGCATCATCCAGGACCTCGTCCAGAAGCTCGACGCGGCGAACCGCGAGCTCGGCGCCGCGCACGCAATGGCCGGCAACTACCTCCGCGACCTCACCCACGCGCAGGAGGCGCTGCGCCAGGCACAGCAGCAGCTCGCGGCACGGAACCCGGGCTCATGAGCGCCGTCGGCACGCCGGCCCCGCTCCACAGCCTGGAGACGATCCATCCGTTCCAGCCGACGCAGAACTATTTCCAGCTGATCGGCTGGGCGTTCCTCCCCGGTTCCACCGCGCCGAACCACGTCCGGGTCACCTTCGGCGAGCGCCGCTTCGCGCCGGTCGCCCGGATCACCCGGGCCGACGTCGCGGCTGCGTTCCCCGGCGAGGCCGCCGCCGCCGAGAGCGGGTTCAAGTTCATCTGCTACCTGCCGTTCGGCTTCTACGAGGGCTGGCTCGAGGTCTCCGCCGACGGCACCGCCTGGCACCCCGTCCGCCCGCTCGCCGTGCCGGTCAGCTCGCACCCGATCCTGGGCGCCATCGAGAAGCCGCCCGCCGAGGAGGTGATCACGCGGCCGGCCCGCATCGAGGGCTGGTGCTTCCATCCCGAGTTCACCGTCCGCGAGATCGTCCTCCAGTTCGGCAATGTCGAGGTGCCCTGCGAGTATGGCGTCGAGCGCCCCGACGTCGCCGCGCGGTTTCCCGACCATCCGGCCGCCGCCCGCTCCGGCTTCATCACCGCCGAGAACCTCCCCCGCGGCGCCGGCCCGGTGAAAATCCGGGCGACGACGGCCTGCGGGCGCATCTACTTCGTCACGTCCGCGCACCGCGTCGCCATCGAGCACGGCTGGATCCCCAAGCCGCCCCCGCCGTCGCCCATCCGCGACCTTTCCACCCTCCCCTGGGCGCGGCCGACCCTCAGCGACGCGGAGGTGGCGCGGCTCGCCGGCGCCGGGCGCCGGCCCGTGGGCGACCGCAACATCCTGTTCGCCCTCTACGGCGACTTCTCCGCCAACAGCGCGCTGCACGTCGCCAGCCTCGCCAACGAGCTGATCGCCGCCGGCTACGACTGCGTCGTCGCCGTGCCGTCGCACAAGGAGACGCTCGGCGCGCTCCCCCGCGCGGACTTCATGGCGCTCCAGTTCGACGAGCTCCCGCACCTGCCCGCCTACTTCAAGGACGGCCGCGGTCCCTGCCTCGTCCATGCCTGGACCTCGCGCGAGAATGTCCGGAAGTTCTGCGGCCGCGTCGCCGACGCCTACGGCAGCGCGGTGTTCGTGCACCTCGAGGACAACGAGCAGGAGATCCTCGAGACGCGGGTCGGGCGGCCGTTCGCCGAGCTGGCCGCCCTGCCGGACGCCGAGCTCGACGGCCTTGTGCCCGAGGTGCTGTCCCACCCGCGCCGCGCCGCGGAGTTCCTGCGCTCCGCCCGCGGGATCACCGTCATTGTCGAGCGCCTCCGCGAGCATCTTCCCGCCGGCGTGCCGAGCACCGTGATCTGGCCGGCGGCCGACGCCCGGCACTTCACGCCGCGGGCCCGCGACGACCGGCTCCGCGCCGCGCTCGGCCTCGGCCCGCGCGACATCGTGCTGTTCTACCACGGCAACGTCCACACCTCCAACGCGGCCGAGGTCCGCAGCCTCTACGAGGCCGTCGTGCGGCTCAACCGGCGCGGGCTGCCGACCCAGCTCATCCGGACCGGGCGCGACTTCCCCGATTTCCTGCCCGAAGGTGACGACTGGATCCGCCCCTACCTGATTCATCTGGGGCACGTGGGCCGCGCGAAGCACCTGCCCGCCCTGATGGCGCTGGCCGACTACTTTGTGCAGCCGGGACTCGCCGACGCGTTCAACAACTACCGCTTCCCGTCGAAGCTGCCGGAGTTTTTCGCGATCGGCCGGCCGGTGATCCTGCCCCGGACCAACCTGGGCGGCCTGGTCCGCGACGGCGAGCACGCCTGCGTGCTCCCGCGGGCCGACGCCGCCGCCATCGCCGATGCCGTCGCCGCGCTGCACGCCGACCCGGCGCTGGTCGAGCGCCTGTCGCGCGGCGCGCTCGCCTTCGCCGCCGAGCATTTCTCGTGGCCGCGCAGCGCCCGCGAACTGGCGGCGTTCTACCGCTCCTTGACCCCGCTGGCGGCGGTCGCATCGTCGTGACCCTTCTCCGATGGACGCCGCGCCCCTGACCCAACGCATCCTGCTCACCGGCGGCCGCAGCCGGCTGGCGGGCGTGGTCTACCAGCACCTCACGGGCCGCGGGGCGCAGGTGATCAGCCTCTCGCGTTCCGAGGGCGAGCACC
>CAZUQB010000285.1:1691-3988 GCA_964622405.1 uncultured Opitutaceae bacterium | reverse complement strand
CAGGGAGTCCCTCATCGGAGCCTAGTATCAATTACCGAAGATCAGCGGCCCCCCCGCCCGCCCATGAATCACTCCTCCAGCCACACCCACGACATCCCCGCCCTGCCGCCGCCCGACCAGCCGGTCTACATGGGTCTGCCGCATGAGCGGTACCTGCGTCCGCGGCTTTTTATCGCCGCGGCGCTGGCGGTGCCGGTGCTCGCGCTCGCGATGGGGCCGATGTTCTGGCCGCACGCCCTGCCCATGCACTATCACGTCTATGGCGGATTCCTGCAGTGGGCGCTGGTCACCCCGATCTTTCTCTGGTGCGGCGCCCCGCTCAACCGGCGGTGGTGGAAGTCGATTCGCGAGCGCGACACCAACATGTTCACGCTCACCGTCACGGGCACCGGCGCCGCCTACCTGTACAGCGTCGCCGCGCTGGTGTTCGACGCGCATTTTCCCGCGGCCTACCGCGGGCCCCATGGCGTGCCCCTCTATTTCGAGGCCGTCGCGTTCATCACCACGATCGTGCTGCTCGGACAGATTCTGGAGCAGCGCGCCCACGCGCGCACCGACGCCGCCATCCGCGCGCTGATGCACCTCGCCCCATCCACCGCCCACCGCCTCCGAGCCGACGGGTCCGAGGAGGAGGTCCCGGTCTCCGCCATTCAGGTCGGCGATCGCCTGCGGGTGCGGCCGGGGGAGAACCTGCCGGTCGACGGCGTGCTGCTCGACGGCGGGGCCGATATTGACGAGTCGATGCTGACCGGCGAGCCGCTGCCGGTGACCAAGGCCCCGGGCGACCGCCTCAGCGCGGGCACGCTCAACACCACGGGCTCGTTCACGTTCCGGGCCGAGCGCATCGGGGCCGACACATTGCTCGCCCACATCATCCGCCTCGTGGAGGAGGCGACCGAGAGCGAGGCGCCCATCGCCCGGCTCGCCGACCGCGTCGCCAACTGGTTTGTGCCGGCCGTCCTCTCCGTGGCGGTCATCACCCTGCTGGCGTGGGGCTGGCTCGCGCCGGACCGCGGATGGCTGTACGGGCTGATCAATGCGGTGGCGGTGCTCATGATCGCCTGCCCGTGTGCGCTGGGCCTCGCGACCCCGGTCTCCCTGGTCACCGGGATCGGCCGGGGCGCGGCCGCCGGGGTCCTCGTGAAGCACGCCGCCGCCCTCGAGCGGCTGGCGGGGGCGACGACAGTCCTGATCGACAAGACCGGCACGCTGACCGAGGGCCGGCCCCAGGTCGTCGCGCTGGAGCCGGCGGCCGGCTGGGAAGCCGGGAGCCTGCTGCGCCTCGCGGCCTCGGCGGAACAGCACAGTGAGCACCCGATCGCGCGGGCGTTGGTGGCCGCCGCCTCCACCCGCGGGCTGGCGCTCGCGACGGCGTCGGACTTTGTCGCGGAACCCGGTGCCGGCGTGCGCGCGCGGGTCGACGGCCGGCTTGTCACGGTCGGCCGCGCGCCGATCGACCTGAAGATCGCCGCGCACCCGACCAGCACGCTGGTCGCCGTCTTCGCCGACGGCCAGGCCGCGGGCCTCATCGCCCTCACGGATCCCCTCAAGGCCACGACCTCGGCCGCGGTCGCCGAACTCCAGCGCCTGGGCCTCCGCGTGCACATGGTGAGCGGGGACCGCGCCGCCTCGGCCCAGGCGGTTGCCCAGGCCCTCGGCCTCGACGGGTGCGACGCCGAGGCCTCGCCGGCGCGCAAGCAGGAGCTCGTCCGCGCGCATCAGGCGGCGGGCGAACGGGTGGTCTTTGCCGGCGACGGCCTGAACGACGCCCCCGCGTTGGCGGCGGCCGATGTCGGCATCGCGATGGGCACCGGCTCGGACGTGGCCATGCACAGCGCCGGCCTGGTGCTGGTGAAAGGTGACCTCACCGCCCTCGTCCGGGCGGTCCATCTCAGCCGGGCGGTGCTGCGCAACATCCGGCAGAATCTCTTCTGGGCCTTCGCGTTCAACACCGCGGGCATCCCGCTTGCGGCCGGGGCGCTGTTTCCGCTCACGGGCTGGATGCTGAATCCCATGTTCGCGAGCGTCGCCATGAGCCTCAGTTCGATCACGGTCGTCACAAACGCGCTCCGGCTGCGTGGGATCCGCCTGTAGGTCAGGGTCGGAAATTTCACGGTTTCCGGCCTTTCCGGCTGGAAAACCCTGCTTCTGGCGAAATCTTGGTAACCCGCCCCAAGCCGCCCGGGTTCACAGCTGAGCCACCCGTCCCGCCCCCCACCCGTGTCCACCCCCCTGCACCACCGTCTCCGGCTGGCGTGTGCCCTCGTCCTGCTGGCCGTTGCCGGCGGGAGTGGCGT
>CAZUQB010000285.1:0-1591 GCA_964622405.1 uncultured Opitutaceae bacterium | reverse complement strand
GTCTCCGGCTGGCGTGTGCCCTCGTCCTGCTGGCCGTTGCCGGCGGGAGTGGCGTCCGCGCGGCGGCGCCGGGGGCACCGGCGCTGGCCGTGCGCCCGACCGCGGTTCCACCGGTGATCGACGGCGTCCTCGACGACCCGGCCTGGCAGGACGCGGCCCGCAGTCCGGCCTTCCGGCAGATCGCGCCGCTGGAGAACGCCGAGCCGACCGAGCGCACCGAGTTCTGGGTCACCTTCGACGCGACTCACCTCTACGTCGCGGTGCGCTGCCATGACTCCGCCGGAACCGCCGGCCTCCGCGCCTACTCGATGCAGCACGACCAGGACAACGGCTCCGATGACCTCGTCCGCGTCGTCCTGGACACGTTTCACCGGGAGAACGACGGCTACTATTTCGCGCTGACGGCCGCCGGCGGGAAACACGACGGCCTCATCCAAAACAAGGCGGAGGCCAACGACACCTGGGACGGACTCTGGACCGGCAAGGTGAGCCGTGACCCCGGCGGCTGGTCGGCCGAGTTCGCGATCCCGTTCAAGACCCTATCCTTCGACGCCGCCAATGATGCCTGGGGCTTCAATGTCGCGCGGACCATCCGCCGCAAGCAGGAGGTCGACCGCTGGGCGGGCTATATCCGCAACAAACCCGTGACCTCGCTGCCTGACCTCGGCGTGATTCGGGGGCTGCGCGGCCGCGAGCAGGGGCATGGCATCGAACTGCGCCCGTTTGCGAGCGTCACGCGGCACTCGGCGCCAGCCGGCGACGAGCACGAGTATGAACTGAAGCCGGGCCTCGACGTGGTCTGGCACTGGACCCCGTCGCTCGCCGCCACGGTCACGGTCAACACCGACTTCGCCGACGCCGAGGTGGACGAACGCTTGGTCAACCTCGGTCGCTTCGACCTCTTCTATCCGGAGAAGCGCGCGTTCTTTACCCAGGACGCCTCGCTCTTCGCCTTCGGCGGCATCGTCGACGAGGTGACGAAGCCGTTCTTTTCGCGCCGGATCGGGCTGGCCGAGGATGGCACCAAGGTTGATGTGCTGGGCGGCGGCAAGCTCACCGGCCGCGCCGGGCCCCTGACCATCGGCGTGCTCGATACCCAGATCGGCAGCCACCAGGGCGTGCCGTCCCGCAATCTGTTCGTCGGCCGGGCCGCGCTCCAGGTTTTGGACGAGTCCAGCGTCGGCCTGATCGCGACCAATGGCGATCCGCGGGCCCCGACGCGAAACCAGGTGCTGGGTTTCGACTTCAACTACCGGAATTCCCACGTCACCGGAAACAAGAGCCTGGAGGTCCACGCCTACGCGATCGGCTCGGACAGTGTCCGGGCGGGCGGGCGCGACACCGACCTCGGCCTTTCCACGCTGTACTCCAACGAGCCGCTGGAGTTCGTCACGGATTGGCGGCGCATCGGAGCGCGCTTCGACCCGGCGCTGGGGTTCGTGCCCCGTCCCGGGATCTTCGAGTCCTACAATTATCTCGGCTATACCTGGCGGCCGGCGGGATCCTGGGTGCGGCGGGTGCTGGTTTCGGTCCAGCCGTTCTACACGCTCGACCTGGATGGCCGGGTCCTGGGCGAGGGCACCGACCTGCC
>CAZUQB010000284.1:0-3991 GCA_964622405.1 uncultured Opitutaceae bacterium | reverse complement strand
TCGCTGAAGCCGGGCAGCTGCCACTGCACGTTGGCCGCGATGCGTCGCAGGGTGTCCGCTGAAAGCGCGAGCAGGCTGACGCTCTTGACCGGATAGCGCTGGCGCAGGGTCAGGGCCACCAGCGCCGGGTCGAGCGGGGCGCCGACCTTGACGTCCTTGAGGCGGAACGGCTCGCGGGGCTTCAAGGGATCAATGCACCACCACTGCTTTCCCTGACGGTAGGCGAGCAGGCTGTGGTTGACCCGCAGGGTCGGGGCCGTCGCGGCGTCCGGCGTGTCGTAGGACATCAGGACCAGTCCCGCCTCATCGACCCCGCCGTGGTCGTGCAGCACCCACAGCAGCGAATGCAGGGAGCCGATGACGCAGGCATTGATGAGGTACAGCTGGTCTTGCCGGAACGTCTCGGTCACCGGATTCGGGTGGACCGTGACGCCGCTGACCGTCGGGTCGAGTTCCCGCAGGCGCGCCGACAGCGTGGCGGGATCCGGCCAGAGGCGGCTGGCAGGGCCCAGCACCTGGGTGCCGATCTCGGGACTGTAAATCCAGAACACGCCCTCGAGCGTGAAGGCCAGGGCGTAGAGCGTCTCGCGTCCGCCCTTCGCGGGGTCGAAGGCGACGCGCACCACGCAGGCGGGGGTGATGTCGGCCATGATCTGCCGGGCCACGAGGACGTCGCGCAGCGCGCCGAAGGCGGCGGGTGCGGAAACGGCGCCCAGCAGGGCCGCGAGGCGGATCAACACGGCGAGGCCGGGACCGGCGGGCGCGAATCGTGTCAACCCATTCATTCCGGGCCTCCCGGAGGCGTGGCGCTATTCCACCGTGACGGACTTCGCGAGATTGCGGGGCTTGTCGACGTCGCAGCCGCGCTCGACCGCGATGTAGTAGCTGAGGAGCTGGACGGGGATCGCGGCCACGATCGGCAGGACCGCCTCGTGGCACTCGGGAATCGAAATCACGTCGTCGGCGAGTCCCTTGGGCAGATCGACCCCCTCGGTGGCGATGGCGATGATCGGACCCTTGCGGGCCTTGATCTCCTGCATCGAGGAGACGATCTTGCTGAAAATCTCGCCCTTCGGGGCGAAGAACACCGCGGGGCACTTCTCGCTGACGAGGGCGATCGGGCCGTGCTTCATCTCGGCGGCCGGATAGCCCTCGGCGTGAATATACGAGATTTCCTTGAGCTTCAGCGCGCCTTCCAGCGCGAGCGGGAACAGCGAGAGCCGGCCGAGGAAGAGCATGTCCTGGTAGGACGAGTACTTCCGCGCGATCTCGCGGATGCGCGGGGCCTGCTTCAGGGCCTGCCGCACGAGGTCGGGCGCGGCCTTGAGCGCGTTGGCATACTCCACGCCGTCGCTGAAGCTCATGTCCCGCATGCGCGCCAGGTACAGCGCGATCATGGCGCCGATCAGGAGCTGCGAGGTGAAGGCCTTGGTCGAGGCGACGCCGACCTCGGGGCCGACGTGCTGGTAGATGCCGCCGTCCGCCTCGCGGGCGATGCTGGAGCCGACCACGTTGTTGACCGCCATCACGCGGTAGCCCTTGCGCTTCGCCTCGCGCAGGGCGGCCAGCGTGTCGATCGTCTCGCCGGACTGGCTCATCACGAAGAAGAGCGTCCGCGGGTGGAGCGGCGAATTGCGGTACCGGAACTCCGACGCGTAGTCGACCTCGACGGGGATGCGGGCGAACCGCTCGATCAGGTGCTCGGTCACGAGACACGCGTGCCACGCGGTGCCGCAGGCGCAGAACATGAAGCGCTCGATCTCGCGAAACTCGCCGGGCGTGATGTTCAGGCCGCCGAACTGGGCCGTGCTGCCGTCGGCGGAGAAGCGGCCGCGCATGGCGTTCTCGAGCGCGGCCGGCTGCTCGAAGATCTCCTTCTCCATGAAATGCTCGTGCGCGCCCTTCTCGGCGTCGGACACGGACCACGTGATCGTGTCGACCACCGGCGAGACGTCCGCCTGGTCGAGGGTGGAGATGGAAAAGTTCTTGGGCGTGAGATGCGCGATCTCGCCGTCCTTCAGGTACACGACGTTCTGGGTGCGGCTGACCAGCGCGGAGGCGTCCGAGGCGAGGATGTACTCCTGGTCGCCGACGCCGAGGATGAGGGGCGAGGCCTTGCGGGCGCCGACGATCTCACCGGGAAAATCGACGCAGAGGACGGCGATGCCGTAGGTGCCCTCGACGTGGCGCAGGGTCTTGCGCACGCTCTCGACGAACCGGCTCGGGCCCTTCGTGCGCTTGGGCTCCTTGGCGTAGTGGTAGGCGATGAGGTTGCAGAGCACCTCGGTGTCGGTCTCGGACTGGAACGTGTAGCCCTTGCCCAGGAGGAATTTCTTCATCTGGGCGTAGTTCTCGATCACGCCGTTGTGGATCAGGGCGAACTTGCCGTCGCTGCTGACGTGCGGGTGGGCGTTGGCGTCGGTGACGCCGCCGTGCGTGGCCCAGCGGGTGTGGCCGATGCCGGTGGCGCCGGCGAGGCGGTGTTTTGCCACCTCCTTGGCCAGGCGGTCGACCCGGCCGGCTTTCTTCACGACCTCCAGCCGCTTGCCCTTGTCGACGCAGACCCCGGCGGAGTCATAGCCGCGGTACTCGAGGCGCTTGAGGCCCTCGAGGATGATGGTGACCGCGTTCTGCTTTCCGACGTAGCCGACGATGCCGCACATGGATGGTTCCTTCGGTTCTTTTGTCTGGCGAAAAGTGAGGCGCGGGAAAACATGGGGCAAGGCAGAAGGTTTTACTCAGTATTCCCCCACATGATGACTACACAGAAACGCGTTCTCGCCGTGATCATGGGCGGCGGCCGGGGCACCCGCCTGCATCCGCTCACCACCGAACGCTGCAAGCCCGCGGTCCCGCTCGCGGGCAAGTACCGCCTGGTCGACATCCCGATCAGCAACTGCCTCAACTCCGACATCAACCGGATCTTTCTCCTCACGCAGTTCCAGACCGCCTCGCTGCATCGTCACGTCCAGGGCACCTATCACTTCGATCCGTTCGGCGGCGGCTTCGTCGACATCCTCTCGGCCGAGCAGACGGAGAAGGGCTCCGACTGGTACCAGGGCACCGCCGACGCGGTGCGCCGCAACCTGATTCACTTCCGCTCCTTCCCGCACGACCTCATCCTGATCCTCTCCGGTGACCAGCTCTACCGGATGGACTACCGGAAGATCATCGACCAGCACCTCGCGACGGGCGCGGACGTGACGATCGCCTCGATCCCGTTTCCCGTCTCCAAGGTCGCCGGCCTGGGCCTCATGCAGGTCAACGACAACCTCTCGATCGGCCGGTTCGTCGAGAAGCCGAAGGATCCCGCGGTCATCGAGAGCCTGACCCTGAGCCCGGTCCTTGAGTCGCGCCTCCAGACGCCGTCGACCGAGAAGCACTGCCTGGCGTCCATGGGCATCTATGTGTTCAATCGCGCCACGCTGGCCGAGGCCCTGGACAACACCATGACCGACTTCGGCAAGGAGATCATCCCGAATCTCCTCGGGCGGAAGAAACTCTTTGCCCACATCTTCGAGGGCTACTGGGAGGACATCGGTACCGTCCGGGCATTCTTCGACGCCAATCTCGCGCTGGCGCAGCCGCTGCCGCCGTTCAACTTCTTCGACCCGACCGCGCCCATCTACACGCAGGACCGCTACCTGCCCGCGTCCAAGCTCAACAAGTGCGCGATCGACCACGTGGTGATCGGCGACGGCTCGATCCTCACCGACTCGTACATCAAGCACAGCGTGCTCGGCATCCGTTCCTACGTCGGCGAAGGCTCGACGCTCGAGGACACCGTCCTGATGGGGGCCGACTACTACGAAACCGACGACCAACTCGCGGCCAATCTCACGAAAGGGCGGCCGCACCTGGGCGTCGGCCGCCATTGCCGCGTCAAGGGCGCCATCATCGACAAGAACGCCCGTATCGGCGACGGCTGCGTGCTGATCGCCGACGGGAAGGCCGACGGCACCTACGCCAACGGCGCCGTGGTGGTGCGGGA
>CAZUQB010000283.1:0-4004 GCA_964622405.1 uncultured Opitutaceae bacterium | reverse complement strand
GCCGTGACGCCGAGCGGATGGTCCCGGCGCGCGTGCTCGAGGAGGCGGGACACCAAGCCCTGCAGTTGCCGGAAGTCGGGGTCGTCGGACGCGAGGATCGGGGTGGAGCTCACGGGGTCTCCCTGCATGCGGCAATTCGCCGACGAACTCCAGTTTGCACGAGCTGGTTTTTCAGCCGGAAAATGATCAAACACGCTCGCGAGGTTCCCTGCGGAGGCGCAGTGCGTCCGAAGGACAAGGCACTTCTACAGGAGACAACGGAGGCCACGGAGACAGGGCATGGTCCCGGCGCCACGAGTGGCTCGGGTTCAAGCCCTGCTACCAGGCGCGCAGGTACTGCTTGGGCGGAGGCACGGCGGCCGCGGCATTCAGTGTCTTCGCCGCGTGGGCCGGCCAGTAGGCGTCGCGCAGTGAGGCGCGCGCGAGGAGCACGAGGTCGGCCCGGCCGGAGCGGATGATCTCGTCGGCCTGCGCGGGTTCGGTGATGAGCCCGACCGCCGCCGTCGCGATCCCGGCCTCCCGGCGAATTCGCTCGGCCAGCGGCACTTGATACCCCGGCCCCACCGGGATCTTCGCGGTGCCGACGTTGCCACCCGAGCTGCAGTCGACCAGGTCGACCCCCTCCGCCTTCAGCCGCCGCGCGAGTTCGACCGACTGATCGAGGTCCCAGGCGCCGTCGACCCAGTCGGTCGCGGAGATCCGCACCGTGAGCGGCAGTCGCTCGGGCCAGACCGCGCGGACCGCCCGGGTGGTCTCGAGCAGGAACCGGATGCGGTTCTCGAAGCTGCCGCCGTACTCGTCCGTGCGCTGGTTCGAGAGCGGCGAGAGAAACTCATGCGAGAGGTAGCCGTGGGCCGAGTGGAGTTCGACCCACTCGTAGCCGGCGGCCAGCGACCGCTTCGCGGCGGCGACGAAATCGCCCTGGATCCGCCGGATCTCCGCCACCGTCAACGCGTGCGGCACCTTGCCCAGGTCGCCACCGAACGGGACCGCGCTGGGCGCCACGGTCGGCCACCCGCCGGCTCCGTCGGCAAGATGCGCCCCGCCCTCCCACGGCCGCGCCGCGCTGGCCTTGCGCCCGGCGTGCGCAAGCTGGATGCCGGCGACCGCGCCGTGCTCCTTCAGGAAACGCGTGATCCGCCCGTAGGCCTCCGCCTGGCGGTCGCTCCAGATCCCGGCGTCGCCCGGGGTGATGCGCCCCTCGGGCGCCACCGCCGTGGCCTCGGCGATGATCAACCCGGCGCCGCCCACCGCGCGGGCGCCGAGATGGACGAGATGCCAGTCGGTCGGAAACCCGTCCTCCGACGAGTACTGGCACATCGGCGAGACGCCGATGCGATTGCGGAGCGTGATCGACTTGATCGTGAGCGGAGCGAAGAGGTGCGACATGGCTGGGACGGGGATTGGAATCGACGTTCGCCCGGATTGCAAACGAGCCCAGCTGGTTAGCCGCGAAGCCCAAGCCATTTTACAGGAGGGAACGGAGAGAACAGAGAGAGTTCCAACGCGCCATGCCTCGGCTTCCTCCGTTTTCTCCTGTGAAACGGCTTGGCCCTAGCGCCGCGAATCTGGCGGCGAGATCCGTCCCGGACCTACAGCAGGTCCTTATACTCCGCGTGGCGCTCGATGAAGGTCGCGACGTACGAGCACTGCGGGACCACCTTCCGACCCTCGGCGCGGGCCCAGGCGAGTCCGGCACGGACGAGCTTTTCGGCGAGGCCGCGGCCGCGGAGCTCGTTCGGCACAAAAGTGTGAGTGAAGACGATCCGGCCGCCGTAGACCACGTACTCGGCCACGGCGGTGTGCTCGCCAACCACCGCCTCGAAGCGGCTGGCGGCGGGTTGGTGCTGGACGGTGACGTCCGGGGCGGGGTTGGTGCTCATGCGCTCTTGGACTTGGACAGGAACCTCTGCGAAAGTGCGGCGAACTCCTCGCGACCCTCGATCCGGAGCAGCCAGAGCGCGACCCCGTACACGGCCATGCCCGCCGGAATCAAGCCGGCGACGGCTGCGAGGTCGGCCGTGCGGTGGCTGAGACCGGCCCCCTGCAGTACGTGCCAGCCGCCGCCGACCAGGCAGCCCATGACCAGCATGGCCGCCACGACCTTGCCGACAGTCCGCCAGAGGTCGCCGAACTCCATGCCGGGCAGGGCCCGCGACAACAGGTGCTGCATCAGCAGCGTCTGGATCACGATCGCCACCGTGCTGGCGAGCACCAGGCCGGGTGCGCCAAGGACATCCTTGAGCCACCAGCTCAGTCCGAGGTTCACGACGAAACTGAGCGCCGCCAGCTTCACGGGCGTGACCGTGTCCTTGACGGCGTAGAAGGCGCGGGTCGTGAGGCTCACCACCGAGAAGAACGGCATGCCCACCGCGAACAGCGCGAGCAGGGGCGCCATCGCCCGGGTGTCCGCGGCGTGGAACCGGCCGTGCTCAAACAGCAGCCGCACGATCGGCTCGCTCAGCAGCGCCAGGCCGGCGGCGGCCGGGAGGTTGATGATAAGGATCAGCCGGACGCCCTTGCGGTAGTCCTCGGCCATCTTCGCGTAATTCTTCTCAGCGGCGTGGCGCGCGATCAGCGGGTAGACCACCGTGGCGACCGCGATGGCGAAGACGCCGATGGGCAGCTCCATCAGGCGGTTCGCTGAGAACAGGAGCGCGGCCGACGACTCGTCGATCGAGAACGCGAAGAGGCGCGAGATGTAGACGTTGATCTGGTAGATCGCCGAGCCGAACAGGCCGGGCGCCATGAGCGCGACAATCTCACGGACCCGCGGCGATCTCCCGAGGTCGAACCGGGGCCGCCACCCCAACCGCACCAGCACGCCGGCGGGCACGGCCAGCTGCAGGAAGCCGCCGGCGAGCACGCCCGCGCAGAGCCAGTGCATGCGCCCTAGCTCCGTGGATGCGAGATTCCAGCCCGCCCCGCCCAGCGAGAGGATCATCGCCAGGTTCAGCCAGATCGGCGACAGCGCGGGCTCCGTGAAGTGCTCGAAGACGTTGAGCGTGGCGTTGAGCGCCGCCGCCAGGCAGATCATCGCGAGGTACGGGAACAGGATCGCGGTGAGGTCGGCCGCAAGGTACCAGCGCTCGAGGTGGCCCGGCAGCAGCCGCGATTGGCTGAACGCGACCATCGCCAGCAGCGTCATGACCCCGGTGACCAGCAGGAGCCAGCTCGCCACCTGGTTGAGCAGCCCGAAGGCCCCCGTCCGCCCGTTCTCGTGGAGCTCGTCCTGGAGCGTCGGCACGAAGGCCGCGGTCAGGGAACCCTCGCCCAGGAGCCGACGGAAGAGGTTCGGCAGGCTGAAGGCGGTGACGAACGCCGAGTAGTATTCGCCGGTGCCGAAGATCGCGAGCCCGAGCGTGTCCCGCAGCAGGCCCAGCACTCGCGAGATGACCGTCAGGAACGAAACGATCCCGATGTGCTTGAGCTTTTTCGACACGCGAAAAGTTTCCCGGCGGCGGCGCCGGGCGGCAAGACCTTATCCCGCGGAGCGGCGCCGGCCGCTCACGACTCGGGCATCGTCAGCTTGAGCACGGCGCCCTCGACCGTGACATCGGCCAGCTTGGCCCACGCCTCGGAGAGCTCGGCCGGAATCTTGTCCGACCCGAGGAACTTCCCCATCAAGTAGCCCGCGGCGCCCGGGATGCGCTGCACCGGGCAGGAGCCGAGGTAGAAGGTCTCGGGCTCGTAGACAAACCGGTCGCCGGCCTTCACGATCGCGCCGGTGCTGTGCACGAGCACGGTGGCGTCGAGCCCGAAGGTCGGGTAAAGCAGGCGGACGGGCACGGCCAGCTGGAGCGTGCCGCCATGGATGCGGACGTTGACGGCGCCGGCGCTGACGAGGCCGGGCGCGGGCGGCGGCGGCTCCTTGCCGCCCTTCGCCACCGGGACGGCGGGCGTGAGCACCATGTTGATCTCGTCCTCGTTGAATTCGACCGAGCGGCCAGCCACGAGCATCTTCTCCTTCTGGGCGAAGCGGCGGCCCTTGCCGGAGTCATGCG
>CAZUQB010000282.1:0-4012 GCA_964622405.1 uncultured Opitutaceae bacterium | reverse complement strand
AGCTCGCGGGCCTCGGCCTTCTGCTCGGGCGTCATCTTCTCCTCGATGGCGGCGAGATTCGGGCGGACGTCCTTGTCGCCTTGGGCGCCCGCCTCCTTGAGGTAGGCGTGGGCCTGGACGAGGTTCTGCGGCACGCCGTCGCCCACGGCGGCCATCACGCCGAGATTGAACAGCGCCGTCGCGTCGCCCTGGTCGGCGGCCCGGCGGTACCACTTCACCGCCTCCGCGCTGTCGCGCTTCACGCCGGTGCCGGTGGCGTACATGTAGCCGAGGTTGCACTGGGCCTTGGCATAATTCAGCTCGGCCGCCTTGAGATACCACCGGATCGCCTCGTCGGGGTCCTGGCGCACGCCGTCGCCCGTGGCGTACATCACCCCGAGATTGTAGCGCGCCTTGGCGTGGCCCGTCTCCTGGTCGGCCGCGAGCCGGTACCAGCGGGCCGCCTCGGCGCTGTCCTTCGGCACGCCGTCGCCGGTGGCGTACATCACCCCGAGGTTGAACTGGGCCGAGGCGCTGTTCTTGTCGGCCGCGGCCCGCAGGAGCCGGAGCGCCTCGGCGGGGTCCTTCCGCACGCCGCGCCCGACCATGTACATGTAGCCGAGCGCCGCCTCGGCGCGCGTGTACTGCTGGTCCGCGGCGAGCCGGTACCAGCGCACCGCCTCGGCGCTGTCGGCGATGACGCCGTCGCCGCTGGCGTACATCTCGCCCAGCGTGAACTGCGCCTTGGCATTGCCCTGCTCGGCGCGCCGCGTCACCTCCGCCGGGGTCGGCTTGGAGAAGAGGCCGCCAAACGCGGCCGCGCTGCAGAGCATCAACGCGAGAACGAACGGGGTGATCCGGCGCATGGCGGCTTGATGGTAACTGATCGGAGACAAGTCAAACCGCCGCTGCGCGCGGCGCGTACGCGCCGTGCCGGCGGCACGCCGCGAAATACGCGTCGAGGTTGGCGCGCGACGTCCCCTCCCGGAAGCTGTCCGAGCTCCCGATGATGAAGCCGCCGCCGGGCTTCCCCACCTCCATCGCCGCCCGCACCGCCGCGTCGATCTGCGCCGGGGTGCCGTCCTTCACGACATGCAGGAGGTCGATGTAGCCCTTCAGCGTGACGCGCCGCCCGATGATCGCCTTGGCCCGGGCCAGGTCGAAGTCGCCCGTGGGCGGCGGCGTGCAGGTCTCGAGGACGTCCACGCCCGCCCCGACGATCAGCTCCATCGAGCCCGCCAGCCGGCCGTCGTCATAGTAGTCATACAGCGCGCCGTAGCGGTGCACGAGCTCGACGTGCTCGCGGATCAGCGGGACGAACACCTCCGCGAAGATCGCGGGCGACCAGCCGGCGGAGAGCGAGGCGAAATACCACGTGCCGAAGATCACCTCGGCGCCGCCCTCGAGCGCGGCCTTGGTCTGCGCCATCACCCGCCGGTGGAACAGCTGGAGCTGGGCGTCGAAGAACGGGCGGTTGTCATAGTAGTCCACCATCAGGTCCGCCACGTCGCGGGCGTGGCCGGCGTTGTGGTCGAGGGCGCAGCGGATCACCACCATCAGCAGCCCGCGGTCGCCGAGCTGCCGGCGCAAGTCCGCGAGGAAGTCGAACCGCGTGTTGAGCGGCGCCAGCACGTACGCGAGCGCCGCCAGGTCGTCGGGGCCCTTCACCAGGTGCTCGGTCCGCACCGGGTTCGGCGTCACGCCGAACTCCCGCCCGTTGGGCGGCACGAGGATGCGGTCCGACAGCCGGCCCGCCGGCGTGTGGAAGGTCCGCTCGACCGCGACAAAGTCGCCGGTCCGCGCCTTCCGCTGCTCGACCCGCACCCCGGGCAGGTCGTAGCGCTCGGGGAACTCGTCCAGGACGTTCATCGTCCCGTCATCCACCGGGTACATCTGGTCGAGGTCGGGGAAGGCCCGCAGATGGGTGCCGAGGTCCTGCGACCCGTGCTCGGCCATGAGCCACGCCCAGACGCGCGGGGCGATCGGGACCCGATCCGGCTCCTCGTGCCGGATCGCGGTGAGGAGGCGTTCACGACCAGTCATCGCGGCATTCATGGTGGCGGGACGCCGGCCGCGGCGGCGCGCCGCGCCGGCCGACCGACCCTGCCGCCCCGGCCGCCAAAAGTCGAGCCGCCGGCCCCGGCGGCCGGGCAGGTCGCGCCCGCGCCGCGGGTTGCGCCAGTTTCTGTTTGCACCAGTTGGTTACTTTCCCACTCTCGCGGCGCATGGCACGGGCGCCGGACATCGCGATCATCGGGGCGGGGCACAACGGGCTGGTGGCGGCGGCCTACCTGGCGCGCGCCGGCCTCGCGGTGCACGTCTACGAGCGGCGCGCCGGCCTCGGGGGCGCCACGCTTTCCGAGGAGCTCTGGCCGGGCCACGTCTTCTCGACCGGCGCGCACCTGCTGCACGCGGTCCCGGCCGCGCTGGCGCGCGACCTGCGCCTGCGCGAGCGCGGCCTGCGGCTCGTGCCGCGCGACGAGGCCTGCTATCTGCACGCGGACGGGACCTATCACGCGAACCCCGCGCTTGACCGCCCGAACAACCGGCTGGCCCGGTCGCGGCTCACGCCCGCGGAGCGGCTGGGGCTCGACCGCTACGAGCAGTTCAAGGCCGACCTGCTCGGGCTGGTGCGGCCGTACCTGCTGCGCCCGCCCCCCACCCTGGCCGAGCTGCGGCAGCGGGCCGCCGGCACCCCGGCCGCCGCGGCGCTGCAGCTCGCCACCACCCGCCGGCTGTGGGACGTGCAGGATCACTTCCTCCCGACCGCCCGCGTGCGCGAGGCCTTCGCCACGGAGGCCTCGGCGGTGGTGGAGAATCCCCTCGCGCTCGCGCTCGCCTACGGCGCCATCGACCTGCCCGACCCGGTCACCGGCGAGCGCCCGCTCCACGGCTTCGTGCGCGGGGGCATGGTCCAGTTCGCCCGCTGCCTCGCCGAGGCCGCGCGGGAGGCCGGCGCGGTGTGCCATGACCGCCAGCCGGTCGAGCGCATCCTGGTCGAGCAGGGCCGCGTCACCGGCCTGCGCCTGCGCGACGGCCGGACGGTGAACTGCGGCGCCGTGCTCTCGTGCGCCGACCCGAAGGTCACCTTTCTCCACCTGCTCACCGACGCCGATGTCGGCGCGCCGCTGCGCCGGCGCATCGCCGGCCTCGTGACCCACATCAGCTGCTGCAAGCTCCTCGCCGCGGTGAGCGAGCTCCCGCGCTGGTCGGCCTGGGACGGGCCGGACCCCGATGAGCCATCCCGCGGCTCGATGCAGCTCGACATGACCCGGGAGATCGTGAGCGAGTGCTACGCGGACCTGGCGCGGGGCGAGCCGCCGCGGCGGCCGATGCTGAGCTTCAACGTGCCGTCGGCCCTCGACCCGACGCTGGCCCCGAAGGGCCGGCACACCGCCTCCATCTACATCTATCCCGCGCCGGCCAAACTCGCCGCGGGCACCTGGTCAGTCCGCAAGCGGGCCGTCGCCGAGTCGGTGATCGACTACATCACGAGGTTCGCGCCCAATTTTCGCCGCTCGATCCTGCACTACGAGTTCCGCACGCCCGAGGACCTCGAGACGCGGCTGGGGCTGACCGACGGCTGCATCTGGCACCTCCAGCACACGCCGGAGCAGCTGCTGGCCAACCGGCCCCTGCCCGAGCTGTCCCACTACCGCACCTCGGTGCGCGGCCTTTATCTCGGCGGCGCGGGCCAGCATCCGGGCGGCGAGGTCAGCGGGATCCCGGGACACAACGCGGCCCAGGAAATCCTGCGCGATCTCGGCCAGACGGGACGTTCCTAGGCCGGGGCCGACACGCGCAGCGCCAGCGTGACGGGTTCGCCGACCTTCGCCAGCGGCAGCGTCACCACCAGGCGGCCCTCCTTGGGCTCGGCGTGACCGTCGGCCGTGTACGGATTGTGCGGCAGAATCGGGCCGGCCACCCGCGCCGTCGCCGGCACCGCCAGCCGCCAGAATTGGTGCCGCACCTCGGTCACCCCGGTCTTGTCCCACCGCGCGCCGCCCAGGTCCGCCGACGTGCCGTCGGAAAA
>CAZUQB010000281.1:0-4015 GCA_964622405.1 uncultured Opitutaceae bacterium | reverse complement strand
GGGCGTGCACGCGCTGCCCGCGCATGCACCGTCCCGTGGTCGTGGGCCGGCCCGTGCCGGCCCGCGTGTTGCTGGTCGGGCAGGCGCCGGGTGACAAGGAGCCGAAACTCGGCCGGCCGTTCGCCTGGACCGCCGGCAAGACGCTCTTCAAGTGGTTCGCGGGCGCCACCGGCTGGACCGAGGACGAGGTGCGCGACCGGATCTATTTCGCGGCGGTCTGCCGCTGTTTTCCCGGAAAGCGTCCGGAGGGCGGCGACCGGGTGCCGGCGCCCGACGAGATCGAGCGATGCGCGGCGTGGCTGGAGCGGGAGTTCGCGCTGTTGCGGCCCGAGCTGGTCCTGCCGGTCGGAAAGCTCGCCATCACGCAGTTCCTCGGGGAACGGCCCCTGGCCGAGACGATCGGCCGCTCGTTCCGCATCGAGTACCGCGGCCACGCCGTCGACTGCATCCCGCTCCCGCACCCGTCCGGCGCCTCGCCCTGGCACCGCATGGAGCCGGGACTCACCCTGCTGCGCGGGGCCCTGGCCCGGGTGGCGGCCCATCCCGCGGTCAGAAATTCCGTGCCATCGGCCTGAACTGCGCTACACAGACCCTTGCCATGTGCCTCCGCCTTTCCCGTTTCACCCTCGTGCTGCTGGTCCTGCTGGCCGTCCCGCTTCTCCGCGCCCAGCGCGAGAAGTTCCCGGAGGAGGATCTCGAGTTCATCGAGAAGACCTGGCCGGACGCCCAGAAGGACAACATGGGCATCCGGTATGTGATCGAGAAGCCGGGCCACGGCCCGCTTCCGGTCGCCGGCAATCTCGTGGCGGTGCTCTATCGCGGCCAGCTGCTCGACGGCACGGTGTTCGACGAGTCGCTCGACCGGAACCGTCCGTTCACCTTCCGCGTGGGCCGCGAGCTGGTGATCCAGGGGTGGGACTTCGTGATCCAGCAGATGAAGCTGGGCGAAAAGCGCATCGTGATCATCCCGGCCGAGCTCGGCTACGGCACCCGCGGATCGCCGCCCCGCATCCCGCGGAACGCGACGCTGGTGTTCGAGATGGAGCTGATCGACATCAAGCGCGAGTGACCCGCCGCTGCGCGAGCAGGTTGTCGGCGGTGTAGAGCGCGAGCCCGCACCAGATCAGGGCGAAGGCTGCCGCGCGCTCGCGCGAGAACGGCTCGTGATAGAGCAGGACGCCCAGGCAGAACTGCACGGTGGGCGCGATGTACTGCAGCAGGCCGAGCGTCGAGAGCCGGATCCGCCGGGCGCCGAACGCGAACAGGAGCAGCGGCACCGCCGTCACGATACCCGCGGCAATGAGCATCACGTGCTGCAGGGTGTTTACCCGGCCGAGGGCTCCCGCCCCGGTCCATTGCTGCCAGACGATGAACCCGAGCGCGCAGGGAAACAGCAGCAGGGTCTCCAGCCCGAGGCCGGTCAGGGGCCCGAGCGGGGACTTCTTCCGCAGCAGGCCGTAGAGGCCGAAGGTGGCGGCGAGGGAGAGGGCGATCCAGGGCAGGCGGCCGACGCCGATCAGGAGGAGTGTCACCCCCGCGACCGCGAACCCGATCGCGAGCCATTGCAGGCGGCGGAGGCGCTCGTGCAGGACGAGCCGGCCGAGGGCGACATTGACGAGGGGAACAAGGAAATAGCCCAGGCTGGTCTCGAGGACGTGGCCGTGGTTCACACCCCAGACATACACGAGCCAGTTCAGCGTGAGCAGGACGCCGCTGAGGGCGTGCCAGCGCAGGGCGACGGGATCCCGGACCGCCGCACCGAGCTCGCTGAGCCCGCGGGTGGCGACCATGAGGCCGGTGACGAAGACCAGCGACCAGACGTGGCGGTGGGCGATGAGCTCGGTCGCGTCAACGCTGGTCAGCTGCTTCCAGTAGATCGGGAACAGCCCCCATGCGAGATAGCAGCCGGCGGCCGCCAACGCCCCGCGCCCGGCTTCCCGGGTGGGGTCGCCGCTCATTGCTGGGCCGCCGCGCGCGTGTAGCTGTAGCGGGAACGGAACTCGTCGAGCGCCTGCTGCCGGGCGACATCAACGCGCAGCCCCTGGCTCACGAGCTCGGCGGTGCGCTTTTCCAGGAAGCGCTGCCGGAAGGTCATTTCCACGTCGAGGGCGACCTCATTGGTCTCCTTGGGCGCCCGACCCTCCTTTTTCTTGCCAAACCAGCCGTGCTTGCAGCCGGGGGCGAGCAGCAGCGTGGTGAGAAGCAGGCAGAGGACGGGAAGGCGTTTCATGTCGGTGGGCGAAAGAGAGGGGAAGGTAGCAGGCCAGCTTCTGACCGCCAGCGAATCTTTTTGGTTTCGCGCGGACCCAAATTTTGTCTTTATGCGCTCAAATGAGCGATGAGACGCCGCCACCCTCGCTGCGCTTGAGGCCCCGCCAGCGGCCCGAGGGTGAGGCACCACCTGCCTCTCCGGCTGCTCCGGCGACACCAGCGTCCGGCGATGCCGATGTGGGCAAGTTGCGTCTCAAGCCAAAGTTGGCGACGGATCCGGCCCCGGCTGAGGCGGCTCCCGCCCCCGCCCCGGAAGCCCAGGCCGCCCCGGCGGCCGAGCGCATCCGCCTGAAGCCCAAGCTTTCCAACGAGCCGGCCGCCGCGGAAACGCCGTCGGCTCCGGCCGAGCCAGCGCCAGCGACGCCGCCGGCCCCGGTTGCGGACGAGGGAGGCGGGGGCAAGTTCAAGCTGAAGATCAAGGTGCCCACGCCGGCCGCCGCCGAGGCGGTCGTGGCTGCAGCCGAAGCGCCGCCTCCGCTGCCGCCGGTCGTCGAAGCGCCGCCTGCACCTCCGGCACCGCCGCCCGTGCCCGCCGCGCCGCCGCCCCCACCTCCGCCGCCTTTCCCGGTGCTGCGCCCGGCCGAGGGCGACTCCGTTCCGCCGGTTTCCACGGTTCCGCCCGTCCCGCCTCCCGTGCCGAAGGTGCCGGGAGCCAGCCGCCGCACGGCTCAGGAAATCCGCTCCGCCGCCCGGAAATCGCGTCTCATCAAGCTGGTGCTGGTCGGCGTGGGTGGCGTCGTCGTCTCCGCCATCATCATCGGCATCGCGATGACGAAGTTTGCCGAGCCGGAGGTCCGCCCGCCTCCGCGCCGGGCGCCCGCGACCAAGCCCGCCCCGGCGAAGCCCGCCGCCAAGCCGGCGACCAAGTCGCCCGCTCCCGAATCTCCCGCTGCGGAACCAGCGGCGACCGCTCCCGAGGTTGCCGCCGAGACGCCCGCCACCTCCGAGCCCGCGACGGAGGAGCCGGTAAAGAAGCCGAAGTCCACCAAGCGCCCCGCGCCCAAGCCGAAGTCCGGCGTCGTGGCCGGCGCCCAGGTCACCACCGACCTCGAGCCCGGCGTCAGGGTCACGACTGAGGCGGTCGAGGCCGAGGTCGAGGCCAGCAAGGATTTCACGACCTTCGTCGCCAACGCCAAGGTCAGCGGCGTGTTCCAGGGTTCACCATCGCGCGCCTTCATCAACGGCCGGCTGGTCCGTGCCGGCGAGGTCGTCGATCAGCCCCTCGGCATCCGCTTTGAAAGCGTCGACGCCAAGGCGAAGACCATCCTCTTCATCGACAACACCGGCGCCAAGGTCTCGAAGCGCTACTAGGGCGCCGGGCGCGTTGCTCGAGAGGTCAGGTTCCCCGGTCGGCGGGCAGGGTCCAGGCGCGCCGGCCCTTCACCGTCTGGGGCGCAAGGCCCGGAAGGCTCACGGCCGCGGTCACGCCGCGGGGCAGTTCCAGCTCGACGTGAGTCCCGGTGGCGTCGCGCCGCCAGCGGCTCGTGATCATGCCCTGGGGAGTCGGCAGGGAGGTGCCGCCGGTATCACCGACGAACACCGGGCTGAATCGGATCCGTTTCCACGCGGCCGCCGTCTGGCGGATGCCACCGATCGTGCCCATGAGATGGAACAGCGGATGGGCGGACCAGGCGTGCGAGTGGCTGATGGGGAACTGGGGGTGATCCTCGAAAAGCTCGAAGGTGGAGCCGTGGGCGATCATCGGCGCCCAGCGGGGCCGCAGGTGCGCGATGATCTCGGCGCC
>CAZUQB010000280.1:0-4029 GCA_964622405.1 uncultured Opitutaceae bacterium | reverse complement strand
AAGGTGCCGACGTTGATCTTGGCCAGCGCCAGCGCCGCCGCGCCGGCCCCGGCCAGGGCCGCCCAGCGCGTCCACTCGCCCGCCTCGAGCCAGCGGTAGCCGTAGGCGGCGAGGAGCGCGGTGAGCAGGGCGATCAGGCCGCCGGGATGGTTTGGCTCGCTCACCATCACCCAGAGATAGACGAACGTACCCGCGAGCACGGCCAGCATCAGCGCGCTGTGCCGCGTGGCCCGCCAGACCTGCCAGGCCACCAGGCTCGCGGAGGCGCTCCAGGCGAAGAGCGTCAGGAGGCGCCCGGCCGTGTGCGTGAACGGCAGGCCCAGCAGATGCAGCCCGTAGTAGAGCACGTACGGCAGCGGCCCGTACTGCGTGTAGACGTCGCGATACAGCCCGCCGTGCTCGGCGAAGTTGCGCAGCGAGAGTAGCACGTAGCCCTCGTCGTCGTAGAGCATGAACGTGCTGAACAGCATCAGCCCGGCCGCCACCGTCAGCGCCGCCGCGCCGGCCAGCAGGATCAGGAAGGGCAGTCGGACCTTGGGGGCGTTCATGCGGTGCGGCGGGACGTCGCGGCCAAGTTCAACGCGCGGGCGGGCGCGTGCAATGCTCAACCCGCGGCGCGGTCAGCCGCGCGGCCCGCGCTTCACGAGGTACTGGGGCCGGTGCTTCACCTCGTCGTAGATCCGCCCGAGGTACTCGCCCAGCACGCCGATGCCGACCAGCTGCACGCCGCCGAGGAACAGCACCAGCGTGACGAGCGTGGTGAAGCCGGTGGCCGCGGTCTCGACCCCGAGGATCCGGCGCACCGCGAAGAACACGCCGACCGCGAAGCCCATCAGCGCGATGAACAGCCCGCAGTACGTCACCAGCCGCAGGGGCAGGTAGGAGAAGCTGAACAGCCCGTCCATCGCGTAGCGCGCGAGCCGCCGGAAGCTCTGCTGCGGCTGCCCCGCGGCGCGCTCCTGCCGGTCGTAGGCCACGTCCGCGGTCGGGAATCCGATCCAGGCCCGCAGGCCGGGGAAGAACCGGTGCCGCTCCGGCAGGCTGTTGAACGCCGCGATCGCCGGCCGGCCGAGCACGCCAAACGTGCCGGTGTTCGGCTCGATGGGGTAGTCGGTGAGCTTGCCGTAGAGGGAGTGGAACAGGTCGAAGCCCACGCGGCGCAGCCCGGTCTCGCGCCGCGAGCGCCGCGTGGCGCGCACCACCTCGGCGCCCGCCTGCCACGCCGCCAGCAGCTCCGGGATCACCTCGGGCGGATCCTGCAGGTCGGCGTCCATCGTCACCGCCGCGTCCGCCTCCTCGGCCCGCGCCAGGCCGGCCGACAGCGCGCTCTGGAAGCCGAAATTGCGCGTCAGCTCCACGAGCTGGAAGCGCGGGTCCTTCCCGGCCTGCGCCCGGACCAGCTCGACCGAACGGTCCCGGCTGCCGTCGTCGACCAGGATCGCCTGCCACGCGTAGCCGGGCTCGGCGGCGAACAGCGCCCCCAGCCGCGCGAACAGCTCGGGCAGCACGGCCTCCTCGTTGAAGACGGGGATGACGATCGCGATCTTGGGGAGGGACATGGTTCAGTCGGCCCGCCGGGCGGCGCGCGCCGCCCGGGTCAGGGCCACGGCGAGAATGACAGCGAGGCCGCCGAGCACAAGCGCGGGGGTCGCGGGCAGCACGTCCGCCAGGAACACGAGCCGGTGGGTGATTTTCCCGGCCAGGTTCATGAAGGCCGAGTCGGAGTAGCTCTGGAGCAGCTCCTGCGGCGGCTGGCCGGCGGCCAGCCAGCGGTCCAGCAGGTACCCCTGCACGCCGAAGTTCAGCAGGATGCCGGCCACCAGGTCGACGGCGGCGCCCGCGATGAGGAGGCCGCGCCACGGCCGGCTTAGGTCGCTCCAGCGCGCGGCCAGCGCGGCCAGGCCCAGCACCACCAGCGCCTGCAGGCAGATGTGACCGAGCCCCCAGTGGTCGCGCGCGCCGTGCACCGCGACGCCAAGGAAGATCGTGCCGGCGGCAAACGCGGTCCAGAAGCGCCGCCCGGCCGCGTCCACCGACCGGGCCCCGGCCGCCAGTCCCCGGCCCAGCACCAGCCAGGCCGTGCTGCCGAACATCAGGAGGAGGTTCACCTGGTAGAGCTGGAAGGTCCAGTCGCGCCAGTAGCCCCAGCGGCTGCGCTGCGCGATCAGCGTGCCGTCGACCAGGCGAAAACAGTGCGGGATGAAGGTGTCGCGCAGGTTGAGCGCGATCTTCGCGAGCTGGTTGCCCGGTTCGGCCTCCGTCACGCTGGTGTTTGAGAGGAAGGTCGCGGATGCACCGTAGGTCGCAATCGACCAGGCGAACCACGTGGCGAGCACGGCCGCGCCGATCGCCGCCAGCTGCAGGGTCTGCCGCCACCAGCGCACGTCGGCCAGGCGGGCCCGGCCGCGCCAGCCCCAGGCGAGCGCGAGCATCACGATGTACGGCCCGGCCGAGTAGTGGGCGAGGAACGCCGCGGCCAGGCTCACGGCGCAAAGCGGTCCCGCGGCCGCGGGGGCGTCCGCGTCGTGCGCCCGCAGAAAGAAGTACAGGCCCGCCAGCACGAGCGCCGCGGCGATGAGCTTCGTCCAGGCAAAGGTCGCGTTCTCCACGAACGAGGGGTTCACCATGAGCAGCACGGCCAGCAGCGCGATCGCCGCGCCGGCGCCGGTCGCGCCGCGGAACCGGCGGGCGAGCAGGGCCGCCGGCACGAACACCAGGCAGTTCAGCAGCGCCAGCGCGGCCTGGTAGGTTGGGAAGTTCACGCCGGCCACGCCCACCAGCCCGGCGGTCACGAGATTCGCCAGCGGCGGCCGCGCCGGCAGCGGCGCGAGGCCGAGGAACTTCATGTCGAGGGGCCAGTGGCGCAGGAAAAACTGGGTCCGTTCCCAGTGCTCGAACCAGTCCGCGGCCCAGCCGCCGCCCGAGTACGACGCGATCAGCGCCAGCCAGCCGATGCACCACGCCGTCACCAATCCCAGCCCGGCGAGGAGGCCCCGCGCCGCGCGGTCGGCGAACAGCGCCGGCAGCGCGCGCCGCCCGGCCAGGAGTCCGCCGGCGCCGAGGAACGGCAGCACCCACATCGCCGGCGCCGGCAGGCCCGCGAGGAAGATCGCGAAGGCGAGCAGGTAGGTGCCGAGCAGCGAGACCACCACGGTCGCGCCGACCCGCTCGGCGGGATCGAGCTTCAGCCGGCTGGCGAGCGGCCAGCCCAGCCCGAAGATCGTCAGCAGGAAGGTGAGGGTGACGGCGACGAGGAGCACGGCGGGTTCGGGCCCGGTCAGGCTGGGGCACGCGGCGCCAAAGCCCAACCCGAAACTGCGGCGCTCAGCTGAAGACGTTGTAGCGCACGATGGCCCACAGCGCCCGGAAGCCGTCGCGCCAGCCGATCTTCTTGCCCTCGGCGTAGGTGCGACCGTAGTAGCTGATGCCCACCTCGTAGATCACGCAGTTGAGCTTGGCGACCTTCGCCGTGATCTCCGGCTCGAAGCCGAAGCGGTCCTCCTCGATCTGGATCCGCTGGATGATCTCGCGGCGGAACATCTTGTAGCAGGTCTCCATGTCCGTGAGGTTGATCCCGGTGAACATGTTCGAGAGCAGCGTCAGGAACTTGTTGCCCACCATGTGCCAGAAATAGACCACGCGATGGGCCTCGCCGCCCATGAAGCGCGAGCCGAACACGACGTCGGCCTTGCCCTCGAGGATCGGTTTCAGCAGGCGCGGGTACTCCTGGGGGTCGTATTCCAGGTCGGCGTCCTGCACGATCACCACGTCACCCGTCGCCGCCGCGAAACCCGTGCGCAGCGCCGCGCCCTTGCCCTGGTTGTGCTCGTGGTAGATCACCCGGTCGACCAGCGGCGTCAGCTGGGTGCGCAGCAGGTCGCGGGTGCCGTCGCGCGAGCAGTCGTCGACGATGATGATCTCCTTGTTCGCCACCGGCGCGCTCCGCACCCGCTCGATGATCGCGCGGATGGTCTTGGCCTCGTTGTAGCAGGGAATGACGATGGACAGCTTCATGTCGGCACTCCGGCG
>CAZUQB010000279.1:0-4056 GCA_964622405.1 uncultured Opitutaceae bacterium | reverse complement strand
GCAAGGAAGTGGTGATTCATCTCGGAGGCGGGATGATGCTGGTGTCGACCGCGGCGGTCCTGACCACGGCCGCGGCCGCGGGCGGCGGGGCGGGAGGGTGGGCGGCGATGGGGGCGGGCGCCGCGGCGGGCGCGGTCGCGATCCCGGTGTTTGTCGGCGGCTCGCTGTACCGCAACGTCCACGGCCGCCACGAGGTCGAGCGGGAGTTTGAGCGCCGGCGGCTGAAGCTGCCGGCGGAGATCGCCCCCGGGGCGACCGTGACCGGCAGCCTGTTTTTCCCGATCACCCCGGGACCGAGCCGGCTGACGCTGCGCGTCCGGCTGGACGGCCAGCCTGCGGTCGAGGCGATCGACCTGGCGGCGCTGAAGGACCTGCACCTGAAGTTGCCGGCCAAGGCCGAGGCGGCGGGCGGACACTGAAGAACCGCGGCCGGGCGGCTCGATCCTCCGGGCAGCATTGGCGGGGCTTTCCGAAGCGCCCTGCTCGTGAAACGAAAGTGGTACGCGGCCTCGCCGCCGATGACGACGAACGCCGAGACGAAGCCGGCGCCGAACCACGCGGACTCCCAGCCGGTGTTTCGCCGTTGCGGATTCGGGCAGGGGGCGCATCGGGAGGCTGGTCCGAAGACGAATCAGGGTGGGCGGCAGAAAAAAGAACGGCGGCCGATGATAGGGAGTGTGACCCGGGCTGAAAGGATTTCGACTACCGGGTTCCCGGTAGTTCGGGCCCTTTTCATTGGACGACGGGAGCGAATGAATGACCCAAACCAAAACTGAACTATGAAGACTCTCTCCAAGCTCCTGCCGGTCCTCGTGGCCGGTGCGACCATGCAGTTCCTCGCGGGATGCGCCTCAATCGTGAAGGGCACCACGCAGGCGATTCCGGTTACCACCAGTCCCACCGGGGCCACCGTGAAGCTCGACGGCAATGTCATCGGCCAGACGCCCACGAACGTGGAGGCGAAACGCAAGGGGGACCACCTGTTGACGTTCGAGAAGGAAGGATATCAGCCGGAAAGCGTGGCCATCACCCGCAACATCGGCGGCGCGGTCTTTGGCAACATCATCGCGGGCGGTCTCGTCGGCTGGGGCGTCGATGCCATCAGCGGCGCGCAGTACAACCTCTCGCCCAAGACCGTCAGCCTCACGCTGCGTCCGGTGGTGGCGGGGGAGAAGCTGTCGACGGAGCGAAGTGACGCCGTGATTTTCATCGAGGAGCTGAAGAAATTGGACGGGCTGCACGAAGGCCGGAAGATCTCGGACGAGGAGTACGCCAAGATGCGCACGGCCCTGGTGGCGCGTTACGGTCATGCTGACGAGGGTCCCGCGGCCGCCTCCGTGGCCCCCGCCTCGCCGGCCTCGGGCGCGCCGGCGGCTCCTCCCGCCGCGGCGCCGGCGCCCGAGGCGGAAGCGAAGGCCAAGGAGTCGGCGGCCAGCGGCCCCGCCGCGAGTCCGGCGGCCTCGCCAAAGTGAGGATTGCCGTGAAAGGGCGAACCTCGAAACTCGTTTCGTGAAGACGTGGCGGTGGCTTTGGCTCGCCTGGCTCGCCGGCGGTGTGCTCGGCGCGGCCTGGGCGGGGGAGGGCAATTTCAACACCGGCGCGCCGTTCGGCCGGATTGGAGAGCGGGAGGTGAACGGACTCATGGCCCGCGCCAGCAAGGATGGACTCGATCTGGCGGCCGAGATGCGGCGGGCCTATGACAACGACGATGCCGCGTTGGCTCGGGTCTTCGCGTATGGGCTGAAGTTCACCAAGTTGGACCGTGATGCCCGGGCCTACGGGCAGATCATCTACAGCGCCTTCCTCAATCTCAGCGAACGGCGCGGCGTCGAGGCGTTCTCCCGGCTCGTCGCCGCGCAACCGGCGCCGGTCCGCCAACGGATCCGCGACTTCCTCTTCTACGATGTCACCCAGGCGCCGCGGGCCGTGAGGGCTGAGGCCGAGAAAGGGGCGCGCGAGTCGGCTCCGCTGCTCTTTCCCGCCGATTACGTGTTTGGCCGGGACGACCCGATCTTCGCCCGACATTGAAGGGGAAAACTCCCGCTTGCTTCGCCCGAACGAGAACATGATTTTTGTCTAAGAAGCCCGCGATTGCGACGTCATCCTGTTGATCCTCGACTTCGCTGTCCGTCCATGAACCTCCAAGGCCCGCTGCTCTTGACCCGACTCGCCTTCTTCGGATTGGCGGCGCCGTGGCTGCTCGCCGGGGTGCTGTACCTAGGATTCGGGCTGGAAACCCGCCGGGCGCGGCTCGAGCTGACCGAGTTCACCGAGGCCGTCGAGGCGAAGGCGAGGAAGGAAAGCTGGGTGCGCGTCGCGACGCCCTCCGGCCGGGGCTATGTCCTCTCCCCACGCCGTCCCGTGATCGCGCCGGCGGACCGCGCGCGGCTGGAGGCGCTGCGAGACCATCTCCGGAGCGCAGAATTTCGCGGCGCGCTCGCCGAGCAATTCGTGATGCGAGGCGGCTGGATCCTGCTGTGGCTGGGGGCGGCTCATGTGCTGCTGCTCCGGTTCGAACGCCGCGCGACGCCGGTCGCAGGCTAGGGTCGGACCGGCGCGACCGCCCTTGCATTCCGGAGCAGCGCCGCTACCACCAAGCGCATGAATTCCGCCCCTGGGCTCGTGGTGCGCGCGGCGCGCCTGCCGGACGACACCGAGATCATTCGCCGGCTGTGGGTGGACTACCTGACGTGGGGCAACGACCAGATGCAGGCGTGCTACGGCGTGCATGCGCACTCGCCGCGCGAGGCGGTCGAGCAGGACATCGCGGCCATCGACAAGTTTCAGCCGCCGCACGGGCGGCTGGTCCTGGCTTTCCGCGACGGGGCGCCCTGCGGCATCGGGGGACTGCGCCGGCTGAACAGCGAGATCGCCGAGATCAAGCGGATGTACGTCGATCCGACCTTTCGCCGGGCGGGCGCCGGGCGGGCGGTCCTCGAGTCCCTCCTCGCTGCGGCGCGGGAGTCCGGCTACCGGACCGTGCGCCTCGACAGCCTCAAGCTGATGACCGCCGCGCACGAGCTCTACCGCCGCTGCGGCTTCCGCGACATCGAGTGCTATCCGGAGAGCGAAATCTCCGAGCAGTTCAAAGCCTACCTCGTGTTCATGGAACGCGAGGTTTGAGCGCGAAGTTGGAGTCTAGAAAACGGACGTGGTGGGAGTGGTGGGAGATTGGCGTGGTGGAAGTTGGGAGATGGAAGGGCGCGGTGGGTTAGTGTTCCGCCACGATTGTTTCCACGCGGGTGACGGCGCTGACGTAGTTCACGTATGATTGGGCCACGATGGCACGGACCTTGGGCCACGACTCGAACGTGGCCTTTGCCACGGCGTCGAGATTCAGCTTCAGGGCCGCTTCCTGGACCTGTGCGTCCCGGAGAGCGGTGTTGACGCGGTCGCGTAGTCGCTCGGGCTTGGCGGCGAGCCGGCTGGCGAGGGAGCGCAGGGACACCGCGGCGTCGGCGATTCGGGTCTGAAGGTCGAGATAGAGCTGGTTGCGCCCGGCGAAGTCGTAGCACTCAATGGTGCTCGGCGCCGAGGCCTCGATCAGGTGCTCGGAAATGCTCTTTCCGCTGCTGTCGGCAGCGATTCCAATCTGGGCAAACAAGCGGCTGGCGACGCAGACAAACGTCAGCCCGGCCGCGATCCACGCGCGCGTGGTGGAACTTGGTATCATGGCGATTCTCCTCTGAGGTTGGCGGATGCGACAAAACGAATTTTGTCGCGAGTAATGGCTGGCCCGACCCATGGACCGAGGCTGTCCCGCTTTGCTCCCGCGCGGACGAAAGTTTCCAGGGAAAAATTCTGGTCGTGCACGATGCAGGCCGAGGGTCCCGATTCGCCACGGGCAGTGGCAACATCGGCGCTCCGTTTCGAATGACAGACCTGTAGTGGTCGCCCTAGCTGGGCGGACGTCCGGGTGACCGATCCTGTCGCCGTCGGAGCAGCGCGCGGATGCCGGCGAGCGGGAGGGCGGCGCTGGCGGTGTAGCCGGGCAGCTGGCGCTTGCCCTCGCGGTTGATCCACTCGCACGCGCCGTGAAGCTGGAAGAAGCGGACC
>CAZUQB010000278.1:0-4056 GCA_964622405.1 uncultured Opitutaceae bacterium | reverse complement strand
GCCGGAAGAGCAGCAGGGTGTCGCGCGGCAGGCCGCGTTTGACCTCGAAATACTGCTGCATCATCGGGGTGAGCTTCTCGGCGGCCATGGAAGACGGATGGAAGCACGATTTGGCCCGAGGACACGAAAAAACTGCACCGATGCGAACGAACGGCGTACCCTGCGGACTGACCGATTGGCCGGCGGCACGCCTAGCCTTGCAGGGGAGGGAAGTTCCGGTGTTTCGTGGCCGGGTGGTGAAACTCTTCCATCGCGATCTGGGCGGCGAAGGCCGGCCTCCGCTGGTGATCCTCCATGGCCTGCTGGGCTCGTCGCGCAACTGGCAGACCGCCGGGCGCGACCTCGCGGCGCACTTCCACGTCTCGGCCCTCGACCTGCGGAATCACGGCCAGTCACCGCACGCGGACGAGATGTCCTATGAGACGTTGGTGGCTGACGTCCTCGGCTGGCTCGATGCCCAAGGGCTCGATCGCGTCACGCTGCTCGGACACAGTCTCGGCGGCAAGGTGGCCATGGCGCTGGCGTGCCGCCACCCGGAGCGGGTTCGCGAACTGGTGGTGGTTGATATCGCGCCGTGGGCCTATCATGCGGCTTCGCACCGGGCCGAGCTGGCCGCGCTGTCGGCCATCGACCTGGCTACACTCAAGTCCCGCGCCGCAGCCGAGCAGGCGCTGGAGTCCGCGGTGCCGGACTGGGCGATGCGGAAGTTTCTCGTGACCAATCTCGGGATCGACGGGGTCGGCCGCTGGCAGTGGCAGGCAAACCTCCCGGCACTGACGGCGGCGCTGGCGCACCTGGAATCGAATCCCCTCCGCGGCGGCGAGCGGTTCGCGGGGCCGGTCCGCTTCATCGTCGGGGGCCGGTCGGACTATGTGCGGCCGGCGGACAAGGCGTTCATTCATGAATATTTTCCCGCCGCGCGGCTGGAAACGATTGCCGGCGCGGGCCACAACCCGCACATCGAGACCCGCGAAGCATTCGTGGCGCTCGTTGCCGCGGCCCGCCCCTGACGCTTTCCATGGACCTCCTCCAGACCGGCTCCCTCAAGACCTGGCAATCCCCTGAAACGCTCTCGCTGAACCGCCTCGCCGCCCGGGCGACGCTGTACCCGTATCCGACGGCGGAGGCGGCCCGCGCAAACCAGCGCGAGCAGTCGCCGTGGTGGCGATCATTGAACGGCGACTGGGACTTCCGCCTGGTGGCCCGCCCGGAGGACGTGCCCGCCGTGTTCGTCCAACCGGACTTCACGCCGGACGCTGCGTGGTCAAAACTCCCGGTGCCCAGCAACTGGACGATGCACGGCCACGATCGGCCGCATTACACGAATGTGATCATGCCGTTTCCGCACCAGCCGCCCACGGTGCCCGAGGCGAATCCGACCGGCCTCTATCGGACCAGGCTCGCCGTCCCGGCAGAGTGGGCGGGCCGTCGCGTGATCCTCCACGTCGGCGGAGCGGAGAGCGTCCTGTACGTCTGGATCGACGGTCAGCCGGTCGGTCTGGCCAAGGACACCCGACTGCCGTCGGAGTTTGAAGTCACTCCGTACGTGCGCGCCGGGGCGAGCCACACCCTCGCCGCGGTGGTCGTCAAGTGGTCCGACGCCAGCTTTGTCGAGGACCAGGACCAGTGGTGGATGGGCGGCATCCACCGCGAGGTGTACCTGTACACCCAGGAGTCGCACTTCCTGGAGGACGTCTTCGCGCGCGGTGACCTCGAGGATAATCTCCGCGACGGCCGACTGCGCGTCTCGGTCCGGCTCGGGTCGCCGGATCTTGATGCCAAGGGCTGCCGCGTGCGCGTGCAGCTGTTCGATCCGGCCGGCCGGCCCGTGCTGCGCCAGCCGGTCGAAGGCCTGCCCGAGGAGAAGGACCCGTGGCGGAAGCCGCGGAAGATCGTGACCTTTGATGTTCCCGTCCGCTCGCCGCAGCTCTGGTCGGCGGAAACGCCACGGCTCTACACGGTGGTCACGACGCTGATCGGGCCGGACGGACGGGAAGTGGAGCACACGGCCAACCGCCTCGGATTCCGGCGCGTCGAGGTGCGCGACCGGCAGATGCTGGTCAACGGCGCCCCGGTCCGGATCACCGGGGTGAACCGACACGAACACGACGATGTCCGCGGCAAGGCCGTGACGCGCGAAGGCATGCGGCGCGACATCCGCGTGATGAAGCAGTTCAACGTGAACGCGGTCCGGACCTCGCACTACCCGGACGATCCGCACTGGTATGATCTCTGCGACGAATACGGCCTGTACGTGTTTGACGAGGCGAACGTCGAGTCGCACGCCTTCTATCAGGAACTCAGCCGCGACAACCGGTACGCGCCGTCGTTCCTCGACCGTGGGCTCCGGATGCTGGAGCGCGACAAGAACCATCCGTCCATCATCGCGTGGTCTCTCGGCAACGAGAGCGGCTATGGCGCGCATCACGACGCGATGGCGGGCTGGATGCGGCACCGCGACCCGAGCCGGCTCATCCACTACGAGGGCGCCATCTCCTTCAATTGGGAGGGCGGCATCCCGGCGACCGACCTCGTCTGTCCGATGTATCCGGAGATCGCGAAGCTCGAGGCCTGGGCGAAGAACCGGCGGAATCCGGATCAGCGCCGGCCGCTCATCATGTGCGAGTTTTCCCACGCGATGGGCAACAGCAACGGCAGCCTCGGCGACTACTTTGACGCGTTCGACCGCAACCGCGGCCTGCAGGGCGGGTTCATCTGGGAGTGGGTCGACCATGGCATCCGGCAGCGCGACGCCCAGGGCCGGGAGTATTGGGCCTACGGCGGCGACTTCGGCGACCAGCCGAATGACCGCAACTTCGTCTGCGACGGCCTGGTCTGGCCGGACCGGACGCCCCATTCCGGGCTGCACGAATACAAGCACCTCGCCCAGCCGGCGCGAGTCAGCGCGGAACAAGCGCGCGCGGGGCGCTTCGCGATCGAAAACCGTCGGTGGTTCACCGGACTCAGTGACCTGACTGGGCGGTGGGAACTCCTGGTCAACGGCCGGGTGGTACACACCGCGGCCTTGCCGACCCTGACCGCCAAGCCGCAGACGCGGCAGCGGGTGCAACTGCGGTGGCCGAAACTGGAAGTGGATGCGCGCGACGAAGTGCACGTCATCTTCCGCTTCGCGTTGAAGGCGGCGACGGCCTGGGCGGAGGCCGGCCACGAGGTGGCCTGGAGCCAGCAGGCGGTGCCGGCAACGGCGCTGGCCCGCCGGAAGACGACGGCCAGCGTTGCGCGACCGGCGACGGCTGCGGTGCGGGTCGAAGCGGCGGGCGAGGATTGGCACGTGACGGCCGGCGACACGGAACTGACGGTGCGCGGGGCCGCGGGCGTGATCACGGACGTGCGCCTGAGCGGCCGGACCGCAATTGTGCGCGGGCCGCAGCTCAACGTGTGGCGGGCGCCGACGGACAATGACGGCCTGAAGCTGTTCGACGTCGTGAACTGGGGTGGCTGTCGGACCCTGACCAACTGGATGGAGGCGGGATACGCCCAACTTTCCTTGGTTGAAAGCAAAACCACCTGCCAGCTGCGGCGCGGGGGCGCGGAGATTGTCATCCGCCAGAAGTGGCTCTGCCCGGGAGCCAAGCGGACCATCGGACACATCCACCGCTACTTCGTCGCCGCCGACGGCAGCGTGTCGGCCTCAAATCAATTCGACGTGAATCGCCGACTGCCCGAGCTGCCCCGCATTGGAGTCACGCTTGAGCTGCCGGCCGCGATGGAACACCTGGCGTGGTTCGGGCGCGGTCCAATCGAGAACTACCGCGACCGCAACCGCGGCGCGGTCGTTGCCGTGCACGAAGGAACCGTGACGGACCAGTATGTGCCGTACATTGTGCCGCAGGAACACGGGAACCATACCGAGGTCCGCTGGCTGGCGCTGAGCGACGGCCAGGGTCACGGCGTGCGATTCACGGCGAAGGGCCTGATGGAAGCGACGGCCAGCCATTTCACGGCGCACGATCTGTATGCCGCGAAGCACACAACCGACCTGGTTCCGCGGGCCGAGGTGATTGTCAGCCTCGACCACGCCCAGCGCGGGCTCGG
>CAZUQB010000277.1:0-4062 GCA_964622405.1 uncultured Opitutaceae bacterium | reverse complement strand
CTGGAAATCAAGGACGCCCAGCTGATCTTCGAGGCCGTGTGGCAGGACCTCGAGGCGGACTTTGGCCGCGAGAATCTCCGTTTCCCCAAGGAGATCATCCTGCTCGGCGGCGCCCCCGGCGCCGGCAAGGGCACGAACACGGCCTTCATCACGAAAACCCGCGGGCTCACCTGCCCGCCGATCGTGATGAGCTCCCTGCTGGACTCGCCCGAGGCGAAGCGGCTGAAGGACGCCGGCAACATGGTCGGCGACCGTGAGGTCGTGGGCCTGCTGCTGCGCGAGCTGATGAAGCCGGCGTATCGCGACGGCGTCATCCTCGACGGCTTTCCCCGGACCAATGTGCAGGTCGAGTGTCTTAAGATGCTCGTCGACAAGATGCACGCGCTCCGGCGCGAGTTCTTCAACACGCCGCTCGGAATCCATTTCCGCCAGCCCACGATCCACATCATGGTCCTGTTCGTGGATGAGCGGGAATCGATCGCCCGCCAGCTGAAGCGCGGCCGCGAGACCCTCGCCCACAACGCCCAGGTCCAGCGCTCCGGCGTCGGCTCGCTCTGGGAGGATCGGCCGACCGACCACGACGAAGCCTTGGCCCAGCGCCGCTACCGCGTCTTCAAGGAGCAAACCTGGGACGCCCTGCAGTCCCTGAAGGAGATCTTCCACTATCACTTCATCAACGCCCAGGGCCCGCTGGACGAGGTGGAGCGCAACATCCTCGCCGAGCTCGAATACCAGAGCACCCTCGAGCTCGACCCGCGCACAGTGGACCGCCTGCGCTGCCTCCCGGTGGCGAACGAGATCATCATCCACGCCCGCCAGGAGCTGGTGAAGCGCCTCGACAACTATGAGTTCGGCCACCCGGACCTCTTCTCCCGCGTCGTCGGCTTCGTCGCGAAGAAGATCATGCCGATCGTCCAGCGGCACGCCATCTCCGGCGCCGCGCTGATCAACACCGAGGACCCCGTGCTGGACGAGCATCCGGCCCTCGCCATGTTGATCGACATCTTCTCGGAGCGCGGCTTCCACGCCGTCGTCGACATCCACCGCATCGAGGTCCCGGAAAAAGTCGACCTGGCCACCGGCCAGATCTCCTGCCGCGTCAAGAAGGTCTATCGCATCCAGGTCCGCTTCAAGGGCTCCGAGATCCGCCGCGGCTAGCCGCGGCGCGGGCGCAGAGATAAGGGAGACGGAGCGAGCCTGCATTGCGCTGGCCAGGCCGCAGCATCGGACTGTGCGGCTGGATGCCTTCCGTGCAGAATGGTCGAATCCGGCCAACGCCGCTGACGGGAGTTCTCACTCCGATCGGAAGTCCCACCGGTTCTGTCCCTGCCCCTTGCTCCCTTCTCCCGCGCAGCGCTGCGCTACTCGTACCGGAGCGCCTCGATCGGATCGAGGGCGGCCGCCTTGTAGGCCGGGTAGAAGCCAAAGCCCACGCCGATGCCACAGCAGACGATGATGCCGACCGTCGCCCAGAACCAGGGGAACACCATCGACGCCTTCAGCATCAGGGCGATGCCATTGCCCGCGCCCACCCCGAGCAGGATGCCGACGATGCCGCCCATCAGGGAGATCGTCACGGCCTCGATCAGGAATTGGGTCAGGATGCTCGCCTTCCGGGCGCCGATCGACTTGCGGATACCGATCTCCTTCGTGCGCTCCGTGACGCTCACGAGCATGATGTTCATGATGCCCACGCCCGCCGCGAGCAGCGCGATGGCGCTGATCACGAAGGCACCCGCGCCGATGACATCGGCCACCTTGGCGAACGCGGAGATGAGCGAGTCGTTCGAATAGACTTCAAAGTCGTTCTCCTGGTCTGCCCGGAGCTGCCGCACGATGCGCATGGCCGTGATGGCCTTGTCGAGCGTGTCGTTGTACCGCTCCTGCGACGGCGCCTGGGTGGCGATGTTGATGCTGCGCCGCTCCGCGCCGTAGTCGGCCAGGAAGCGGGAGATCGGCACCATGATGATGTCGTCGCCATTCGCGCCGAACGACGAGCCTTTCTCGGCAAACACGCCGATGACGGTGTAGGTCCGGCCCGCGACCTTGATCATCTTCCCCAGGGGGTCCTCGCTCGGGAACAGCCGGTTGACGATCCCCTTGCCGATGATGGCCACCGGCCGGATCAACTCGACGTCCTCGGCGGTGAAATTGCGGCCGAACTCGACCGCGTATTGGTTGGCGGCCAGGAAATGTTCGTTGGAACCGCCGAACGTCAGATTCGGGGTGGTCTTCCGGTTCTGGTACGTGGCCTCCGCCAGCGAGTCGTTGTTGAACGTCTTCAGGCACACGACGTCGCTCCACCCCTCCATGAGCTCCTTGAAGCGCTGCGCCTGGGCGTACGTGATGTCCCGGCGCATGTCGAAGCGCCGGCGGTTGGCACCCTCATCGGTCAGGCCGAGCGGACGCTTGGCGATCTGGATGATGTTCGAGCCGAGAAAGCTGATGCCGGTCTCGATCGACTGCCGGAGGGCCGAGACCGCGGTCATCACGCCGATCACGGAAAAGACGCCAATCGTGATGCCCAGCATCGTGAGCGCCGAGCGGAGCTTGTTCACGCCAAGCGAGCCAAAGGCCATGCGCAGGATTTCGGTGAGCGGCATGGGAATCCTATTCGTAACGCAGCGCCACGACCGGATCGAGGCGCGCGGCGCCCCAGGCCGGGGCGAAGCCGCTGACGATGCCGACGATGACCGACACCATCACGCTGATGAACACGAGGCTGATCGAGAATTCCACCGGGAACGCCGGGAACGCGGCGCCCACGCCCAGGACCAGGCCGTAGGTGAGCGCGAGGCCCACCAGGCCGCCGATGAGGCAGATCGAGACGGCCTCGATCAGGAACTGCAGCAGGATCGTGCGGCGACGGGCACCCAGCGCCTTGCGCGTGCCGATCTCCTTGGTGCGCTCCTTCACGCTCACGAACGTGATGTTCATGATGCCGATGGCGCCGACGAAGAGGGACAACCCGGTGATGAACAGGCCCGCCATCGCGATGCCCTGCTTGACCGGATCGAGCTGCGCCTTGATCGCGCCCTGCTCGTTGACACTGAAATTGTCGCGTTCACCCGGCTGCTGGGCCCGGACCCGGCGCATCGCCCCGGTCAGCTCCTCCATCGCGTCCTGCAGGCGGGTCTTGTCCTTGATCTTCACCCGCAGTTCCGAGCCGCGGCGCACGCCGAACGCCTTGCGGAAGGCCTCCAGCGGCACCACCGCCTGGTTGTCGAAGTTCATCAGCCCCAGGAAGGAGCCCTGCTTGGCCAGCACGCCGACGACCGTGAACGGATGACCGTTGAGGAACACCTGCTCGCCGAGCGGCGACCGTCCCTGATACAGGGCCTCGGCGATATCGAAGCCGAGCACACAGACGTTCCGGCCCGAGGCGTCCTCGGCGTCGTTGAAGAGGCGCCCCTCCTTGAAGTCGACGTTGAGGATTCGGCTGTAGTCGCCGTTGGTGCCGATCGTGAAGACATTGCTGACCTTGTTCTCGCCAAACTTCGCGGTTGTGCCGCGACCGGACACCGGCACCGCGACATCGAGCAGCGAGTTCGGGGTCTGGCCGATGACCGTGTTGAGCCGTCCGGCGAGATCGGGCGTGATCGGCGGGCGTCCGACATAGTTCCACCAGTCCTCCACATTGTGCCAGGGCCACTTCTGGACGTAGAGAATGTCGTCGCCCAGCATGTTGAGGGAATTCTGGAAGCCCGTGTCGATCCCGCGGATCGCGGTGCCCATCAGGGTCACCGCCACGATGCCGATGATCACGCCCAGCGCCGTGAGGGCCGAGCGCATCTTGTTCGCCCGGATCTGGGCGAACGCGATCCGGAAGGACTCGGTGACCTCGTAGAGCAGGCGCTTCATGTGATTTCGGATTTACGAATTACGAGTTACGATTGGGGATGCGCGGAAAATGGATGATGGCGTCAGCGCCGCGGTGCGGGAGTTGCCGGGACAGATCGTAAATCGTAACTCGTAACTCGTAATTCGTAAATCAGCCAGCCGGCGCATCGCTCTCGATGAGGCCGTCGCGCAGGCGCACGATGCGGCGGGCATGGCGGGCGA
>CAZUQB010000276.1:0-4083 GCA_964622405.1 uncultured Opitutaceae bacterium | reverse complement strand
TCGACGTGTTCGAGGTCGAACCGCTCCCGCCGTCCCATCCGCTCTGGACCGCGCCTCGCTGCTACATCACGCCTCATACTGCGGGCGGCCGGCTCGACCAGGACGAGGCGATCGTCCGGCATTTTCTGTCCAACCTGAATGCGTTCGAACGTGGCGAGCCTATGACGGATCGCGTGGTTTGAGCGCCCGGACCCGGCTCCCGCAGGACCAAACCGGTCGCGCGTGTGGGTTAACATAGCGCGAAAATTTGCCGGCGATCATTTCGCCGATTGCGGAGAAGGAAGGAGCGGGGAATAACTTCGCCCGCTATCACTCCTATGGTGACCGGACCGAGCCGGCCCCGTTGGCCGGCACACGGCGGTCCCTGAACCTAAAAAACCCCGTCAACGCATGAACAAATCCACGCGTCTCATCATCACGGCCGCCGCCATGGCGGGCCTTTACGCCGGCTCCCTCGCGGTCCGCGCCCACGCTGAAGACCAGGCCGGCACGCCGGCGACCAAGGACACCTCCAAGGACAAGAGCTCCTGTAGCGGCAAGGATGGCTGCAAGGGCAAGGACTCCTGCAAGAGCAAGGATGGCTGCAAGGGCACCGCGTCCTGCAAGGGTCACAACGACTGCAAGGGCAAGGGTGGCTGCAAGTCCGGTGACAACGGCTGCAAGGGCAAGAACTCCTGCAAGGGCAAGGGCGGCTGCGGTTCGATGGACCAGCCCAAGGGCTGACGCGTTTTCCTTCGAGCGGCCGGCGCCCCGCGTCGGCCGCTTTTTTTTCGCCGTCTCACCCCGTCCCTGTCTGGCTCCCCGCCATGCCCGCCAACGCGTTCAACGGTCACACCGACTATGGCATCGGGATCGGACTGCGCGTGCCGCACTACCGGCACATCCTCGAAAAGAAGCCGGTCGTCGACTGGTTCGAGATCATCTCCGAGAACTTCCTGGTCGGCGGCGGCCGCCCGCTGGAGGTGCTCGACTCCATCCTCGAGCAGTACCGCGTCGTGCAGCACGGCGTGTCGCTCTATTTCGGCTCCACCGACCGGCCTGACCGCGAGCACCTGCGCCGGCTGAAGGCGCTCGTCCGCCGCACCGGCACGCCGTGGCTCTCGGACCATCTCTGCTGGGGCAGCGTCGACGGCACCTACACGCACGACCTGCTGCCCATGCCCTACACGTTCGAGGCCGCCCGCCGCACCGCCGCGAAGATCCGCATGGTGCGCGATTTCCTCGAGGTCCCGATCTGCGTGGAAAATGTCAGCAGCTATGCCGAGTTCCACCTGTCGGAGATGACCGAGTGGGAGTTCCTGTCCGAGGTCGTCGAGCGCGCCGACTGCGGAATTCTCCTCGACGTGAACAACATCTACGTCTCGTCGCGCAACCACGGGTTCAATCCCTACGACTACGTCGACGGCGTCCCGCACCATCGCGTCGGCCAGATGCATGTCGCCGGGCACACCCGGTTCGAGAAGTACATCCTCGACACCCACGACCACCCGGTGCTCGACCCGGTGTGGAAGCTGTACGCGCACGCGACGCGCCGCTGCGGCGTGACGGCCACGCTGCTGGAGTGGGATGACCGGATCCCGTCGTTCGACGAGGTGCACCAGGAGGCCCTGAAGGCAAACGCCTTCATCGCCGAGGCCCGCGCCGCCGGCCCGGTCCGCGACGGCCGGAAGGCCGCCGTCCGCCGCCCGCCCCTTTCCGCATGAAACGGCCGCTCTCACCCCCGCGGGACCTGCGCGCGCTGCAGCGGCTCATGCATCGGGCGATCACGCGGCCGCTGGCGCCGGGCGACCGGACCCAGCGCCGCTGGCCCGATGGCCGGCCAGCCGCGCGGGTGGCCGAGTCATTCGTGAAGGCGAACGACCGCCTGACCTCGCTGGACCGGCTCGAGATCTACAACCGGATGTACTGGTTTCGGATCCTCGACTGCCTGTACGACGACTATCCGGGACTGCGCGCGGCGCTGGGCCCGCGGAAGTTCCATCGGCTCGCGGTGGCTTACCTCACGCGGCATCCGTCGCGTTCGTTCACGTTGCGCAATCTCGGCTCGCGCCTCGAGGCCTTCATCCGGCGACAGCCGCGCTGGACGGCGCCGCACACGGCGCTCGCGGTGGAGCTGGCGCGCTTCGAGTGGGCGCAGACCGTTGCCTTCGACGAGGCGGCCCGTCCCGTGGTGACGACGGCGGAGCTGGCCCAGGTGGCGGCGGGCCGGGTGCGCCTGGCGCTGCAGCCCTATGTGACGCTGCTCGCGCTGCGGCACCCGCTGGACCATTACGTCCGCGCGGTGAAGGAGCGCGACGCCCTGCGGGCGGAGGCGAGCAATGCCACGGGTGCGGCGCGCGGGATGGCGCGCCTGCGGCGCGTGCCGCGGCCGCGGCCGGAGCGCGTGTGGCTCGCGGTGCATCGCGCCGACAACCGGCTCTATTACAAGCGCCTTGAACCCGCGGCCTACCGCCTGCTGGCGGCGCTGCGCGACGGCCGGACGCTGGAGCAGGCCGTGGCCCGGGGCGGCCGGACGGTGACGGCGGACCAGGTGCGCGCGTGGTTCGAACTCTGGACGCAGCTGGGCTGGATTTGTCGCCGGAAATAAACCGGGCGTCGGCGCCTCTCATGGGGATGAACCCCGCGAAGCTTTACCTCAAACTCGACGCCATCCTCGCCACGTTGGGCGGCTGGCTCACCGCGCCCTTCCTGCTGGCCGTCCGCCTCTACTGGGGCTGGGGCTTCTTCCAGACGGGCAAGGGCAAGCTGCTGAACCTCGAACGCACCGCCGGCTATTTTGCGAGCCTGCACCTGCCCGCGCCGAAGTTGAACGCCATCGCGGCGGGCTCGGTCGAATGTTTCGGCGGGCTGCTCCTGCTGCTCGGTCTCGGCGGCCGGGTCGTGCCGGTGCCGCTGATCTTCACGATGCTCGTGGCGTACGCGACGGCGGAGCGGGACGCGCTGCGGGCCATCACGAGCGACCCGGACCAGTTCACGGCGGCGGCGCCGTTCCTGTTCCTGCTGGCGGCGCTGACGATTCTGATCTTCGGCCCGGGCCGGCTCTCGCTGGACGCCTTGCTCGGCCGGAAGAAGACGACGGCCGCGGGCTAGGGCCGACTGCGTTCGGCAGGGACAAAAAAAGAGCGCGTTGGGAACAACGCGCTCGTCCGTCGGGGAATGCCGTCCTTACGCCTTGGGCGGCGGATTGCAGAGGTGCTCGTAGGCGTAGACCATCGCGCCGATGCAGATCGGGAGGGTGACGAAGATGCCGATGATGAGGCCGATGACACCGAGCGCGCCGATGATGCACGCGAGGATGAGCAGGCCGAACATCCGCCACCACTGCGAGGTGATGACCCGGCGGCTGACCTCCATCGCGGTCCAGAACTCCATCTGGCGGTCGATGACGAGCATGTAGGCGAACGCGTACGAGACCGCGAGATAGATGCCCGGCAGGATGAGGAGCACGAAGCCGACGGCGGTGATGATGTTCACCAGCAGCGACGTGATGATGAGCGGCACGAGGGCCACCGAGAAGCCGCTGAAGACGTCGCCCAGTTCGGCCGGCTGGCCGCGGACCTTCTTCAGGTAGTAGTTGTAGAGCCCGCCGTAGAACACGCCGCCGAGCAGGAGGCTCACGAGAATGCCCAGGAAGGGAATCGAGCCCGCGACTGCCGCGACGATCACCAGGACCGCCGTGGCGCCGACGATCGGCCAGAAATCGGACCGCAGGAGATCCCAGCCCCGCGAGATGCAGCCGCCGATGCTGAGCGGGGAGCCGCGCGCGATCAGGTCCGCCGCGTAGGCCTTCGGGTCGATCGGCCCGAGGCTCACGGGCGGAGGCGGCGTGGCGCCGCTGAACTCCGGGAAGTCGCCCAACCGACGCCATTCCTCGGATCCGGCCGCCTTGGCCTTGGTATCGAGATTGGCCCGCCCACCTGCCAGCCAGCCCCGCACTTGTTCAGTCGAGACCGGACCGTACTCCTTGCCGTCGCCGCCAATGATGGTGAACATACGCCGGAAGAACTAGCAGGTCGACCGGTGGCGTCAACGGTGCGATGGGCGCGCGGATCTTGTGACGGGAGCGGTGGAAAATGCTTTTTT
>CAZUQB010000275.1:0-4091 GCA_964622405.1 uncultured Opitutaceae bacterium | reverse complement strand
GCGTTGTGGGTGATGATGACGGCGAGGGTGCCGAGCTCGCGGTTGATGCGCTCGATGGCCTCGAGCACGGTGATGCCGGTGTGGACGTCGAGGGCGCCGGTCGGCTCGTCGCAGAGGAGGACCTCGGGCCGCTTGGCGATGGCGCGGGCGATGGCGACCCGCTGCTGCTCGCCGCCCGAGAGCTGGGCGGGGAAGTGGTCCATCCGCTCGGACAACCCGACCAGATGCAGCGCCTCCTCGGGCGGCATCGGATCGGCGCAGAGCTCGGTGATGAGGGCGACGTTCTCGCGGGCGGTCAGGCTCGGGATGAGATTGTAGGCCTGGAACACGAAGCCGACGACATTGCGGCGAAACTGGGTGAGCCCCGCCTCGTCCGCCCCGCCGAGGTCCCAATCACGGTAGAGCAGCGACCCGTGGGTGGGCGAATCCAGGCCGCCGAGCTGGTTGAGCAGGGTGGACTTGCCGCTGCCGGAGGCGCCGAGCAGCACCACGAGCTCGCGGGCGTGAAGATCGAAGTCGACCCCGGCCAGCGCGGTGACAGCCGCGAGGCCCTCGCCGTAGACCCGGGCGAGACCCCGGACGCGGAACAGCGGACTGGACGCGGCGGGAGACATGGGGGGCGATGACACCACGCCACCCCAGTCCCGGCAACGCCCAAACGGCCCCTGGCCGTCGGGCGGCGGATCAGGCCTCCTCGGGGCCGGTGATGACGGCGCCGCCGGTCACGTTGACCTTCTCGAGGATTGCCTGGGTAAGCTTCTCGGCGAGCTCGGGCTTTTCCTTGAGGGCGGCCTTGGCGGCGTCGCGGCCCTGGCCGACGAGATTGCCCTCGTAGGCGATCCACGCGCCCTTCTTCTCGAGGATCTTGTGCTCGAGGCCGAGGTCGAGGATCGAGCCGGCCTGGGAGATGCCCTCGTCGTACATGATGTCGAACTCGGCCTCGGTGAACGGCGGGGCGACCTTGTTCTTGACCACCTTGATCTTCGTGCGGTTGCCGATGACCTTGCCCTCGGGGGTCTTGATCTGGTCCTTGCGGCGGATGTCGACGCGGACCGAGGCGAAGAACTTGAGCGCGCGGCCGCCGGAGGTCGTCTCGGGATTGCCGAACATCACGCCGATCTTCTCGCGGATCTGGTTCGTGAAGATGCACACGCAATTGGTCTTGCTGACCACGGCGGTGAGCCGGCGCATCGCCTGCGACATCAGGCGGGCCTGGGCGCCGACGGTGAGATCGCCCATCTGGCCGTCGAGCTCGGCCTTGGTGACGAGCGCGGCGACGGAGTCGAGGACGATGACATCGATGCTGTTGGAGCGGATGAGCGTCTCCATGATGTTCAGCGCGTCCTCGCCGGAGTCCGGCTGGGAGACGAGCAGATCATCGAGATTCACGCCGACGACGCGGGCGTACTTCGGGTCGAGCGCGTGCTCGACGTCGATGAAGGCGGCGAGGCCGCCCCGGCGCTGGGCCTCGGCGATGACGCTGAGACAGAAGGTGGTCTTGCCGGACGACTCCGGCCCGTAGATCTCGATGATGCGGCCCTTCGGCAGGCCGCCGACGCCGAGCGCGAGGTCGATGGCGAGCGAGCCGGTCGAGAGCGTCTCGACCTTCATCTTGGTGTTGCTGCCCAGCCGCATGATCGAGCCCTCGCCGAACTGTTTGCTGATCGAGGAAATCGCGAGCTCGAGATTCTTGTCGCGCGCGGGATTGGCGGCGGCGGCGGGGGCGGCAGAGGCTTTGGCGGGGGCGGCTTTGGACATGGTGGTAATAATGTAGGCTGAGGGTTGTTCGAAAAAGTGAGGGTGGGATTCAGGTGAGCCCCGCCCACGCGCCGAGGCAAGCGCGGAGCGAAACACCTAGTGCGAACCAGATGCGCCGCCCGGCTTGAACGCCGTGGCGAACCACACGGCGAGGATCAGGAAGCCGAAGCTCACGGCGTAGTTCCAGGTCAGGCGCTCCTTCAGGACGAACCAGGCGAAGGCCACGAATACCGCGAGGGTGATGCACTCCTGGATGATCTTCAGCTGGTAACCGCTCAGGCCGCCGCTGAAGTAGCCGGCCCGGTTGGCGGGCACCATCAGGCAGTACTCGAAGAACGCGATGCCCCACGAGACCAGGATCACGAAGAACAGCGACTTGCCCTCCAGCCACTTGAACTTCAGGTGCCCGTACCAGGCGAGCGTCATGAAAAGGTTGGAGCAGACGAGCAGGAGGACGGTTTTCATGCGTGGCCGTAATAGCGCTTGAACCAGTCGACAAAGTGGCGGAGCCCGTCCTCCAGCGAGACCCGCGGGGTGAACCCGACGGCCGCCTGCAGGCGCTCGATGCTGGCACCGGTCTCCAGCATGTCGCCGGGCTGCGGCGGCAGCAGCTCGACCTGCGCCTTCTTCCCGAGCAGCTGCTCCAGCATCTGCACGAAGAGCAGCACCTCGACCGGGCGGTTGTGGCCGATGTTGAAGATCCGGAACGGCGGCACCGGCGGCTGGGCGGGCGGGTAGAGCAGCACCTTCACGACCCCGTCGACAATGTCGTCCACATAGGTGAAGTCGCGCCGGCACTTGCCGTGGTTGAAGAGCTTGATCGGTTTTCCCGCGCAGATCGCCTGGGAAAACATCGTCGGCGCCATGTCGGGCCGGCTCCAGGGCCCGTACACCGTGAAGAACCGCAGCCCGGTCGTCATCAGCCCGTGCAGGTGCGCATAGCTGTGGGCCATGAGCTCGTTGCTCTTCTTGGTCGCGCCGTAGAACGAGATCGGGTGGTCGGTGTTGGCGTCCTCGTGGAACGGCATCCTGGCGCCGGCGCCGTAGACGCTGCTGGACGACGCGAACACGAGGTGCTTGGGCGGATGCCGGCGGCACGCCTCGAGCACGTTGGCGAAGCCCACCAGGTTGCTGTGCACGTAGGCCTCGGGCTTCTCCATGCTGTACCGGACGCCGGCCTGGGCGCCGAGGTGCACGACGTAGTCCGGCTGGAAGTGACTGAAGATCCCGTGGAACGCCGCCGCGTCCGCAAAGTCCGCCTTCAGGAACCGGAAGTCCTCGAACGCCTCGAGCTCGGCCAGTCGCGCCCGCTTGAGATCGACCGAGTAGTAGTCGTTCAGGTTGTCGAGGCCGAGGATCTCGCAGCGTTTGGATTCCGCCAGGCGGCGGGCGACGTGGTAGCCGATAAAGCCGGCTGCTCCGGTCACGAGGACTTTCATCCCGTGCGTGATAGGCGACGCCGCCCGGCGCGGCTAGGATTAATTGTGGGGCAGGGCGGGCAGCCCCGCCGAGGCGGACCCGATTTTCCGCGGATTACACGGGGGCGTGCGAGTGGGTGACACTGCTCCGGTCTTCAGCAGGTGACGTCCTTGCCGTCGGCCCCGAAGTGCTTCAGCCGCTCGGCGGCCTCGATCTTCTTCACGCCGGCGGGGAGGTAGTGATACTGGAGCGCGCGGCGGCGATTCGGCGACGAATTGTGCGGCGTGCCGTGCGGGAGCATGCCGTCGAACAGCAGGATGCCGCCCGGCTTCAGCGGCACGGCCAGGGACTTGGTCCCGAGGATCGTACGGTCGCAGATCTGCCAGTCCCGCCGCTGGAAATGGAGGAGCGGGCCCTCCCGGTGGCGGCCCGGGAGGATCTGCATGCAGCCGTTCTCCACGGTGGCCTCGTCGAGGGCGATCCAGACGCCGACCACCGGGGTCTCCAGCGGGTACTCGAAATACGCCTTGTCCTGGTGCCAGGGCTTCTCCCGGCCGAGTCGCGGCGGCTTGATCAGGGCCATGTCCTGGAACATCTGCGGCGCCGCGCCGTGGAGCAGCGTCTGCAGGACCTTGGTCAGGGCGGGGTGGTGGGACAGGGCCTTCAGGCGCGCATCGAACTCGACGAAGTCGCCGATCTTGCGGACCGCGTCCTGCCGCGCCTCGGGCCCGAGGGTGGGGAGGATCTCGCGTGCCTTGCCCTCGAACCAGATGTGGGTGAAGTCCGGCCGCTTGCCCATGATCAGGTCCACGAGGCCGTCCAGCGCGTCCTGCACCTCGCGCGGCGTGAACGCCTGCCGGACGACGAGGTAGCCGTGCTGGTGATAGAAGGCGACCTGCTCCGGCCCGATGTCG
>CAZUQB010000274.1:0-4092 GCA_964622405.1 uncultured Opitutaceae bacterium | reverse complement strand
ACCGCGACCTGACGATCAGCAACAAGATCTTCCAGTACCTGAACGCCGGCCTGGCGGTGGTGGCGACCGACACGCTGGGCCAGTCGGAGGTCCTGCGCGCCGCGCCGAATGTCGGCCTGTTGATCGCCGGGCACGAGACCACGCGGGTCACCGCGCAGTTGGACGAACTCGTGGGCGATCCGGCGCGGCTGCGGTCGACCCAGGCCCACGCCCGGGGCGCCGCGCAAACGGCCTTCGCCTGGGAACACGATGCCCCGCGGCTGCTCGCCGCGGTTGAACTCGCCCTCGGGGGCGCCTGACCATGGCCGGCCGAAAGCTCCTTTTCACCACCCTGATCCTGGCGGGCCTGCTCCGCCTGGGCCACAAGCGCACCAAGGCGGTGACCCGGCTGGCCCTGATGTCCGGGTGCCGCCTCGGCCTCCGCTGGCTAAGCCATGCCATGCCGCCGCCCGACGGGTGCGCGCTGGTGATCGCGCCGCACCCCGACGACGAGACGCTCGGCTGCGGCGCGATGATCGCCCGCCGGCGGGCCGTCGGCCTGCCCGTCCATGTCATCGTGGTCACGGACGGCAGCGCCTCGCATCCGAATCACCCGACCCTCACCGGACCGATCCTGCGCGCCGCCCGGCGGGACGAGGCCCGGGCCGCGCTGGCGATTCTCGGGGTTGAATCTGTCGCGATCCATTTCCTCGACGAGGTTGACGGCACCCTGGGACGCCTGACCCCGGAGCGGACGGAGCGGCTGGTGGAGCAGCTCCGGGATCTGCTGGTGAAGATCCAACCGACCGAGTTGTTTCTCCCGTGCTGCCCGGATGGCAGCAGCGAGCACGACGCGACGTTTGCGATGACCCTCAAGGCGATCGGGACCGTCGAGGACCGGCCGGCGGTCTGGGAATACCCGGTGTGGTCGTGGTGGAATCCGTGGCTGATCCTGGCCCGCCTCGGCGAGGCGCGGCGCTGCTGGTCCCAGCCGACGGAGGATTTTGGCCCGGTCAAACAGCGGGCGGTCCGCAGCTACCGCTCGCAAATCGAACCAACTCCGCCCTGGATCAGGCCGCTGCTGCCGCCCGAGCTGGTGCGCATCCTCTGCTCCGAGCGGGAGTACTTTTTCCGCGTCGAGCTGCCGCGCGCGCGTCCCGACACTCCGGCTCGCGCAATCTAGCCATGCGCCGCGTCCTCATCGTCAGCCCGCACTTCCCGCCGACCAACGCGCCGGACCACCTGCGCGTGCGGATGAGCCTGCCGTACTACCGCGACTACGGCTGGGATCCCGTGGTGCTCGCGGTGGACGCGGCCGACGTGCCCGGCACGCCGGACCCGCTGCTGGCGGCGACCATCCCCGACGACCTCCCCGTGCACCGCGTGCGCGCCAGCCGGTCCCCGTGGCTGCGCCGGCTCGGGGTCGGCAGCCTCGGCTACCGCGCGTGGTTTCCGCTGCGGGCAGCGGGCGACCGCCTGCTTCGCGAGAGCCCGTTCGACCTCGTGTATTTCTCCACGACCCAGTTCCTGCTCACGCTGCTCGGGCCGCGCTGGCTCGCCGAGTTCGGCGTGCCCTACGTGATCGACCTGCAGGACCCGTGGCGGACCGACTACTACGAGCGTCCCGGCGCCCCGCCCCCGCCCGGCGGCTGGAAGTACCGCGTCGCCCGGTGGCAGGCCGAGCACCTCGAGGAGCGGGCCTGGGCCGAGGCCGCGGGCTTTGTCAGCGTCAGCGAAGCCTACGTGCAGCAGCTGGCCGCGCGCTATCCCTGGTTCACCGCGCGCCCCTGGGCGGTCGTGCCGTTCGGCGCGCCCCAGCGGGACTTCGACCTCGCGCGCCAGCGCGCCGACCTGGCGCCGGCCTTCCAGCGGGAGCCGGGCTGCCTGCACGTCGTGAGCGTCGGGGCGGTCGGCCCGATCATGCGCACCTCGCTCGAGCTGCTCTTCGCAGCCGTGCGTGAGCTGCGGCCGCGGCATCCGGAGGACGTGGCACGCCTGCGCTTCGACTTCATCGGTACCAGCTATGCGCCGCCGGACCAGGCCCGGCCGTCGGTCCTCGCGCTGGCGGAGGCTGCCGGGGTCGGCGACCTCGTGCGGGAGTCGCCCGGCCGCGTCGGCTATTTCACCGCGATCCGGACGCTGCTGGCGGCAGATGCGATTGTGATCCCGGGTTCGGACGACCCGGGCTACAGTCCATCGAAGATCGCCACCTGCTTCCTGGCCGACAAGCCGACGCTGGCCCTGACCCCGGCGGGGTCCGCGCTCGACCGGATGGTCTCGTCGCTGCAGTTCGCCACCGTCGCCCGCTGGCCCGAGTCCGCGGCGACCACGGCCGCCGCGGACTTCCTGGTCGCGCTCCTCGTGAACCCACATCCGACCCGCCATCCGTCGCGCAACTGGGATAAATTCGGCGCCGAGCATACCGCCCGCGCGCGGACCCGCCAGCAGTGCGAGCTGTTCGACCGGGCCGTCCACGCCCGCCCCGCATGACGCCGCCCCAACCCGCCACCATCGACCGCTACGCGCTGATCGGCGACTTCGCCCAGAGCGTGCGCTGGTTCATCCAGCGCTCGATGATGCCGATCGCCGTCCTCCTGGTCGGGGCCACCGGCCTCCTCTTCATGGCGGGCAACCGCGGGGCTCTGGCCTTCGGCCTGATCGGGGCCGGCACGATGCTCGTCCTGGGAGTCTGGCGCACCTACGGCATCGGGCTCCCGATCGTGCCCCTCATCGCGGTCCAGCACCTGCTCGTCTACGGCCTGCCGATTGTCGTGAACCACGAGGTCATGACCGCCTACCCGGAGACCTTCGTGACGCGCGCTGGGCTGGAGGTCCTGATCTTCAGCGTGGCCCTCGCCCTCGGCTGGCGGTTCAGCCTCGGCCTCTTCCACCCGGCGCTCCCGGTGTCGTACGCGCTGCACGGCTTCCGCCAGCAGCAGGGCGAGCGGGTCAAGCGGCTCGGGTTCAGCCTCATCTTCATCGCCTCGGCCTATGCGCTCGCGCAGGGCACGCCGGCCTTCGACACGCTCTACGCCGTGCTGCCGGCCGGCAGCTACTCGGTGCTGCAGTCGGTCGCGTCGGCCGCCAGCGTCTGCGGCTTCTTCCTCGTCTCCCTCTTCCTCGGCGCCCGGGCCGTGTCGCCGCTGCTGGCGGTCCTGTTCTGGGTCCTCCTGACGCTGGACAGCCTGATCATGGCCTCGGGCTTCCTCCTCTCGGCCAGCACCGCGATGCTGTCCTCGGTGATGATCGGCCTCTTCTGGAGCCGCGGTCGGATGCCCTGGCGCTACCTCGCCGTGGTCGCCCTCGTCCTCGGCTTCCTCAACCTCGGCAAGATCACGATGCGCGAGCGGCACTGGACCGAGGAGGGCGAGAACACCACGCCGATCTCCCTCGCCCAGCTGCCGAGCCGCTACAGCGAGTGGATCACGGTCAGCTACGCCGCGCTCAATCCCGCGCCCGCCAAGAGTTCGATCCGCGACGAGCAGAACGACGCCGCCAAGCCGCAGGGTCTCCTCGACCGCATCAACAACCTCCAGAACCTGCTGTTCGTGATCGACGCGCTGGAGGTCGGCCACATTGCGCCGATGCACGGCGAGACCTACCTCATCATTCCGCCCCTGCTGGTGCCCCGGATCTTCTGGCCCGAAAAGCCCCGCACCCACGAGGGCCAGGTGCGGCTCAATGTGCACTTCGGGCGCCAGGACCTCGAGTCGACGATCCAGACCTACATCGCCTGGGGTCTGCTGCCCGAGGCGTGCGGGAATTTTGGCGAGAAATACGGCGGGATCTTCCTCGGACTCATGCTCGGGTTCATGTGCGCGTGGCTTGAGAACTACACGGTCCACAAGCTCCTGCTCTCGCTCGAGGGCTTCGTGGCGTTCACGATCCTGCTCGGCATGGCGAACTCGTTCGAGATGGTGGCCAGCGTGCTCGTCACGACGATCTTCCAGTCGGTCATCCTCCTCGTCATCGTCGGCGCCCTGTTTGTCGAGCGGGTCCAGGTCCGGCGACCGGAGAAACGCACCCGATGACCGCGCCCGCCCCCGTCCGTCTCGCCGTGGTGCTGTCGCACCCCACGCAGTACTACAGCCCGTGGTTCCGCTGGCTGCAGGC
>CAZUQB010000273.1:0-4098 GCA_964622405.1 uncultured Opitutaceae bacterium | reverse complement strand
ACTCGACCGTGCTGGCGGCGACCGGCGTCAGCAGGTAGGCGTTCGTCGTGCCGTAAAGGCTGTTCGTGATCGTCGTCGACTCCTGCGCGATGCCGTAGCCGGAGATGTAGATCGAGCTGACCGTCTGGCTGGCCACGGTGGTGGCGAGCTTGTCGCTCCCGGATTCCCAGTTGTTGACGACCAGGACCCCGCTGGACGGCGCGTTGTAGGTGCCGAAGACAAACGTGTTGGCCGTGCCGGTGGTGCCGAAGTCGAGCGTCGCGCCGCCCGCGGCGGTCAGCGTGCCCACCCGCTCGGAAAAGCCGTTGAGATTGAGGGTGCCGGACGCGCCGAGATTCACGCTGCTCGCATCGGCCAGGCGGTCGCTCGCGCCCAGCGTGATCGTGCCGTTGCTGATGGTGGTGGTGCCGGTGTAGGTGTTGGCCCCGCCCAGGACGAGTTCGCCCGCGCCGGTCTTGGTCAGGCTGCCGGCGCCGGTCCCGCCGTTGGCGATGACCCCGCTGATCTGGCTCGTGCCGCTGTCCACCTGCGTGGTGAGGGTCTGGCCGGTGTTCGAGTTCGAGAGGTTGACCGCGCCCAGCGTGGCGCCGTTGAGCGTGAGGGTCTGGCTGCCCGTTTCGGTCAGGGCGCCCGTGACCGTCAGGCCCTGGATGGCCGCGGTGCCGGTGAGGGAAACCGTGTTTCCGATCGTCGAGCCATTGGTGGAGCCGAGGGTGCCGCCGGCGAGGGTGACGCCGCCGGTGCCGAGTGCGGTCGCCTGGTTGGCGTTGAGCGTGCCGTTGTTGATCGTCGTGCCCCCGCTGTAGCTGCTGGCGCCCGAGAGGGTGTCGGTGCCGCTGTCGTTCTTGGTCACCGTGCCGGTGCCGCTGATGGCGCCCGCGAGGTTGGTGGTGCCGGTGCCGTCGAGCGTGATCGCCTTGCCGTTGGTCGCGATGCTGCCGTTGACGTTCAGCGTGCCCGAGGCGTTGTTGCGGATGTTGATCGCATTCGCGAGCGAGAGGTTCGAGTTGACCGTGTCGGTCGCGGAGCCGTGCGTCTGGGTGACCGCGATGCCGGAGAAGCCGGGCACGCCCTGGTTGTCGAACGTGAGCGTGTTGTTGTTGAGGGTGTAGTTGAACGGCGCATCGAACGAGATCGAGCGCACGTTGCGGTTGGCGCCGGTGTCGATCGTCTGGGCGGTCGTGACGTGGGTGTTGTCGAACAGGATGTCGGCGCCGACCGTCGGGACGACGGTGGGGTCCCAGTTGCCGTTGCTGGACCACTGGCCGTTGCTGCTGCCGCCGGACCAGAGGTTGGAGGTGAGGGTGGTGACGTTGAGGTTGCGGACGTCGTGGATGTTGGTGGAGCCGCCGGTGCCGGCCGCGAAGCCGAACTTCAGGGTGTCAGGCCGGGTATAACCGGAGAGGTCCATCTGCAGGATCGTCTGCGGGCTGGTGCCGCCCTGCTGCAGCGTGACCGTCAGCTGATTGGTCGCCGTGAGGAGGATCTGCACCGTGTTCGTCTGGGTCGGCCGCGTGGCGGAGTCGATCGACTGCGAGAGCGTGCCGCTGCCGCCGAGATAGGCGTAACCATTGAGACCCTGGCCGGGACCGCGCACGCCGATCGAGTCGGGCACGAGCCCCGTGGTCCCGTTGTAACCGCCGACCCGGCCCTCGGAGGCCGACGAGAAATTGCCGTACTCGTCCAGCGCCACACCGAGGTAGCCGCCGGCCATGCCGTTGATGTCTGCGCCGCCGCCGCCGGCGACGGTGCGCTGGGCGTACCCGATCGAGCCACCGTAGGAGCCGACGCTGAACGGCACCGAGCCGTCGAACAGGAAGAAGGTGATGCCGTCTGCCCCCGAGCCGCCGTAGGACTCGTAGTCAAACTTGGCATAGACCGTGGCGCTGGCGGCGTTGAACGCCGTGTTGTAATAGGCGCTCGTCGCCTCGTTGCCGCCCGTGTCCGTGAGCCGCAGCCAGCCGCTGCCGGACGGATCGCTAACACCCGAGGTGAGCGTCGGAGTATAGCCGCTGCCGGCAAAGACCCACCCCGGCGCGGTCGAATTCATGAACGTCTCGGTCACCACCTGACCGCGGAGCTGCGTCAGCAGCGCCTGGCCGCAAAGCAGGCCAAGGAGCAAACGGACAAGTCTGGAGAGCGTGGGGGTCATGCGGGTCAAGTTCTAGGGTCAATACCCCAACAGATTTTAGGCTGAACGCCACCGAATACCCCTAAGTACTATTATGGAGCAAAACCAACCCGGCACGTAAGGATTAGTGCCCGAGAAAAAACTTCCCGACTGAGACGGCACAGGATGGACATACCGTCCCGTCGCTGGCCTACCCGGCGTTGGTAAGTATTTTCCTTTTCGCGATTTGAGCACGGCCTTTTCCCGGCATTCGGCATGCAAAAAGGTGCGCATCAATGGGCTCACCGCCCTCAACTCAACTCCGTCCAATCAATCCAACTAGTCATGAGAATCGCACGCTACAACTACCCGACCTACAGTAACTTCCTCGTCACGCCGAGTCTCTTCGGCCGTTCGCCCTGGTCCGGCCTCGAGTCCGAAATTGATCGCCTGTTTGCCGCAACGGTGGGGACCCAGAACAATCCTCTGTTCCCGGTGGATCTCTATGAGGATCAGGCGAATGTCTTCGTCCGGGCTGAGCTTCCGGGCGTGAGCCGCGACGACATCCAGGTGGAAATGGTCGAAGGCGACCTGTCCATCAGCGCGGTGCGCAAGACTCCCGCCGCCGGCGACCAGCCCGAACAGTCGTTCTCGTTCAGCCGCTCGCTGTCCATCCCCACCGACGTGGCGTCCGACCAGGTCAGCGCCGCCTACGAGAACGGTGTCCTCACGGTCACCCTGCCGAAGCGCGAGCAGGCCAAGGCCAAGAAGATCGCGATCACGGTGAAGTAATCCTCACCGCCCTCCCTCAACCATCAACCCTTCCACCATCACCATGTCACTCTTCACCAGCATCATCCCCTCCCTGAATCGCACGCCGTCGGTCGCCAGCGATGCTCCGTCGGCCGCGACGAAGCCCGCCCTCAAGCCCGCTTACGAGATCCAGGAGACGCCCGAAGCCTATCGCCTCGCGGTTTACCTCCCGGGTGTGACCCGCGACCGGCTCGAACTCACGATCGAGTCGGATGGCGTGCGCATCGCGGGCCGCCGCACCTGGACCCAGCCGGCCGGCTGGACGGCGCTCCATCGTGAGACGGCGGACATCAGCTACGAACTCGTGCTCACCCACGACAACGCCATCAACGCGGACGCGGTCACCGCCGAGCTCCGCGACGGCGTGCTGCATGTGTCGCTGCCGAAGCACGAGGCGCTCAAGCCGCGGAAGATCACGGTTTCCTGACCAAGATCACGCTCAGGCATTGCTGGGCCGGACCGAAAGGTCCGGCTCTTTTTGTTTCCGAGTGCGATGGCCCCGGCGGAAAATGTCCGCCGAGCTGCGGCGGCAGTCGCGGGTTGCACTCCCGCCGAAGCTCACGGAACGTCCCGCCATGGAATCGTCCGCGTCCGGCCCGGTGCTGCTCTTCGACGGGGAGTGCAGCCTCTGCCACCGCATCGTGCGGCTGCTCCTGCGGCTGGATCGGGAGGGACGGTTGCGGTTCGCCCCGCTTCAAAGTGCGCCGGGCCAGGCGTTCCTGCGCGGGCGCGGGCTGCCCGTCGACGATTTTGACTCGCTGGTGTTCGTGCCCGACTGGGCGCAGCGCGACCACGGCGAGTTCATGCTTCGCACCGACGGGGTGCTCGCGGCGCTGCGGACGTGCGGGGGACTGGGGGATGAGCTGGCGGCGGTGCTGGCAGTGTGGCCGCCCGCGTGGCGCGATGCCGGCTACCGCTGGGTCGCGCGGATCCGGTATCGGGTTTTCGGCCCGTGGCAACCGCGCCCCCTGGCCCGCGCGGAGTGGGCCGGACGCTTCCTGGCCTGATCAGGGTTTGGTCTTCGGCTCCTTGACGAGGAGCGAAAGGAGCACGGACATGGTCAGCACGCCGCCGATCACGCCCAGCGAGGTGGCGGTGGTGATCTCCACCCAGTGCGCGATCAGCATCTTGACGCCGATGAACACGAGGATGATGGCCAGGCCGACCTTGAGGTA
>CAZUQB010000272.1:2960-4102 GCA_964622405.1 uncultured Opitutaceae bacterium | reverse complement strand
GATGGGACGTCACAACGGTGGCATGAGCCTCAGTCCGAAGACGTCGATCCTCGTGGTCGAGGATGAGGCGCCCATTGCCGAGACGCTCATCTATGCCCTGCAGACCGAGGGCTTTGCCGTGACCTGGGTGACCACGGGCCGCGAGGCGCTCGCGGCGCGGCCCGATCCGGCGCCGGCGCTGGCGATCCTGGATGTCGGCCTGCCGGACATGAGCGGTTTCGACGTCTGTCGCGAGCTGCAGCGGCGCGGGCCGCTGCCCGTGATCTTCCTGACCGCCCGCAGCGGCGAGGTGGATCGCGTCGTCGGGCTCGAACTGGGCGCCGACGACTACGTGGCCAAGCCCTTCAGTCCGCGCGAGCTCACGGCCCGGGTGCGGGCCGTGCTCCGGCGCGCGGGCCCGCGACCGCTGGCGGCGCCGGTGACGGCGGGACCATGGCAGCACGACCGGGAGCGCTGTCGGATCAGCTACCGCGGCCAGGCCCTCGAGCTGACCCGCAACGAATACCGGCTCCTCGCCGCGCTGCTGGCGGCGCCGGGCCGGGTGTTCAGCCGGGAGCAACTGCTCGTGGCGGCGTGGGAGGATCCCGGGGCCGCCATGGACCGGACCGTTGACGCGCACGTGAAGCTCCTCCGGGGCAAGCTGCGGGAACTCGTGCCGGAGGCCGACCCAATCGTCACCCACCGCGGGCTGGGCTATTCGCTGCGCGAAGAGTCGTGAAGATCCGGACGGCCATTTACGGCGCGTATGTCGCGGCCTCGGCCGTCGGCCTGGCGGTGCTGATGCGCTTCATGCTGGCGGAGGTGCGGCCGCGCTACGTGACGGGCCTGCGCCAGAGCCTGCAGGACAGCGCCACCCTCGTCGCGGGCACGCTGCAAGGGCGCTCGAAGGCCGAGGCGCGCCAACTCCTCGCGGTGCCGGCGAGCTTCACGATCCGGCTCGAGGCGGCCGACGGCGCCGTCCTGTTCGGCTCACCGGAGCCGCCGGAGGCCAATGACTCCGAGTACGGCCCCGGCTCGGGACGCGCAACCATCCGGCAGGCCGGCGACCGACTGCTCGACGGCGGGACGCCGCTGTCGGAAGTGGAGGTGCGCGCGATTGCGCCGGTGCGGCTGGCCGACGAGCCCGGGGCGCGACTGATCCT
>CAZUQB010000272.1:0-2860 GCA_964622405.1 uncultured Opitutaceae bacterium | reverse complement strand
TGCGCGCGATTGCGCCGGTGCGGCTGGCCGACGAGCCCGGGGCGCGACTGATCCTGGCGCGCTCCTTCCGCAGCGTGAACGCGGTGATTTGGTCAGAACGCGTCAAGCTGGCCGGCATCGCGCTGGCGATCGCGGCCGCCATGCTGGTCACCGGCTGGTGGATCGCCGCGCGCCTGACGCGGGCGCTGGAGCGCCTGACCGACTATGCCCTGGCGGTGCGCGACGGAAAGGCCGCGCCCGCGCCGCCGACGTCGCGGGCCGAGGAGATCGCGGCGCTCTCCCGGGCGTTCGAGCAGATGCGGGATGCGCTGGAAGGCCGGCAGCACGTGGAGCGCTACACGCAGGCGCTGGCCCACGAGGTGAAGGCGCCGCTGGCGGCGATCCAGGGCGCGGCGGAACTCATGCAGGAGGAAATGCCGGCGGAGCAGCGCGACCGGTTTCTGGCGAACATCCGGCGGGAGACCGCGCGGATCCAGCAGTGCATCAGTCGCCTCCTCGAACTGTCGTCGCTGGAGGCCCGCAAGGAGCTGGGCCGGTCCGAGCTGTTCGACGCCGCCGACGTCGCGAACGAGGCGGCGGAGGTCGTGCGTCCGGCGTATGCCGCGGCGCGCGTCGAGCTGCGGCAGAGCGCCGCGCCGGGCCGAATCCGGGGCGACCGCGTGCTGCTGCGCGAGGCGCTGGTGAACCTGCTCCAGAACGCGCTGGATTTCTCGCCGGCCGGCGGGGTGGTGGAGCTCACGGTCACGGCGGGCGGGGGTCGGGTGCAGTTTACCGTCGAGGACCGCGGCGCCGGCGTGCCGGATTACGCGCTGGGCCGGGTATTCGAGCGGTTTTATTCGCTCCCGCGGCCGGGCACGAACCACAAGAGCACCGGGCTCGGCCTCGCGCTCGTGCGGGAGATCGCCCACCTGCATGGCGGCGATGCGGCGTTGGTGAATCGGGAGGGCGGGGGCGCCCGCGCGACCTGCTGGGTGCCGGTGGCGGGCTGATTTCACGCGAATTTCATCGGGTTCGCATCCGGGTTTCATGCCGCCCCGGCAGGGTGGGCGCGTGAACACCACCCCGCCTCCTGTCCTGCTCACTCCCTCCCGCCGCCGCCTGCTGCTGTTTATCAAGGTTGGCGGCATCGGATTCCTCATTCTCCTCCTGCATATCCCGCTGCTGATGACCCACGGGGTGCTGCGGGAGCGCCAGCAGTACCAGCGCCAGGCGCAGGACGAGATCGCGGGACTGTGGGGCCGGCGGCAGGTGATCACGGGCCCGGTCCTGATGGTGCCGTACGCGCGGCGGGAGTTGGTCTCGCGCTCGCGCGTGGTGGACGGCCGCGTCCAGGTGGTGGACGTGACCGAGCTGACGCCGGCGCGGGCCTACTTCCTGCCCGAGGAACTGGCGGCGGCCGGCACGGTGGAGACGGAGCTGCGGCACCGCGGCATCTACGACACGGTGGTGTACGCCACGACGTTGAAGCTGGCCGGGAGATTCCGGCCCGACCTCGCGGCCGCGGGCATCGAGGCCGACGAGATCTACTGGGCGAAGGCGGAGGTGCTGCTCGGCGTGTCCGACCTGCACGGCGTGCGCACGGTAAGCGCGCTGCGGCTGGAAGGCGGGCGGACCGCGGACTTCGAGACTGCCGGCGGCGCCGTCGGTGCGAGCCTGCCGCTGGCGGCCAAGGTGGGAACCGTGACAGCCGGGGTGCCGCTGGAGTTTTCGGTGGATGTGGGCGTGCAGGGCAGCGAACGACTCGAAATCGTTCCGGTCGGCAAGACCACCAAGGTGGAGCTCCGCTCGGGCTGGCCTGACCCCTCGTTCACCGGCTCCTTCCTGCCGGCGACGCGGCAGGTCGGCCCGGGCGGGTTCACGGCGGAGTGGCAGATCTCGCCCTTCAGCCGCGGTTTCGCCTCGGCATGGAGTGACCGGACGACGAAGAGCGACGAGATGATGAGCCGCCTCGGGGCGACGACGGTCGGGGTGAGGTTCGCCCAGCTGGTGGACAGCTACAGCATGGCGGAGCGCGCGCAGAAGTACGGCGTCCTGTTCTTCGTCCTGGTCTTCACGGTCTTCTTCCTCTTCGAGGTGATGGCGCGGCTGCGGATCCACCCGCTGCAGTACGCGATGGTGGGCGCGGCGCTGTGCCTGTTCTTCCTTGGATTCCTGGCGCTCGCGGAATTCTGGCCGACGGGCGTGGCGTACGCCGTCGCGGCCGGGGCGTGCACGCTGCTGGTCTCGTTCTATGCGTGGACGTTTCTCCGGGCGGGGGCCCGCACGGCGGCGATCGGCGGCGGGCTCGCGGCGACCTACGGCTACCTGTACTTCGTGCTGAAGTCGCAAGATTACGCGCTCGTGGCCGGCGCCGCCGCGCTGTTCGTGATGCTGGCCGTCGTGATGTTCGCGACCCGCCGGATCAACTGGTACGAACTCGACTCCGACCCGGGTCCGCCGCCCGCGACGCCGGAGCCGCCCGCCGGACCCCGCTCGCCCGCCTAGAGCAGACCCTGCTGCTCGCCCCCGAGGGGCTTCAGGCCGACGGCGGCGTAGCCCTTGGGGGTGAGGATGCGGCCCTGGGGGGTGCGCTGGAGGTAGCCTTCCTGAATGAGGAAGGGCTCGTGCACCTCCTCGAGGGTCTCGGCCTCCTCGCCGACGGCGACAGCGATGGTGCCGAGGCCGACGGGCTTGCCGCCGTAATTCTCGGCCATCACACGCAGCATGCGCTTGTCCATCTCATCGAGGCCGGCGGCGTCGATTTCCAGGAGCTCGAGCGCGGCGGCGGCGACGGGCTGCGTGATGCGACCCTTGGCGCGCTCCTGCGCGTAGTCGCGGACGAAGTTGATCAGGTTGTTCGCGACGCGCGGCGTGCCGCGGG
>CAZUQB010000271.1:0-4104 GCA_964622405.1 uncultured Opitutaceae bacterium | reverse complement strand
TACGCCTACAGCCGAAAGCCGGTGGTGGACCCGCAGGGCGAGATTGCCGCGTTCTGCGCTTCAACGGGCGGCTGGCTGCCGCTGCTGTGCACGATGAACGTCACGCTGGTCACGGAGCAGATCCGCCAGCTCTTCGGCGCCGATCATGCCGCGATGGAGCAGGCGGTCGGCGCGGTGCCTGCGGGAGCGAACGGCCTGCTGCTGCTGCCGTATTTCGACGGCGAGCGGACCCCGAATCTGCCGCATGGCCGGGGCGTGCTGTTCGGCGTCACGCGCCACAACACGAGTCCAGGCCACCTCATGCGCGCGGCGATGGAGGGGGTCACGATGGGCATGAACTACGGGCTGCGCCGGCTGGGTGAGCTGGGCATCAGGCCCCGCGAGATCCGGCTGACCGGTGGCGGGGCCAAGTCGGCGGTGTGGCGGCAGATCATGGCCGACGTCTTTGGCGTCCCGGTGGTGAAGATGACCGAGGACGAGGGGGCGGCGCTGGGGGCCGCGCTGCAGGCCGCCTGGTGCGACGGCGCCCGCCGGGGTGACCGGTCGGAGCTGGCGGCGCTCTGCGCCCGGGCGGTGGCAGTGGACGAGTCCAGCCGGTGCCGGCCCGACGCCCGGCGCCGCGCGCATTATCGGCAGCGGCAGGCCGAGTTCGAGCGGCTCGGCCGCTCGCTGCGGCCGCACTTCGCCTAGGCGCCCAGGCCCCTCACTGCCACTTGCGGCCGGCGAACCAGACGACGAGGCCCATCATGCACAGGGAGAGGCTGGCGAGGGCGGCGAGCATGCCGCCGAAGACGAGGAAAGTCTCGAGCAGGGTGAGGTTCATGGTGGGCAAGGTTGCAGCCGGGCAGCAGACCGCAGACGTAAGGCCGGAGCGGCTGCTCCAAGCATGACGCGGCAGCACGCTGTTCGTGCGCCGGCAGGATTCATCAAATTTGGGTAGTGTGCCGGCAGGCGGGCCTCATGGGGGCTAGTACCCAGCCCAACGGATCCTAGGGAAATTCGCGGGACGCCAAGGAACGTCTCAAGTCCGTGCCGGCGAGGCCGATAATTTGGATTGGTCCCCGCGTGCTTCGGTCTGGCCAGCCCGCGGCCCCCGCTGCCCACCCCATGAACATGTCCCTCCGCTTACGTTTCCGCCTCCTCATCGGCGTGCTGTGCCTGGTCGCCAGCACGTTTGGCATCGCCGCGTTTGTCCTGAATCGCGCCACCCAGTCCCGGGTGGTGGAACTGGAGGTCACAGCCACGGCGATCCGCCAGCACATGGAGGGGGACATGAACCACGAGGCCCTGCGGGGCGACGTGTACGCCGCGTTGGCGGCGGCCCAGGAACCCGGGATGCCCCGGCGGGACGCCGTGGTGCGCGAGACCCAGCGTCACGCGGCGGAATTCCGCGAGATGCTCGAGGCCAACCTGAAGCTGCCGCTGGCCAAGGAGCGGCTCGAACTGCTCGGGAAGCTGCGCGCGCCGCTCAACACCTATTGCGACCTCTGCAACGCCACGGTGGGACAGGCCTTCGTTGATCAGGCCGCCGCGCGCCAGGCGCTTCCGCAGGTGGAACGGACCTTCCGGGAACTGGAGGATGCGCAGGACCCGATCGGCCGCCAGCTCCTGTCCGACCACGTCACGGCGCGGGAGGAAACCGAGGCGGCCGGCCGCATGTTTGTCCGCGTCCTGTTGATCACCTTCGGCCTCGCGGCCGGCATCTACGCCTTCTTCATCTACAAGCTCGAGTGGGTGACCACCTGCATGCAGGCGGTGCTGACGGAGCTGGATGTAGCGACCAAGGGCACGCTGAGCCGCGCCCAGCAGCTGGCGGACGTGAGCGAGACCCTGTCCGACGGCTCGTCGAAACAGGCCGCCTCCCTCGAGACCAGCTCGGCGTCGCTCGAGGAGATGTCCGGCATGACCCGGCGCACGGCGGAGCACGCGACGGCGGGCAAGCAGCTCGCCGACCGCACCCGCCGCTCGACCGAGGCCGGCCTGGCGGACATGCAGGACCTCCGGCACGCGATGGAGGGGCTGCAGGAGTCGAGCGCGCAGGTCACAAAGATCACCAAGACCATCGACGAACTGGCTTTCCAGACGAACATTCTGGCGCTGAACGCGGCTGTCGAAGCCGCCCGCGCCGGCGAGGCCGGGCTCGGCTTTGCAGTGGTGGCCGAGGAAGTGCGCAGCCTGGCGCAGCGCAGTGCGGCCGCCGCCAAGGAGACCGCCCAGCAGATCTCGGAGGCGGCAACCCGGACCGAGCAGGGCACGCGTCTCTGCGCCAAGGTCGCGGAAAGCCTGGACGGCATGGCCAAGCTCACCGGCGAGCTGGATGCCCTGATCGGCGAGATTGCGACGGCCGCCCGGGAACAGAGCGAGGGCATCGGGCAGGTCACCGGCGCGGTCTCGGAGATCGACCGCGTGACCCAGACCACGGCGTCGCATGCCACCGAAGTGACCGAATTGGTGGGCCAGCTCCGGCAGCAGGCCGCACGCCTGCAGGAGCCGATCACCCTCATCGTGGCCCTGCTCTACGACCGCGAGGTCCGTCCGACCCGCGCCGAGGAAACTGCCAAGACCCGGCCGGCGGCAACGACAACGGCCCGGCCCGGCCGCCCGGTGCGGATGCGCCAGCCGGCCCGGGGTCCCGAGCTGGCCGGCGTGTGACGCCGCGGCGTAGGGCTTGCAGGTTAACAGGATCGGGAATCCGTCCGTCGATTTGACGGACGGGGGACTGGACGTCGGGCACAAGACGTGCTCCATTGAAGGTGATTATGCCTCCACGCAAAGTTGCCATCCTCACCGCGGGCGGGCTTGCGCCCTGCCTCAGTGCCGCCACCGGCGGCCTGATCGAGCGCTACACGGCGATCGCCCCGGAGATCGAGCTGATCTGCTACCGCAACGGCTACAAGGGCCTGCTGCAGGGCGACAAGATTCCGGTGGCGGACGACCTCCGCGACTCGGCCCGGGTGCTCCGCCACTACGGCGGCAGCCCGATCGGCAACAGCCGGGTGAAACTCACCAACGTGAAGGACTGCGTGAAGCGCGGGCTGGTCAAGGAAGGGCAGGATCCGCTGGCGGTCGCGGCCGAGCAGCTGCGCAAGGACGGCGTGGATGTGCTCCACACCATCGGTGGCGACGACACGAACACGACGGCGGCGGACCTCGCGGCCTACCTGGCGAAGACCGGCCACGAGCTGACCGTGATCGGCCTGCCGAAGACGATCGACAACGACATCGTTCCCATCCGCCAGAGCCTGGGCGCGCTGACGGCGGCCCGCGAAGGCGCGCTGTTCTTCCAGCGCGTCGTGGCCGAGCACAGCTCGAGCACCCGCGTGCTGATCATCCACGAGATCATGGGCCGCCACTGCGGCTGGCTCGCGGCGGCGACGACCTACGAGTACCTGAAGCTGCTCGAGTCGCAGCCGTACGTCCCGAGCCTCGGCATCAAGCGCGACCGCATGTCGGTGCACGGCGTGTACCTGCCGGAGCTGCCGTTCGACATCGGCACGGAAGCGGCGCGGCTTCGGTCGGTCATGGACCGCGAGGGCAACGTGAATATCTTCCTGAGCGAGGGCGCCGGCGTGGAGGAAATCGTGGCCGAGATGATCGCCCGCGGCGAGGAGCCGCCGCGCGACCCGTTCGGTCATGTGAAGCTCGACCTGATCAATCCCGGCAAATGGTTCGGCGAGCGCTTCTCGAAGCTGCTCGGCGCCGACAAGGTGCTGGTGCAGAAGAGCGGTTACTTTGCCCGCGCGGCCGCGGCCAACGCCGCGGACCTCGGCCTGATCGACCGCTGCGTGCGCCATGCCGTGGCCTGCGCGCTGCGCCGCGAGGGCGGCGTGATCGGCGAGGACGAGGAGCGCGGCAACGAGCTCCGCGCGATCGAGTTCCCGCGCATCAAGGGCGGGAAGCACTTCGATGTCCACACGCCCTGGTTCACGAAGATCCTGGCCCAGATCGGACAGGCGGCTCCGGTGACCCAGGCGGTCCACGCGGCCCCAGTGGCCTGCGGCGGAGGGACGGTAGGCGGCGGACGGTCGCCCGGGGACCGTCGCCGACGGGCCGTCAGCGCTTCAGCCACGGCAGGGCGTCGAGGTCGACGTTGCCGCCGGTGAG
>CAZUQB010000270.1:0-4115 GCA_964622405.1 uncultured Opitutaceae bacterium | reverse complement strand
CTGCCCATGATGATCCCGACGAGTGGTTTCGCCATGCCGATGGCTGTAGGCCATCGACGCCGGACTCGGCAAACGAAAAGGCAGGGCGCGGGGCCCTGCCTTGATAAATCCCGAAAAAGGGAGGACGCGTTACAGCAGCGAGACACCCTTCGGCACGTGCACCACGGTGGTGCCGGCGATCTTGTCGTGCCACGACTGCCGGCCGTCGTCAAAGGCGACCCAGATGAAACCCAGGCCGAGCACCACGAACGACAGGAAGCAGGCCAGGGCCCGCACGATGGCGGTCGCCCAGTCGACCTCGCGGTCGTCGAGGCGGACCACCTTCAGCCCGCAGACAATGCCGCCGATCGTCGAGCCGCGCAGCCGCCACATGAGCGCGCCATAGACGGCCAGCGTGAGCAGCAGCAGCTTGCCCGAGGCATGGAGGAGCCCGAAGAGAACACCGATCAGGATCAAGTCCAGCAGCAGCGCCGCGATCCGGATCCAGAACCCGGCGCGCGGCAGCGAGGCGGCCGCGGACACGACCGGCGGCACCGCCAGCGGCACGAGACCGGCCGCCGCCGCGGGATCCGCACCCGGCATCGCGGGCGGAACCGAACCCGGGGCCGCCGGCGGCGTGGCCGCCTTCTCGCGCTTCGTCTTCAGGATGAGCGCGTACACCACGACGCCGAGGCCGATCCAGCCGAAGAGCTTGTAGACCACCAGGCCAAGAATCGGGACCGTGTAGAGCAGCATCACGATCACGCCGCCGATCAGCACGGACAGCGCCGCGCTCTGGATGCCGACCAGGTTGGTCACGCGCCGGCCCAGCCAGGCGAGCATGACGGCCTTGCCGAAGAGTCCGGCCACGAAGAGGCCGACCCCAATGAAGGGAACGACCACCAGCCCGACGCCCGTGATCGCGAGCAGGATCACGACAAGGGGCCCGAGCAGGATCGTGAGGAACGCGGTGAGGATCGAATAACCGGGACGCTGCTCCAGCGTTTCGGCGCACTTCTCGATGCCGCGGCCGAAGAGCAGGGCCACCACGACGTAGAACGCCAGGAAGCCGAGCGCGATGCCCCAGGCCCACATCAGGTTCGGGCCGAAGGCCAGGAGGCGGCCGTAGAGCGCGCACTTGGTGAACCAGGCGTGCAGCCACGTGAGGTCGGAGAAGACGCCGCCGAAGGAGACATTGTGAATCTCGCCGTGAACGGTTGCCTTCGGATCGCGGATGACCCGGCCACCGATCGCGACAATCTGGTCTCCCACCTCCGCGTCGGGCCCGAGCTCGACATTGCCGAGGACGGCGACAATCGAGTCGCCGACCTTGCTGTTGACATAGGCGTTGCCTAGCACGGCGACCACGGCGCCATCGACCTGGCCGGTGGCGCGGGAGTTGCCCAGGACCGCAACCACCGAGTCGGTCACCTTGCCCTCGGCGGTGGCGTTGCCGATGATCGACACCACGGCATCGGCCACCTGGTCCTTCGCGAGGTTCGCATCGCTGCCAAAATTGACGATCTCATTGCCGGTGGCGGGACTGTGCGCCTTCTTTTGTTTGCCGTGGCCCTTCGCGGGCTTCTTGGCGTCGGGCTTGGTCGGCTCGTCGAGCCGGCGCAGCTTGGGTTCCTCGGTGGCCGGCGTCACCGCCTCGGCGGCGGGAGTCTCGGCCGGCTTGGATTCATCGACCTTCGCCGCAGGCGCGGCCGCCGGCTGTTCCGGCGCGGACGGCACGGCCGCCGGTGTCGGTTCCGCCGGCGGGGCCACGGTCGCGGGAGCCTGGCTGGGTTCGGCTGCGGCGGGGGCGGAAGGGGTCTTCTGCTCGGCCGCCGGCGGCGCCTTGGGCTCGGCGGACGGGGGCGCCGGCGGATTGTCCTGCGCGAACGTGAGCAGCGTGCCGGCCAGACTAAGGGCGATGGCGGCGCTCAGGAAGAGGGTGCGGGGGTAGTTTTTCATGGCGAACAAGGGAAGAGATTAGCGGTTGACGTAGAGGGTGCGGTAGGCGGCGGCCCCGAGGCCGAAAAGCGCCAGATACATGGTCGCGACGAACGCGATGCCGCCGTAGAACCAGAGCGGCGGGATGCCGCGGTAGACGGCGCCGCAGAAGGCTGCGACGTGATTGACCACGGCGGCGGCGGTCTCGATCCAGGCGACCTGGCTGCTGAAGGCGCTGGCCACCTCCGTGCTGTCGAAGCCAGCCATCGCCCAGACCGTGGCCATCAGGACCACCTTCGCCAGGCCGGCGGACAGGAGCACGAACGCGACGCGGGCGGCCATGGGCCACCGGACGAACGACTGGCGGTACCACGGCTGCGCCGCCTGGGCCTCGAGCGCGGCCAGCACGCGGGCCTCGAGCGATCGCGGGGCCCGGTGGGCCGGCAGCGACCGCAGCGTCTCGTGGATCATCTTCTCGAGCTGTTCAGGAGAGGGCTTCATGGCGGTCAGCGGGTAAATTCATCATGGTGCTTGGCGTGGCGCGCGAGGATCTGGGCGAGGGCGGCCCGGGCGCGCAGGATGTCGGTCTTCACCTTGGCGAGCGACACGCGGAGCTTCCGCGCGATCTCGTCATAGGGCATCTCCTCGAAGTGGAACAGCACGAGCGGCACGCGCTGGTGCTCGGGGAGCTTCGCGAGCGCCTCCTCGACCAGCGTGCGCCGATCCTCGGCATCGACCCCGGCGAAAAACGTGTCCGGCGCCGCAAACTCGACCTCCGGCTCGTCGTCGCCGGCATCGTCGCGCCGGAACTCGGAAAAGAAGCGCCAGCGGTTGCGGTAGCGCGAAAGGTGGTTGAGCGACAGGTTCGTCGCCACGGTCTTCAACCAGCCGCCGGCCGTCGGGCTCGAAGCCAGGCGGTCGTAGTGCTCATGCGCCTTGAGAAACACTTCCTGGGCTATGTCCTCGGCCTGGGCCTCGTTTTTCACGAGCCGGACCGCCGTGGAGTAGACCATATCCTGATAGGCGCGCATGAACGTGGTGAAGTCGGCCGGGGGGATCAGCCCCGAGGGTGGTGTTTGCACTGGAGGTTCATCGTTCATGCCCAGAACACGGCCCCGGCCGGAAAGTCGCAGGAATTCACCATGGCCCGGCCGCCGGGCCGGGGCGAGCGCATAAGCCGTTGGACTCATTCGGGGCCGGGTCGACCCGATTGCGGGAGCCGGTCCACACCATGCGCTTACGCCACGGATTAGGGGTCGTATTGCTCCATTTGGCGTAGGGTGCCACCCTTGCCTATTCGGCGCCCCGGGAGGAGACTCGGTGAAAAGGTTTCCCCATGGCTTCCTTCCTCACCCCCGACCCCAAGATCGAGTCAGCCGTCCGCTCCAAGGGCGAACAGCTCTTCGCGCTGATGGACCAGCAGCCCCCGCCGGCGCTGTTCTCCAAGAAGGGTGCCTACGCCCGGATCATGGAGTGGTCCATGAAGGACCCGGTCTTCAAGACCCAGCTCTTCCGCTTCGTCGACGTCCTGCCCTCCCTCAACTCATCCGCCGAGATCGTCCGCCATCTGCAGGAGTATCTCGGCGACCAGGCCGTCGCCCTCAACCCGGCCCTCAAGGCCGGACTCGCCGCCTCGTCCTTCGCCCCCGCCCTCGTCGCCGGCCCGGTCAAGGCCCAGGTCGTGGACATGGCCGGCCAGTTTGTCGCGGGCGAGACCGGCGACGACCTGATCAAGCAGATCAAGCGCAACACCAAGCTCGGCCTCGCGACCACCATCGACCTGCTCGGCGAAACCGTCGTCTCCGATGCCGAGGCCGATGTGTTCCTGCGCCGCAACCTCGAGGTGCTCGACTCGGTCTCGAAGCACTTTGCGCAGGACGCGACACCGGCCTTCTCCGACGTCGGGCCCAAGGGTCCGCTGCCGCGGCTCAACCTGTCGGTGAAGATCTCCGCGCTCACGCCGGACGTCCATCCGGCCGACCCCGAGAACTCCATCAACGCGCTGAAGGAGCGGCTCCGCCCGATCCTGCGCCGCGCCAAGGAGGTGGGCGCGCTGATCAACTTCGACATGGAGAGCTACAAGCTGAAGGACCTCACCCTCGCGCTCTTCAAGTCGATCTTCGAGGAGCCGGAGTTCGCGCAGCAGCCCGCCATCGGCATCGCCATGCAGGCCTACCTGCGCGACTGCGAGGCCGACC
>CAZUQB010000269.1:0-4115 GCA_964622405.1 uncultured Opitutaceae bacterium | reverse complement strand
CGCGGCTGCGGATGCCGGCGATGATGACGCACATCATCTCGACGGTGTGGTCGAAGGGATACGGGTCCTGCCCGCTGCGCACGAACTCAATGTAGCTGAGCAGCTGCTGGCGGAAGGCCGTGTAGGTGTCGGCGAAGCGCACCGTGGTCGCGCCCTTCGTGCCGCACACCTGGCCGGTGCCGAACGAAAGGCCGCCGTCGTAGATGATGGGGAGGGTCACCTGCACGCCGCTCTGATGCAGGAGGTGGGCCACTTCGAGGCCCGGCTGCGTCTCGAGGCGCACCGAAACGAATCCCGGGCCCAGCACGCGGAAGGCGGGCTCGAGGACGTGGATGCCGTAGCGGTCCCAGGTCTTGATCGAGACGAACGACAGCCACCGCAGGTCGCCGAGCGCGGCGCGGTTGGCGATGAGCGCGGCCAGCTCCGGTGCGTACCGCATGCCGCTCGACGAGAGGATCCGCCGACCCGCGCGCTTCCACGCGATGAAGGTCCGGAGGTCCTCGATGGTCGTCGCGAGCGGCTTGTCGACGAACACCGGCAGGCCAGCCTCCACGAACGGCCGCGCCCGGCGCACGTGGTCGGTGCCGTCGTCGGTGGAGACCAGGACGGCGTCGACCTGGCCGATCACGTCCTCGGGCCGCGCCACGACGTGCGGAATCAGGGAGGCCTGCGCCACGTGCGGCGCCTCGGCCGGGTTGTCGGTCCAGAGATGGGTCACCTGCACGCCCGGGACGCGCACCGACTCGTGCGGCTGTCCGCCGAGGTAGACCGGGATGCCGGCGTACGGGCACGACGCCATCGCGGCGCGGTCGTAGCCGTTGATGATCGCCGACCAGGAGTACGGGTGGCCGTTGCCCGGGATCATCCCGAGCATGGCGAGGCGGAGGGGACGCGGGGAATCAGCTGGCATGGAGGGAGGTGCAGGCCACGCGGGCGCCGGAGGCGGCGGAGGCGAGGGCGGCGAGGTTGAACCGCAGGGTGCTGATCGCTTCCTCGAGCGAGCAGAGGCGCGACGGCTGGCCCTCGACCTGGTCGAGGAACGCATTGGCCTGCGTGACGAACGGCGTGTCGCGCTCGAGCGGCGCCACGTCGTGCCAGGTCCAGCCCGAGGCGCCCTTGGCGAACTCGCCCCAGCGGGCGCGGTGCAGCTCGATCTTCACGCTGCCGCCGGCGGCGTTGAACTGGAGCGTGGTCTCGTTGGGCGCCTGGAACTGGTTGATCGAGAAATTCGCGAGCGCGTCGCCGTGGCGGGTGGAGACGTGCACGGTGTCCTCGACCTCGACGTCGGGCAGCTCCAGGTGCGCGCAGTCGCAGAGCACGCTCTCCGTCGGGCCGAGCACGCTCTCCACCCAGTTGACCGTGTGGGTGAGCGCGTCCTGGATCGCGCCGCCGCCCATGCGCCGGTCGCGGTAGTAGGTCTGGGCGTAGGCGGGACGGAAGAAATAGAACGGCTGGCCGGTGACCACGGTCGCCTGGCGCATGCGGCCGAACGGGCCGCCGCGGAGGAAGGCCCGGGCCTCGGCGAGGATGGGGTAGGTGCGGAGCACGTAGGCGACGGCGATCTGCCGCGCCGCGCGGTCGCGGGCGGCGAGCAGGCCGTCGAGCCCGTCGAGCGACTGCGAGAGCGGTTTCTCGACGAGGACGTGGCGGCCGGCGGCGAGCGCGGCCGTGGCCATCGGCACATGCAGGGGCGCCGGGGTGCAGATCACCACCGCGTCGAACGGCTCGCGCACGGCGGCTTGCCAATCGGACCGGGCCTTCACACCGTACGTCGCCACCATCTTCTGCAGCAGCGCCGAATTCGACTCGCAGGCCGTGACCTCCGCGCGGCCGGTCTTCTGGAAACAGCGCAAGTGGCGTTCGCCGATGCTGCCGCAGCCGATGACAAGCACTGAATGTTTCGACATGGAAATAGGGTGGGTAAAACCGGGGCCTTCGCGACGTCCGAAGCCGGAAACGCGTCAGCGAGGGACCAAGTTGTAGGCTTGCAATTCTGTATACAAGTGCATTTCGTCGCGCTATGAAGAAAGTCAACTCTGATGTAGCCTACGAGTACATCCGGAAGCGAATCCTTTCCGGGGAGTACCCGCCGGGCTTCGCCCTGTTGACGGAAAGCCTCTCGGCCGAGATCGGAGTCAGCCGCACTCCGGTGCGGGAGGCCCTGCACAAGCTCAAGGCCGACGGTCTGGTCAGCATCCGCCCCCGCCTGGGCGCGAGTGTCAAGAGCATGGATATCAAGGAATTCAGGGAGATGTGCGACCTGCGTCTCGCCCTGGAAGGCCATGCCACGGGATTGGCGGCGCTGAACCACAGCCAGGCGGATATCCGCGAGATCAAGTTCGCGCTCGAGGCCATGCGCGGCCTCACGGAACGGATCAACCAGGGCACCGAGGAGCGCTCGCTGATGGACGAGCTGGTGCGCGAGGACGTGCATTTCCACATCGCGATCATCTCGGCGGCGCAGAACGACCTGATGAAGGGCGAGATCCTGCGCCTGCACCTCGTCAACCGCATCGTGTTTGGCCCGACCAACTCCGCGGCCGGCGTGCCGCTGCAGCTGGCCACCAAGGAGGAGCGCGACGAGAACCGGCGCCGGGTGCTGGAGAGCCATGACGAGATCTACCAGGCGATTGCCAAGGGCGACGCCGAGGCGGCGAAGGGCGCGATGGAGCGACACATCCAGGATATCATCGACAAGAGCCTCCGGATGATGGCGCAGTCGGGCGCGGGCCTCGTGGCCCGGGAGCTCACCGACGAAGAGCTCGTATACAACGGCTGAGAATCGTTTCGACGGCGCCGTCACTCGGTTTTTTCGCGCCTGGCGGATTTTTTCGGCCCGCGGCGGCCAATCCTCGGCGCGCTTCCGTTGTAGAAGGCCGGAACCCGAGGGTCGAATGAAAGCGATCGATGCGTTAACTGTGTATGAATAGTGGGTTATAACAACTCCGGCCTGAAGATTATTCGGCCGATGATAAAAACACCTTCTGCTCACAATTAAGGCATGCTGCGTGCTCAATTCAGTTGACTAGAGCACACAGTTCCATACTTTTGTATCCATTGTTGCTCTAGTTACTACCTACCCATGAACCACACCACACCTTCCGCCCCCCTCCAGCGGATGTTCATTGCGTGTGCGGCCTTGGTGGCCGCCACTGTGTTTGCGAATGCGCAGTCTGCCCCGGCGTCGAGTTCCGACCCGGCAAAGCCTGACGAGAAAATCACGAAGCTGAATCCGTTCGTCGTGTCGTCGGAAAACGACAAGGGCTATCGGACGGAGCAGACCCTGGTCGGCAGCCGCACCGCCAAGGACCTCGCCGAGATCCCGGGCAGCGTCTCGATCATCAACAAGGAGCAGATCGACGACCTCAACGCGGTCGAGGTGCACGAGGTGCTCCAGTTCGGCGTGGCCGGCGTCACGCAGAACCAGACGATCAATGACGACGTGAATATCCGCGGCTTCCGCACGACGTACTCGCTGCGCGACGGCGTCACCAAGACCGGCTACAAGCGGAACCCGATGTTCGATGTCGAGCGCATCGAGGTCATCAAGGGCCCGGGCGCGATGCTCCTCGGCAACAACACATTCCTCGGCGGCGGCGTGAACTTCGTCACCGTGAAGCCGTCGGAGAAGCCGTCCGGCGACGTCCAGCTGACGGTCTCGAAGAACAACTACGTCCGCCTGGCGGCGAACGTCGGCGGGCCGCTCACGGAGGACAAGAACTTCAAGGTCGCCTACCGCTTCACGCTCGGCACGCTCAACGCCGACAAGGACAAGGAAATCGAGAACGAGGACCAGCTCTTCGTGGGCGGCGGCCTCTCGATGTTCTTCGGCCAGAACACCAGCCTGCTCGTCAACGGGTACTGGTTCCGCGACAACGGCTATTTCTACTGGGAGGATTTCCTCGATTACACGACGACGCTCGGCACGACGACCGCACCGATGCTCGCGAAGCTGAACAAATACTCGACCAAGAGCTTCTCGCCGGCCCGCAGCAAGGACGCGTTCTGGAAGAACCAGGACAGTTTTGTCGACGTGACCTTCCTCACGAAGCTCACGGAAAACGCCAGCCTCCGCCTCTACTACTTCGGCGGCAACCTGGTCGACCGCCGCCGGA
>CAZUQB010000268.1:0-4124 GCA_964622405.1 uncultured Opitutaceae bacterium | reverse complement strand
AGATGAAGATCACGTTGTCGATGCCGAGGACGATCTCGAGCAGCGTCAGGGTGAGGAGGGAAATCCAGATCTGGGGATCGGTGAGCCAGTCCATATGGCGGCGGAGTCAGCCGTCCCGACCTGCGGCGGTCAATGCTGGGCGGGGTGGAAACCGGCGGGGAATTTCGAAGGACGCCGCCCGTCGTTCCGGGCTCGCCAAGCCCGCAGGCCGTCCCCAGTGTCCGGCGCCGTCGCCCCATGTCGCTCGCCGCTCCCGCTCCCCGGCCGATCAGCCATTCCGAGTTCGTCGACTCGACCGACCTGCTCTCCGATCCCGTCGCCCTGCGCGCCCGGGCCGCCGAGGACGGCTACCTGTTTTTCCGGCGCCGGCTCCCCGAGGACGAGATCCTCGCCATGCGGCGGGAGATGCTCGCGATCGTGGACAAGTACGGCTGGCGCCAGCCCGGCCAGGATGACCTCGGCGGACTGATCGACTACGATGCGATCAATCGCCTGACCGAGGAGGAGATGCACCGCACCGACGTGGGCGTCACGCAGGATGCCTACCACGACGTCCAGCGGCTCGAGCGGTTCCATCGCCTGCCCCACCACCCGCGCCTGCTCGAGATCTACGAGAAGCTGTTCGGGCGGCCCGTGCTCGTGCATCCGCGCCACATCGCGCGCCTGGTCACGCCGCACACGTGCATGGTGCCGACGCCGCCGCACCAGGACTATCCGTACATCCAGGGCACCACGAACACCTGGACCGCGTGGTTTCCCGTGGGCGAGTGCCCGCGCTCGCTCGGCGGCCTGGCCGTGCTGCGCCGCTCGCACGTCCACGGCTACCTGCCCGTGCAGCCGGCGAAGGGCGCCGGCGGTTTCGCGGTGCCGCTCTGCCCCACCGAGACCGAGTGGGTCGAGGGCGACTACGGCATCGGCGATGTCCTCACCTTCCCGAGCCACACCGTGCACAAGGCGCTGCGCTGCCAGTTCAAGGACCGCGTGCGACTCTCGATGGACGTGCGCTACCAGGCGGCCGACGAGCCCGTCGAGCAGCGTTCGCTCAATCCGCACTGCCCGCTGACGTGGGAGGAGATCTACCGGGACTGGCAGCACGACGACCTGAAGTACTATTGGAAGAAATTCCCGCTGCAGATGTCTCCGTGGGACGACGGCTACCTCACGCCGCGCCGCCGCATCTGCTGACACGACGAATCCGCGACCGACGGCCCGGTCAGCCCCAGAGGTCGGCGTCCGGCCGAATGCGCCGGCGGAACACCTGCCGGCCAGTGCTCACGTAGAGTTCGTTGCCGTGGGCGCCGCCGACCGCCACGCCCACCGCGCGGGTTCCTTCCGGCGGTGAAATCAGTCCCGCGATGAGGCCGCCCGCGGTGCCGAGCTGAAGCCCCGGTGCGGTCGCAAACAGCGTCCAGCCCGCCCGGCCGGTCGCCAGGCTCCCGGCTTCGCTTCCCGCCGCGCCCGGCAGCCGGTGCAGCCGAAAATAGGGCGCGCCATCGGCCAGCGATCCGTCCCCGCGCACGGTGTAGACCTGGGCCTCAGAGCTTTCGGCGCTCGTGACCACCAACCGGCCCTGGTCGACCGCCAGGCGCACGCCCCACGGTGGAAAGCCTGCGGTCTCCTGCGCGCTCCACCGGCCCGCGGGATCTCGTCGCCAAAGCCGCCGCTGGTCCGGCTCCGTTACATAGAGCAGGTCCGTCGCCGAAGCCTCGACACCGACCGCACCGACGCCGTCGAGCACCCGCGAGACCCCGCCGTCGGGAGCGAGAGCAACAACGCAGCGGGCCTCGGGCCGCGCCGCGAAGATCACTCCTTCCGGCCCGGCGGCCAGGCCCGCCACGCCCGGACCGGCCTCGGCCCACCGCACGGCCGCGCCGTCCATCCCGACCTGGAAGATCACTCCGGACTCGGGATCGGCAAAATACACGCGGCCCTGCGCGTCGGCCGCCATCGCCGCCGCTCGCGCGTGTTCGCCCGGCACGAGCTGCCAGCCGGCCTCCGGGCACAGGAAACGTTGCAGCGGCTGGCGCGAGTTCACGCCCGCCGAGATCGGGGCGGGATGGTTGCGCCAGATCCAGCGCAGCGCCGCGGGAAACACCATCGAGCCATGGAACTCGTCATGGCCGGCATGCTCGGCCCAGACGTGCTCCACCTCATAGCCCGCATACTCCAGCGCGGATCGCATCTCCAGGTTTGCCGTCCACCAGTCGCCCGCAAAGACCCGGAGGTCGTTCGCGCCGCTCTGCAGGAAGATCCGCAGCGGCTTGGGCTCGGTGATGCGGACCAGCGGCGGCAGCTCGTGCGCGCCGCGCAGCGCCGTGTAGGAGCCGACGATGCTCAGGACCCGTCCGAACTCCCGCGGGCGCTCCCACGCGGCGTTGAAGGCGCACAGGGCGCCGCTGCTCCCACCCATGAGGCAACGGCTGCCCGCCTCGGTCCGCAGTCGATAGCGCCGGGAGACCTCGGGGAGGATTTCCTCCAGCAGAAAGCGCGCGTAGGCGTCGCCGCGCGAGTCGTACTCGAAGCTCCGGTTGTCCCGCGCCCGCGCGCCGGGCACCGCCGCGGGGATGGTCCCGGGATTGATGAACACCCCGATCGTCACCGGGATCTCCCCCCGGTGGATCAGGTTGTCGAGCACGGTCGGGATGTGCCAGCGCCGCTCGGGTTTCAGGTGCTCGGCGCCATCCTGCACCACCAGCACGCAGGCCGGCGTGGCCGGGTCGTACTGCGCCGGCACGTAGATCCAGCAGTCGCGGACCGTTCCCGGAAAGATTCGGCTAGGCGGCGGAGTGAACGCCTCGAGGCGCCCGCGTGGCACGCCGGGCTGCGGCAGAGAGTCGGGTCCGAGCGGAAATTCGGCGGCCAGTTCCTCGCGGGTCATGGGAACAGTCTTCCCCGCGGAGGATGGCCACTTCAATCCCGCAGATCAGCCAGGCCCGCCGCCCGGACCCGTGCCGCGAGGAGATCGACCAGGCCGGGGTGTTCGCCCAGGAGCGCCGTGCGCGCGATGCGCAGCCCGGGATGCCGCGCCCGGGCCCGGCGGCAGATCGCCGCAATGTCCCCGGCCGGGCCGGCATGCCGGCCCGGCAGCAGAAAGAGCTGCGCCACGATCACCGGGCCGGAACGCCACGCCGGCGACGCCAGCAGATCCTCCAACAGGGGCGCGTTGAACGCATAGGCTGCGCCCGGGCGCCGCTCCATGCTGCAGCCGGCCACGACCGGGCCCAGTCGGCGGCGAAGCCGGGCCGCCAGGCGGTTCCGCACCCGCGTGACGTCCCGGGTCGGACTGCCATGGTCGACCAGCGCGACCCGGGCCCGCCCGCCGCGCAGGAAGGTCGGGCTCTGCCGGCGCCGCACGAGCGACTCGAGCATCTCCGCCAGCCGGTCTTCGTTGCCCGTGGCCAGTGGCGGTGCGACCCGCACACGCAGGTCCGGGAAGCTTTTCCGCAGTTGCCGCACGCGGGCCGGCAGGTACGCGGTCAGCGCCCGGCTGGGACCCAGGAACAACGGCACGATGAGAAAACTCCGCTCCCCGGCTTCCGCCCGCCGAGCCAGCGCGGGCTCGAGGACCTCCGCCTTGCGCCCGCCCAGCCGCGCTGCGGGGACCGCGCTCGCGTGCAGCAGCGAGACGGGGACCACGCGTCGGCCGAGGCGACGGCCGAGCGTGGCGGCCAGCTGACGGAGCCGCCGGATCGCTGACGGACGCAGCGAGCCGTTGTCCATGAGAAACACCACCTGCCGATCGGCCATCACGCCGGCAGCGTTTCCCACTGGGCTCGCGCCTGCGACAGGATTTCTGCGAGCCGCACGACGGCGCCCACGATGATCAGCGCCGGCTGGCCGACGATGGCCGGGGCGAGTTCGGCAGCGGAATCGAGCGTGGTCAAATGGACCGCCTGATCAGGCAGCGTGGCCCGGACCACGACCGCCACCGGCGTGTCACCCGCCAGGCCGCCGGCGCGCAGTTCGCGCGAGATCACTTCAATGCGGCGGCTGCCCATGTAGATGCACAGCGTCGCGCGCGTGCGGGCCAGGGCCTGCCAGTCCACCACGGTCTCGGGCGTCTTGCCCCGGCACTCGTGGCCCGTGACGAACACCACGGCCGAGGCATGGCCGCGCTGGGTCAG
>CAZUQB010000267.1:2563-4130 GCA_964622405.1 uncultured Opitutaceae bacterium | reverse complement strand
ACGCGGAACTGCCGGACCGTGCCGGCCGGGCGCTGGTCCATCGTCGCGTCGACGAGGACCACCGCGCGGACGCCCTCGAACTCCGCCAGGAGGTTCACCCCGCCGGTCCCGCCGTCGAGGAGCCGCACGCCCGCGGCGCCCGGCTCCTGCTCCAGCAGGCGGAGGATGTGCACCCCCACGCCCTCGTCCCCCATCAGCACGTTGCCGATGCCGAGGATGAGCACGCGGGCGTCGGGGACCTCGGCCGGCGGCCGGGAGTAGTCCTCGCCCTCGAGACGGGAGTCGAGCAGCAGCATGGTCAGGCGGGCGGGGCGGGGGGCGGGGTCGGCTTGGCCTTGCGGTGCTGCCGCCACGGGAACGGCGACATGCCGGTGGCCTGCTCGGCCGCCATCTGGTTTTTCTCCATGAATTTCCAGCCGCCCACGATCGAGGAGATCACGCCGTGGCCCTCGACGTAGTCGTGGTAGAACACGAGGTAGACGTGGACGATCGTGAACACCACGAACAGCCACAGGGCCGCATAGTGGAAGATCCGCAGGTTGTACTCGCTGCCGAACAGCGGGGTGACCCACGTGAACAGCTGCGGGAACCAGGCGAGGCTGGTCGGCGCGTACAGCGCGAAGCCCGTGAGGATCTGGAAGATCGTCAGCAGGCCCGTGGCGGTGTACGTGAAGTAGGCCATCGAGTTGTGCCCGAGGGTCTCGACCGGCTTGTTGCTGAACTGGAGCACGTCCACCTTCAGCACGTCCCCGATCTGCTTCAGCTGCGCCTTCGTGAGCGGGAAGAAGTTCCGCCAGTTGGCGTACTTGTTCCCCATCACCGACCAGTACAGCCGGAACACGAAGTTCACGAGCAGCAGGTAGGCGGCGACGAAGTGCACGAAGCGCACCGAGCCGAACCAGTAGCTGAACGAGGCCTCGTTCGAGTTCATCAGCGCGGGCGGATGGGCGATCATCCAGCCGGTGACACCGAGCGTCACGATGCAGACGGCGTTGATCCAGTGGAACCAGCGCACGGGCTGCTCCCAGACATAGACCCGCTGGAAGTCGTGCGAGTCAGGCGTGGAGCCGTTCATGGGGGTCCTTTATTTGACCATCAGCTCGTGGTGCGAGACCTCGGTGCCGTTCTCGTAGAGGTGGACGGCGCAGGCGAGGCACGGGTCGAACGAGTGGATGGTGCGGATGATCTCGAGGGGTTGCTTCGGGTCGTGGACCGGCGTGCCGATCAGCGAGGCCTCATAGGCCGAGCGCTGGCCCTTGGCGTCGCGGGGGGAGGCGTTCCAGGTGGACGGGACGACCAGCTGGTAGTTCTCGATCTTGCGGTCCTTGATCACGATCCAGTGGGCGAGGGCGCCGCGGGGCGCCTCGCTCGTGCCGACGCCCTTGGCCTCGGCCGGCCAGCTCGACGGCTCCCACAGGTCCTTGGTGAACGTGCGGGTGTCGCCGGCCTTCACGAGGGCGAGCAGGCTGTTGAAGAACTCCAGGCCCCAGCGGGCCGTGAGCCGGGCCTCGACGCCGCGCGCGGCCGTGCGGCCGAGCGTGGAGAAGAGCACGGACGCGGGCGCCTT
>CAZUQB010000267.1:0-2463 GCA_964622405.1 uncultured Opitutaceae bacterium | reverse complement strand
GTACCAGGAGTTGTCGATGAACTCCTCGATGCCCGTCTGCGTGTCCTTCGGGTCCACCGGGTGGATCTCGGCGAGGTTGCGGCCGAGGATCGCGCCGCGCGGGAACTTGTAGCTCGCGAGGTTGGAGAAGCCCTGCGTCGGCAGGTCGCCGTAGCAGAGGTAGTTCTCCAGCCCGCCGCCGATGCCGGCCCACTCGAGGTAGTAGGGCGCGACCGCGAGGAGGTCGGGATAGTAGACCTGCTCGACGAAGTCCTGCGCCTGCTTCAGCAGCGTGCCCACCAGGGCGAGGCGCTCCGCGTTGATGGCGTTGGCCTCGTCGAGGTTGATCGAGCACGGCATGCCGCCCACGAGGTAGTTCGGGTGCGGGTTCTTGCCGCCGAAGATCGTGTGGACCTTGATGACCTCCTTCTGCCACTCCAGCGCCTCAAGGTAGTGCGCGACGCCGATGAGGTTGATCTCGGGCGGCAGCTTGAAGGCCGGGTGGCCCCAGTAGGCGTTGGCGAAGATGCCGAGCTGCCCGCTGGCGACGAAGCCCGTCAGGCGCTTCTGCAGGTCGGCGAAGTACGCCGGCGAGCTCTTCGGCCAGTGCGAGATGCTCTGCGCGATGCGCGAGGTCTCCGCCGGGTCCGCCTTCAGCGCGCTCACCACGTCCACCCAGTCCAGCGCATGCAGGTGGTAGAAGTGGATCACGTGGTCCTGCACGTTCTGGATGCAGTACATGATGTTGCGGATCAGCTCCGCGGCCGGCGGGATCTTGATGCCGAGGGCGTCCTCGACCGAGCGCACCGACGCGAGCGCGTGCACGGTGGTGCACACGCCGCAGACGCGCTCCGTGAAGGCCCAGGCGTCGCGCGGGTCGCGGCCCTTCAGGATGATTTCCAGGCCGCGCACCATGGTGCCGGCGCTCCAGGCGTCCACGATCTTGCCGTCCTTGACTTCGGCCTCGATGCGGAGGTGGCCCTCGATGCGGGTAACGGGATCAACTACGATGCGATTGCTCATGGCAGGTTGCTTTCGCGGTTAGGGGTGGGTTATTTCTGCTCTTCCTGCTGGTGCTGGTGCTGCGCCTCGGCCGTCTCGGCGTGCTCGCCGGGACCCTCGCCGATGGTGTCCGCCTTGCGGACGTTGGTGAGCACCGCGTGCGCCAGCGCGCCGGCGGCGGCGACGCCGCCCACGGTGAGGCCGATCTTGTCGGCCGTGGACTCGATGCCGAAGCCCGGGAAGTTCGTGAGCCGCTGGTAGAACGGCCCGTTGTCCCAGAACTTCGCCTCGGAGCAGCCGATGCAGCCGTGGCCGGACTGGATCGGGTAGCTGGTGCCGTTGTTCCACTTGATGGTGGAGCAGGAGTTGTAGGTGCTCGGGCCGCGGCAGCCGACCTTGTAGAGGCAGTAGCCCTTGCGCGCGTTCTCGTCGTCGAACGTCTCGACGAACAGGCCCGCGTCGTAGTTGGCCCGGCGGGCGCACGTGTCGTGCACGCGGCGGGAGTAGAACGCCTTCGGGCGGCCCAGGGAGTCGAGCTGCGGGATGCGGTCGAAGGTGAGGAGGTGGACCAGCACGCCGGCCATGACCTCGGCGATGGGCGGGCAGCCCTGCACGTTGACGATGGGCTTGTCCTTGATGATCGCGTTGATCGGCGTGGCCTGCGTCGGGTTCGGGTTGGCGGCCTGCACGCAGCCGGAGCACGCGCAGTTGCCCCACGCGATGATGGCCTTCGCGCCGGCGGCGACCTCGCGCACGGTCTCGAGCGCGGACTTGCCGGCGATCACGCAGTAGTGGCCGTCGGCCGCGAGCGGCACCGAGCCCTCGACGAGCATCAGGTACTCGCCCTTGTACTTCGTGATGGTGTCCTGGAGGATCTCCTCGGCCTGGTAGCCCGCGGCGGCCTGCAGGGTCTCGGTGTAGTCGAGCGAGACCTTGTCGAGCAGGATGTCGGCGACGATCGGGTGGGACGAGCGGATGAACGACTCGCTGCAGCAGGTGCACTCCTGGAAGTGCAGCCAGACCACCGGGAGGCGCCGCTTGGTTTCAATCGCCTTGGCGATCTGCGCGGCCGCCGAGGACTCCAGACCGAGGTAGGCGCCCATCCAGGCGCAGAATTTCAGGAACTCGCGGCGATCGACGCCGCGCGAGACCATCTGTTCATAGATGGTCGGCACTGACTCGTTGAGCTGCTTGAGGGATTGCATGATCGTATAAACAAAATCCCGCCCAGTCGAAACCAGGAGGGTTCTTGGTGCGGGTTTGGGTGAGTGACTGGGGTGGGTAACTAGGCGAAGCGAACCCGCGCATCTTAGGGGAAAATTCCGCGGGCCGTTGCTCGGATTTTGGGAATGGCTGCGCAGAATTTGTGTTTTCGCGCGTGCACGCTGGACGCGCCCCGCGCCGCGGCGTCTAGTGCGCCGCAACCCCACTCCGCCCCATGCACGAGGTCGGCATCATGGAATCCGCCATTGACGCAGTGCT
>CAZUQB010000266.1:1853-4142 GCA_964622405.1 uncultured Opitutaceae bacterium | reverse complement strand
CGCTCGGCAAACTCGATCTCCAGGCATTCCTGGTACACCGCCTCCAGGAACCCACAGCCTTTCTGGCGATAAACCTCAAAGCACGCCCCGAGGATCGCAAATGACTCACTCTCTTTGATCAGCATGAACATTTGTCCGAATCTCTCGTCCGCGTGTTCCGTGTGTTCCGTGGGCAACTAGCTCACATCATCGCTCGCCACTGCACCGCTCTTCAGCCGGATGATGCGCTGGCAGCGGCGCGCGAGTTCGAGGTCGTGGGTCACGAGCACCAGCGTCGTGCCACGCTCGCGGTTCAGCCCGAAGATCAGCTCGACCATCGCCTTCGCCGTCTCGCCGTCGAGGTTTCCCGTGGGCTCGTCGCAGAAGAGGATCTTGGGACGGTTCATGAAGGCCCGCGCCAGCGCCACGCGCTGCTGCTCGCCGCCCGACAGCTGCACGGGATAATGCTCGCAGCGCTCGCCCAGGCCCACCCGCTCCAGCAGCGCCCGCGCGTCCGCCTCGCGGGTCGAGTCCCCCGCCAGCTCCACCGGCACGAGCACGTTCTCCAGCGCGGTCAGGGTCGGGATCAGCTGGAAGTTCTGGAAGACAAACCCGACATGCGCATTGCGGACCAGCGCCCGCCCGTCCTCGTCCAGGCCGCCGATCGCCTCGCCCGCCACCGCGACCGTGCCGCGGGTGGGACGGTCCAGCCCGGCGCACAGGCCGAGCAGCGTGGTCTTGCCGCTGCCGCTCGGCCCCACCACCGCCACGGTCGCACCCGGGGCGATCTCGAAGCTCACGTCGCGCAGGACGGTCAGCGCCCCGCCGGCCGAGGGGTAGGTCTTGGTCAGCTGCTCCACTTTCAGCATGGGCGATCCGCTCATAAGAAGATACTGGCCAGACAACACGCGAATCGGCACGAAAGCTAGTTCAAGCGGTCATTTTCCTGCATGAACCTGCGGTTTTTCGCTTTGATCCTCGCCCTTGCCGGCGCGGCCGCGGCCCGTGGCGCCGACGCCACGCGGACGCTCGTGTTCTTCGGCGATAGTCTCACCGCCGGCTACGGTCTCGACGACCCGACTTCCGAATCCTACCCCGCCCTGGTCCAGCAGCGGATTGACGAGTCTCACCGGCCGTGGCGCGTCGTCAACGCCGGCCTCAGCGGCGAGACCAGCTCCGGCGGCCTGCGCCGCATCGACTGGGTGCTGCGCCAGCCGGTCGACGTGTTCGTCCTCGCCCTCGGCGCCAACGACGGACTGCGCGGCCTCGAGCCCGCCGTCACCGCCGCCAATCTCCAGGCCATCGTCGACCGCGTCCGCACCAAGTACCCGTCGGCCCGCATCGTGATCGCCGGCATGCAGATGCCGCCGACCATGGGCGACGCCTACGCGCGCGAATACGCCGCGGTGTTTCCGTCGCTCGCCGCGAAGAACCACCTGACCTTGATCCCGTTCCTGCTCGACGGCGTCGCGACCAAGCCCGAGCTCAACCAGCCCGACGGCCTGCATCCCAACGCCGCCGGCGCCGCCAAGGTGGCGGAAACGGTTTGGCAGGCGTTGCTGCCGCTGCTGTAGACAAATCCCCGCGCCCCGTTCGCGACTCGGAATTCGAAATTCGGAATTCGGAATTCGCCATTCGCCATTCGCCATTCGGATTTCGAATCTCACCCGCCTCTTCTTCCTCCGTGAACCTCACCCGCGCCGCGCTCGCCGTCGTCGCCGCCGTCACCGCCACGCTCGCCGTCGCGGGCGCCGACTGGAACCCCGTCGTCACCGCCGGCGCTGCCTGGAATTCCAATCTCACGAACGCCAACCGCACCAGCGACGTGATCGGTGCTTTCCAGCTTCGCGCCGATGGCGAGGCCGCGCTCGGGCGCATCCAGCTCGACCGCGACCGCGCCGTCACCTTCGACCTCACCGCCACCGCCGAGAGCTGCCCGCGTTTCGACGGACTCGACCAGATGACCCTAGGTCCGCGCGCAGCCTGGCGCGCGAAATTCGGCCTCGGTGCGCTCGCGCCGGTCCTCAGTCTCGAAGCCTCCGTCGACGGCGTGGCGGCCCACGAGTCGGATCGCGGCGGTTGGGCCGGCTCGCTCCGCGCCGCGTGGCGCCAGCGCTATGAGGATGGCGGCCGGGTTTCCGTCGTCATGGAATGGTCCCGCCTCGACGCCCGCGGGCCGGTCTTCGATCGGAGCGGCGGCGAGGTGGCGGTGGACTATGGCCGCGACCTGGCCGAGGCCTGGCGCTGGACTCTCGGGTTCCGCTGGCGCGACGGCGACGTGGTTTCCTACGCCACGCCGCCCCGCCCCGA
>CAZUQB010000266.1:0-1753 GCA_964622405.1 uncultured Opitutaceae bacterium | reverse complement strand
GCCGACACCAAGGGCCACCCGGTCGAGAACGCGGTCGTCTCCCTCACGCCGCTCGACGCACCCGCGCCGCCCCTGCACCCGCCGGCCGCGCCCCGGGTGATCCAGCAGAAGGGCCAAGAGTTCTCGCCGTATGTCACCGCGCTGGTCGTGGGCACGGCGGTGAGTTTCCCGAACCGCGACACGGTGCAGCACCATGTCTACTCGCTCTCGCCGCCGAAGAAGTTCGAGCTGCCGCTCTACGCGGGCGAGGCGAAGGAGGCCATCGTGTTCGACCGGCCCGGCGTGGTCTCGCTCGGCTGCAACATCCATGACTGGATGTCGGCCTACATCGTGATCCTCGCCACGCCGTGGTTCGCCTGCACCGGCGCCGACGGCGCGGCGGTCGTCGCGGAGGTCCCGGCGGGACGGTATCGCGCCGAGGTCTGGCACCCGCGGCTCCCGAAGGGCGAGTCCCGCGAACTCACCCTCACCGCGACCTCGGCGCCGGTCGCGTTCGCGCTCGCGCTCAAGCCCGATCGCCGGATCCGCCGGTCGCCCGACGCGGACCGCGGCGGGTACAAGTGACCATGCTGGCGCGGCTCCGCTTCCGCCGATTCCGCAGCCAGCTGCTCTGCGTGCTCCTGCTCGGGCTCGGCGCGAGCCTGGGCGTGTTCATGCTGGTCACCCGGCAGGCCACGGAGCGGCATGCGCTCGAGGAGGTGCGCGCCGACTTCGACGAGGCCGCGCGCATCCTGCGGCGGCTGGTCGAGGACAAGGCCGGCCCGCTCAGCCAGAACGCCCAGATCTTCGCCCACGACTACAGTTTCATCCAGGCGTACCGGAACAACCACGCGGGCACCATCCGCTCGGCGCTGGTCAGCGCCCGCGACCGCTGCCACGCCAATCACATGGCGCTCGTCGACCTCGAAGGCCGCACGCAGGTCGACGTCGAGCCGGACGGCCGGGCCGGCGAGGTCTCGCCGTACGCGCCGCTGATCCGCCGCGCCACGGACCAGGACAAGGAGTTCGACTTCGACTACGGGTACCTCGGCAACCAGTTCAGCATCCTGGTGGTGGTGCCCATCCGCGTCGGCGAGCAGGCCGTCGCCTGGATCGGGCTGGCCGAGACCATCGACGCCGAGATCGCCGCCGACCTCAAGGACCTCAGCCGCGTCGAGGTCACCTTCCTCCGGCCCGAGCGCCAGCTGGTCATCAGCACGCTGCCGGCCGCCGTGCAGCCCGCGGTGGCGCGCGCGTTCACCGGGCTGCCGCCGACGCGCGAGCCCGTGACGACGACCGTCGCGCTCGGCGGCGAGCGCCTCCTGACCCAGCGCTTCGACCTGGCCGGGGCGGACGGCTCGCACACGACGGTCGTGCTCGCGTATTCGCTCGACGAGAAGCTCGCGTCGTCCCGCGCGCTGCAGCGGCTGCTGCTGGGCATCGGCCTCGGGCTCCTCGGCGCGGGCGTCGTGGTCGGCCTCGGCGTGGCGCGCGGCGTGAGCGAGCCGGTGCGGCGGCTGGCGGAGCACACGACCCGGATTGCGGCGGGCGACTATGAAACGCGGCTCGAGCTCGACCGGGCCGACGAGCTTGGGCGGCTCGCCGAGTCGTTCAACGCGATGAGTGCCGGGCTGGCCGAGCGCGACCGGGTGCGCGACCTGCTCGACAAGAACGTCTCGCCCGCGGTGGCCGCGCAGCTGCTGCGCGACGGCGCGGCGCTCGGCGGCGAGGAGCGCGAGGTGACGATCCTCTTCGCCGACCTGCGCGGCTTCAC
>CAZUQB010000265.1:0-4156 GCA_964622405.1 uncultured Opitutaceae bacterium | reverse complement strand
GCACCACGGCCCGGCCGAATCGCGGCCTGGCGCTCGGCCTGTTTGCGGTGGGTGGCGGATTCGGGCTGGTCTGGGCGACGGCGGGAAGCCCGACCGCGCCGCTGCCGATCGACGATTGGCTCGCCTATGGCACCCTCACCTTTCTCGGCTGTTTGGGCGGCGTGGTGGCGTGGTATGTGGACCGAAAGGTCCTGCGGGCGCTGATGTTCCCGCTGGGGTTCCTGATCTTCATGACGCCGCTGCCGGTTTTTCTGCAGGACAACATCGAGTACTATCTTCAGCACGGTTCGGCCGCGGTGGCCCGGGGCTTCTTTGCGCTGGCCGGCACCACCGTTTACGCGGACGGGCTGATGTTCCAGCTCACGACCATCACGCTCAAGGTGGCGCCGGAATGCAGCGGCATCCATTCGTCGCTGGCCCTGTTCATCACGAGCCTCCTCGCCGGGCACTTCTTCCTGCGCAGCCGTTGGAACCGCGGAATCCTGGCCCTGGCAGTCATCCCGCTGGCCTTCCTGCGGAACGGCTTTCGCGTGTTCACCCTGGGTGAGCTTTGCGTGCGGGTGGGCCCGCACATGATCGACTCCTACATTCACCACCAAGGCGGGCCGATCTTCTTCGCGCTGTCGCTGGTCCCGTTTTTCTTCCTGCTCTACCTGCTGCACCGCCAGGAGCGGCGGGCGGTGACGGCGGCCGCCTGAGCCCGGCCATCGCGCCGGCCGGGCAGCCTCGCAAAACAAGCCTTTTGTCCCGCATCAATTCCATCTAGTATGTTCCCTCGGAGCCAGTCACCCAGCCTTACCCCCGGCCAAGGTGTCCGTTCGCTGGCTTCCAACCCTGTATTCTCCATGCATAACACAATCCGCCGGATTTTCCCGATTCTCGCCGTCGGCCTCGTCGCGCTGCTCGTCGCTGGCTGCTCGCCCTCCGCCAAAAAGGCCAAGGCCCTCGAGAAGGCTGACAAGGCGTTCGCCGCGGCCCGCTACAATGAGGCGGAGATCGAGTACAAGAACGTGCTCCAGATCGAGAACCTGAACGCGCACGCCATTGTCCGCCTCGGCACGATCTACTCCGACCAGGGCCGGCTGGGTCTCGCGGTGCTGTTCATCCGGAAGGCCCGCGAGCTGGCGCCCGACGACCTGTTTGTCCGCCTCAAGATGGGCCAGCTGAACCTCGCCTCCGGCAAGCTCAAGGAAGCGCAGGACGAGGCGATGTTTGTGCTCACCCGCCAGCCCGGCGACCCTGAAGCGCCGCTGCTGCTCGCGGCGTGCATTGGCACGCTCGCCGATGCCAACGGCATCAAGGCCAAGCTCGAGGCGATCCCGAACCCGGCGCGACAAGGCGCACCCGTCCTCACCGCGCTGGGCATGGTCGAGTTCCGGCTCTCGCACAACAAGGAGGCCGAGGCGCTCTTCCAGGCGGCCCTGGCGGCCGACCCGAAGTTCGCCGCCGCGCATTCGGCGATGGGGCTGCTCCGGCTGGGCCAGGAGGACATCGCCGGCGCGGACGCCGAGCTGAAACAGTCCGCCGATCTTTCCCCGGCCCGCTCGCCGCGGCGCATCCAGTACGTCCAGTTCAAGATTCGCAACCGCGACTTGGAGACCGCCAAGAAGCTCCTGGCGGAGCTGAACCAGCAGGCGCCGGACTACATCCCGGCCTGGCTTGTGCTCGCCGAGATCTACGCGAATGAGAACAAGCTGAAGGAGGCGTCCGAGCTGCTCGACAAGGCGCTCGCGCTCGATCCCGAGCACGTCGAGGCCCATATTCTCCGCGGCCGGATTTATCTCGCGCAGAAGGATTATCCCAAGGCGGTGCAGGAATTCGAGCGTCTCGCTTCCGCCTTTCCCAAGATGCCCAACCTGCATTACGAGCTGGGCCGGGCGTACGCCGCGGCCGGCGATCCCGAAAAGGCAGTCGGCAGCCTCGAGCAGGCGGTCAACCTCGCGCCCAACTACGCCGAGGCGCTCGTGCCGCTGGCGACGCTCTACATCCGCAAGGGCGACCTCAGCAACGCGGTGCTGCAGTTGCGCAAGGTGGTGCAGCAGCGTCCGAACCTGATCCTCGCCCAACTGCTGCTCGCGGACGCCTATCGCGGACAGGGGCATTTCGAGGACGCGATCGACATCTACCTGGAGGTCGAGGCCAAGACCAAGAACGCCCAGGCGCCGCTGCTGCGCGGCCAGCTGCTGATGCAGCAGAAGAAATACGCGGAGGCGCGGGCCGCCTTCAACCGGGCGCTGGAACTCGCGCCCGAGGACCCCGCCCCGCAGGAGCAGCTGGCGACGCTGGATCTCACCGAGGGCCACTACGACGCCGCCCGCAAGCGCATCGACGCCTACATCGCCGCCAACCCGAAGCAGGGCGGGCCGTACATTCTCCTCGCCAAGGTCTTCGTGGCGATGGGCGACGTCGGGCAGGCCGAGGGCGCCCTCAAGAAGTCCATCGAGCTGCAGCCGGATTCGCCCAACGCGTACTACCTGCTGGCCGGGCTCTACTTCTCGAGCAACCAGCACCAGAAGGCCCTCGCCAACCTCGCGAATCTCATCGCCCGCAATCCGAACGACAAGCAGGCCCTTCTGCTCACCGGCGTGCTCCAGGACGAGCTCAAGAACCGTCCCGCCGCCCGCGAAGCCTATGAGAAGCTGCTGAAGGTCGACCCGCGTTCGGCCACCGCGCTGAACAACCTCGCCTACCTTTACTCGGAGTTCTTCAACGACCTCGACCGCGCCCAGGAACTCGGGCAGCGCGCCCGCGATGCGGCGCCGGACGAGCCCCACGTGGCCGACACGTTTGGCTGGATCCTCTTCAAGAAACGTCAGTACCCCCGCGCGGTGGCGATGCTGGACGAGTGTGCCAGCAAGCTGATCGACTCGCCCGAGGTCCAGTACCACCTGGGCATGGCGCAGTACATGATGGGCAACGAGAGCGCCGCGGTCGTCGCCCTGCAGCGGGCGATGGTGGGCAACGCGAACTTCACCGGCGCCGAAGAGGCCCGCGACGCCCTGGCAATCCTGAAACTCGACTCCGCCGACACCGCGCCCAGCGTCCGCGCGCTGCTTGAAAAGGCGGTCGCGGCCCGCCCGGACGATCCGGTGGCGAATGCCCGCCTGGCCGGCCTCTACGAGAAGGACGGCAAGACCGACAAGGCCCTCGCCGCGTGCCAGGCCGCGCTCCAGAGCAATCCCGCCAATGCGAAGGTCCTGCTGACGATGGTCCGGCTGTACACCGCCACCAAGGACTATGCCAAGGCGCTGGACACGGCCAAGAACGCCCGCAAGGCGGCCCCCACCGATCCGGCCGCCGCGTATGCCCTCGGCCGGCTGGTCTTCCGCAACGGCGACTACCAGTGGGCGACCAGCCTGCTGCAGGAGACCGTGCGCGGGCTGCCGAACGACGAGGAGGCCCAGTTCGATTTCGCGGTCGCCGCCTACAGCGTGGGCCGCACGGACGATGCCTCCGCCGCGCTGCACAGCGCGCTCGAGGGCAAGAGCGCCTTCACCCGCACCCGTGAGGCCCACCGGATGCTCGACCTGATGGCGCTGGCCGATCAGCCGAATCCGGCCGGCATCGCCAAGGTCGGCGAGGCGCTGAAGGCCAACCCGAACGATGTGGCCGCGCTCATGGCCCAGGCCGCGATCAGCGGACTGCAGGGCAACGCCAAGCTCGCCAAGGAGTCGTACGAAAAGGCCCTCGAGGTCTACCCGGACTTCTCACCCGCCAAACGCGGCCTGGCGATTTACTACTCCCGCAATCCGTCGGACGATCAGAAGGCCTACGAACTCGCGCTCAAAGCCCGCAGCGCCTTTCCGGACGATGCCGAACTCGCCAAGGCTTTTGGCATCATCTCGTATCGTCGGAACGATTTCTCGCGCGCGGCCTCACTCCTCGCCGAGAGCGCGCAAAAGCTGACCGACGACGCCGAGACGTTCTACTACCTCGGCGTGGCCCAGGCACAGCTCAAGCGCAAGAGCCCGGCACAAGAGTCGCTGCGCCGCGCCCTGAGTCTCGGATTGAAGGGCGAGCCCGCCGAAGAGGCGCGGAAGATCCTCGCAACCCTGAAGTAGGTCACGGGGTCTGTCCGGCACCTTGGATGGCGTCGACCATGACGCCGTCCAAGTGCGGGCACATCGGATCCGGGTCTCGCAGGAGCGCCGCAACC
>CAZUQB010000264.1:0-4185 GCA_964622405.1 uncultured Opitutaceae bacterium | reverse complement strand
GGTTCATCCTCGCGATGGCGAACTACCCGAGCTTCAACCTCAACGAGTACAACCGCGTGCCCAAGGACCAGGAGGCCGCGATGAAGAATGTCGCGGTGGCCGACATGTACGAGCCCGGCTCGGTCTTCAAGATCGTCGCCGCCTCCGCCGCCCTGAACGAGCACGCCGTCACGCCCGGCATGCGCTTCGACTGCGGGCTGGAGAGCATCGAGTACAAGGGCCGCGTGCGCAGCCTGCCGCGCGACGACCACCACTACGACCACGCGCTGAGCGTCAGCGAGATCATCGCCAAGTCCTCGAACAAGGGCGCGGCGCAGCTCGCGATGCGGGTGGGGGAGACCAAGTTCTACGAATATGCCCGCCAGTTCGGCTTCGGCCAGTTGACGGGATTCCCGGTGGGCGGCGAGATCGGCGGCCGGATGGCGGCGCCGGCCGACTGGGACGGCCTGACAATCACCCGCATGCCGATGGGCCACTCGGTCGCCGCCACGCCGCTCCAGATGCAGATGGCCATGGGCGTGATCGCCTCGGGCGGCTACCTGTTGCGCCCCCAGATCATCAGCCAGATCGCCGACGCCTCCGGCGAGGTCGTCTACCGCTACGGCCCGGTCGTGAAACAGCGCGTGATCGCCGAGGAGACCGCCCGGACCATGGCCCACATGCTCGAGGGCGTCGCGACCAAGGATGGCACCGCGCCGGAGGCGGCGATCCCGAACTTCGAGGTCGCCGGCAAGACGGGCACGACCCAGAAGCTCGTGGCGGTCCCGCTCCCGAACGGCGGCACGAAGCTCGTCTATTCCACGACCCATCACGTCGCGTCCTTCGTCGGTTTCCTGCCCGCCAGCCGGCCGCGCGTCGTGATCTCGGTGATCGTCGACGACGCCGACGCGCACGCGCCGAACGGCGTGGCGTACGGCGCCAAGGTCGCCGCGCCGTCGTTCAAGCGCCTCGCCGAGCAGCTCATCGCCTATCTCGACATCAAGCCGGTCTACGACACCACCGGCCGCTCCGTGCTCGCGATGGAAGGAGGCCGCCGATGATCGGCTACCTCACCTCCAACGCCGCCCTGATCCACGCGTTCTCGCCCCGCCCGGCCCGCCGCACGCGCCGCGAAACGCTCGCCCTCAACCGCGTCTTCAAAATGGCCCCGAAACTGTCCGAATACTTTGCCGACGGCGAGATCCTCGCCAGCCGGGGCGGCCTGGACCGCCCGATCTCCGGTCTCGCCATCGACAGCCGCCGGGTCGTCCCCGGCAACCTGTTCTTCGCCCTCCCCGGCCGCCGCGCCGACGGCGCCTCCTTCATCGACGAGGCCATCAGCCGCGGCGCCGTCGCGATCGTCACCCAGAAGCTCCCCGCCCACGCCCCGGCCCGCGTGACCTTCATCGAGGTCGCCGACGCCCGCACCGCCCTGGCCCGCGTCGCCCAGCGCTACTACAAGTTCCCGGACCGCGACCTGACCGTCGTGGGGGTGACCGGCACGAACGGCAAGACGACCGTCACCCACCTCCTCAAGCACTTCCTCAACGGCGACCAGCGGGTCGGCCTGCTTGGGACGATCAACTACGACCTCGGCGCGCGCACGGTGCCGTCCTTCCGCACGACCCCGGAGTCCCTCGACATCTACGGCATGATGGCGCAGATGCGCGACGCGGGCTGCCGGCAGGCGGTCATGGAGGTCAGCTCCCACGGCATCGACCAGCAGCGCGTCCTCGGCCTGCAGTTTGGCGCGGTGGTGTTCACGAACCTCACGCGCGACCACCTCGACTACCACCGGACGCTCGAGGCGTACTTCGAGGTGAAGGCGAAGCTCTTCACCGGCGGCACGGGCTCGCTGCCGAAGGTGGCGGCGGTGAACCTCGACGACCCCTACGGCGCGCAGCTCGCGGCGCGGATTCCCGCCGCGGTCAAGACGATCACGTTCGGCGAGTCGCCGGCCGCGCAGGTCCGGGCCGAGCAGGTGGCCCTGAACTTCAAGAACACCACGTTCCGCCTGGTCTGGCCGGGCGGCACCATGGACCTCGATTCGCCGCTCATCGGGCGCTACAACGTGAGCAACCTCCTCGCGGCCGTGGCCGCGGCGTGGGGGCTGGGCCGCGACCCGCGGGTGTTCCTCGCGCGCCTGCGCGCGTTTGCCGGCGTGCCGGGCCGCATGGAGCGCATCGAGGAGGGCCAGGCCTTCAACGTCCTCGTGGACTACGCCCACACGGACGACGCCCTGCGCAACGCCCTCGGCATGCTCCGGGCGATCACCCCGGGCCGGCTGCTGGTGGTGTTCGGCTGCGGCGGCAACCGCGACCGGACCAAGCGGCCGCTGATGGTGAAGGCCGTGCAGGAGTACGCCGACTTCGCCTTCGCCACCGCGGACAACCCGCGCAGCGAGGCGATCAGCCAGATTTTCGGGGACATGAAGGCGGGGGTCACCGCGCCGGACCGGATCTCGTGGACCGAGGACCGCCGCCGCGCCCTGAGCCTGGCCCTCGACGCGGCCCGGCCCGGCGACTGCCTGCTGGTCGCGGGGAAGGGTCATGAAAGCTACCAGGAGTTCGCCGACACCGTGATTCCCTTCGACGACCGCCAGGTCGTGCGGGAACTCATCGGGATCAAGGCGCTCAAAACCTGATGCCCACCTTTGCTCCAGGCCAGTTGGCGAAGTGGACCGGCGGACGCTGGACCGCGGAGCCGGCGGCGCCGTTGACCGGGTTCACCCAGGACACGCGCCAGCTGCGCGCCGGGCAGGTGTTTGTCGCGCTGAAGACGGACAAGCGGGACGGCCACGACTTCCTCCCGGCGGCGCAGGCCGCGGGGGCGGCGGCGGCGCTGGTGGCGGTGGCCCATCCGGCGGTGGCGCTGCCGCAGCTCGTGGTGGCGGACCCGCTCGCGGCCTTCCAGGCGATCGCGCGGGCGCACCGGCGGGCCTTCCGCGGGCCGGTCGTGGGGATTTCGGGCAGCGCCGGCAAGACCTCGACGAAGGAGCTGCTGGCCCGGCTGCTCGGCGGCGAGGCGGGCGGCGTGCTTGCGACCGCGGGCAACCTCAACAATCACCTCGGCGTCCCGCTGACCCTGACCCAGCTCGATCCGGCGCGGCACCGGTTCGCGGTGATCGAGGCGGGCATCAGCGCGCCGGGCGAGATGAAGCCGCTCGCGGACATGATCGAGCCCGACGTGGCGATCATCACCCTCATCGCCGCCGCCCACACGGAGGCGCTGGGCGGGCTGGAGGGCGTGGCGCGGGAGAAGGCGGTGCTGCCGGCGGCGGTGCGGCCCGACGGCGTGGCGATCTTCCCGAAGTCCTGCACGCACTTCGCGCCGTTCTCGGACATGTTCGTGAACCAGCTGGTGCTGGAGCGCTCCGACGTGCTGCGGCCGGCGACGTCGCCGACGCACACCATCCATTTCAACGTCCTGCAGCGCGGCCACGAGACCGTCATCGTGATCGCCTACGGCCCGCCGCCCCCGGCGATGTTCAAGCTGGCGCGCGTCTCGGACGGCATGGCGCAGAACGCGGCGCTGGCGCTGACGGCCGCGCTGCGGCTGGGCCTCGCGCCGCAGGTCCTGCAGGAGCGCCTGGCGGGCTGGGGCCCGGCGAAGCTGCGCGGCGAGATCCGCCGCGACGGCGGGCGGCTGCTCTATCTCGACTGCTACAACGCCAATCCCGCCTCGATGGCCGACGCCCTGGCCGCGTTCCAGGCGGTGGCGCCCGCGGGCGAGCCGCGGCTCTACGTCCTCGGCGGCATGGAGGAGCTCGGCCCCGAGTCGCCGGCGCTGCACCGCGCGCTCGGCCGCGCGCTGAACCTGCGCGGGAGCGACCGGATGATCGTGATCGGGCAGCAGGCGAACGAGGTGTGCGCGGGGGTGCTCGAGCAGGGGGATTTCACGCGGCAGATCCAGATCGCGTCGACCATCGAGACCATCGCGGCCGCGGTGGCCGCCTGGCCCGGCTCGGTCTTCCTGAAGGGGAGCCGCCGGTACCAGCTGGAACGGGCGGTCGCGTCGGCGGCCGCGGAGGTGGCGCATGCTTAGCTTCCTCGCCAACTACGAGTCGGTCTTCGGGCCGCTGCGCATCTTCCACTCGCTGACCTTCCGCACGATCGGCTCGGCGGTCTGCGCCGCGCTCATCGGCTTCCTGGTCGGCCCCGCGCTGATCCGCCGGCTCCGGCTGCTGAAGTTCGGCCAGCACTACGA
>CAZUQB010000263.1:0-4186 GCA_964622405.1 uncultured Opitutaceae bacterium | reverse complement strand
CTCCTGTGCAATTCCCGTTTTCCCGCTGGAGGATTGCAGCGTTGGGCGCTTGGATCGGGATCCGATGCTGCGACGCGTGGGAGTTCTCTTGTTGGTCGTGCTGGCGGGCTGGTGGGTCTACCAGCCGGCGCTGTCGGGCGGCTGGGTGTGGGACGACCAAATTGACCTGGTGCAGAACCCGCTGATGCGCGACCCGGCGGGCTGGTGGAAGATCTGGGTGGCGCCGACGGGATGGCATTTCTTTCCCCTCAAATCGACGGTCCAATGGTTGCAGTGGCAGCTCTGGGGGCCGCACCCGACGGGCTATCACGTCACGAACCTGGTCCTTCACCTCGCCGGCGCGCTGCTGCTCTGGCGCGTGCTGACGCGGCTCGGCGTGCGCCACGGCTGGGTCGGCGCGCTGCTCTTCACGGTTCATCCGCTGGCGGTGGAGTCGGTGGCCTGGATCACCGAGCTGAAAAACACGCTCTCGCTGCCACCCCTGCTGCTCGCGGTCCTGGCGTGGCTCGACTTTGACGAGCGAGGGCGGCGGGGCGACGCGCTGCGCGCCCTGGCGTGGTTCACGGTGGCCATGCTGGCAAAATCCTCGGTGGTGATGTTCCCCGTCGGACTCGTGCTGTTCGCACTCTGGAAACACGGCCGGATCAGCCGCGCCACCGGACTGGCCACCCTGCCTTTCTTCGGCGTGTCGCTGGTGCTCGGTCTCGTGACCGTCGCGTTTGAAGGCCGCCACGACCACGTCATCGCGAGCCTACTCCCGGATCTGTCCTGGCCCGCGCGGCTTGCGGGCGTCGGCATGGCGCTGGCGTTCTACCTCTGGAAAAGCCTGCTGCCGGTCGGGCTGTCGCCCGTGTACGCCGAGTGGCCGCTGACGAACCTGTCGCCCGCCTGGTTCGCCGGCTGGCTGGTGCCGGGCACCCTCGCCGCCGCGGTGTGGCTCCGTCGCGCGACCTGGGGGCGAGCAGGCACCTTGGCCCTGGGCTGGTTCGTCCTGAACCTGCTGCCGATCGTAGGGCTCGTGCCGATCGCCTACCATCACATCACCTGGGTCGCGGATCATTTTGCCTACCTTTCGCTCGCCGCGATTGCCGGGCTCGCCGCGGCCGGGACGGACCTGCTCGACCGGCGCCTTGGTCCGCGGACCGGCCTGATCGTGCCCCTCGCGCTGGCTGGCGCACTGGTCTTTCCGGCGCGGCAGTACGCCGCCGCGTTCCGCGACGAGGAGTCGTTGTGGATGCGCGCGGTGGAGGTCCAGCCGGACGCCTGGCTGGGCCATCACAACCTCGCCTACGTCTACGGCAACACCCGGCGTTTCGACGAGGCGATCACCCACTATCGCATCGCCCTGCGCCTCAAGCCCGCCGATGTCGACGCGGCGAACAATCTCGGCAACGCCCTGCTGGCACGGGGCGAGCCGGCCGCGGCGATCGCCGCCTACGAACAGGCGATCCGGATCCTGCCCAGCCACGCGGAGGCCCACGCCAACCTCGGCAACGCCCTCGCCAAGATCGGCCGCCGCCCGGAGGCCGTGGCCGCCTGCCAGCGGGCCCTGGTGCTCGATCCCCGCTGCCAGCCGGCGGAGCTGACCCTGGGCGACCTGTTCGCCCAGGACGGCCGATTCGTTGAGGCGGAAAGCCACTACGCGGCGGCCCTGCGGCTGCGCCCCGACGACGCCCTCGCCCTCAACAACCGCGGCACCGCGCTCCTGCAGCTGGGTCGGGCGGCTGAGGCGAGGGACTGCTACGAGCGGGCCCTTCGGCTCACGCCCGATTACGTCGAGGCGCGGGTCAATCTCGGTTATGCCCTCGTGGACCTCCACGACTCCGACGGGGCCATGGCGACCTGGACCGAGGCGTTGGTGCGCGAGCCGGGCAACGTCGCGGCCCTGGGTGGACTGGGCGACCTCCTGTTTCGTGCGGGCCGGCTGAACGAGGCCGAAGTCCGCTATCGCGCGGCGCTGGACCAACGGCCCGACGACGCCGAGCTGCACCAGTGCCTGGCGGTGACCCTGGCGCGTCTCAACCGGCCCCAGGAGGCGATCCGCGAATGCGAAACGGCGCTGCGCCTCAGACCGGACTACGCCGAGGCGCGGGCCACGCTGGAACGACTGCAGCGGTAAGGACTGGCAGCGTTCCCGCCCCCTCCGGCGCCGAGGTGGTGCTGAACGATCACCAGCTGCCAGCGCTTTCCCACTGGTAGCTCAGTGACCGAGCCGCTTGGATCGGGCGCATGAAAGTCCTGATCGTCGGCGGCACGGGATTGATTTCGTCCGGGATCGTGAAGGCACTGCAGGCGCGCGGGGCGGACATCACCGTCTTCAACCGCGGCCAGACCGACGACCGCCTCGGCGCGGTGCGGCACCTCCGCGGCGACCGCAACGACTTCGCCGCCTTCGAGCGGGCGATGGCGACGGCGGGCAACTGGGATGTGGTCATCGACATGATCTGCTTCCGGCTGGACCAGGCCGAGAGCGACGTGCGCGCCTTCGCGGGCCGGTGCGGTCACTTCATCTTCTGCAGCACGGTCTGCACGTACGGCAACACCCAGACCGTCGTGCCGACGACCGAGACGACCCCGCAGGGCCCCCACTCGACCTACGGCCGCGACAAGGTGGCGTGCGAACAGCGGTTTCTGCGCGCGCAGGCGGAGGGGCGCATGAACGTGACGCTCTTCCGTCCCTCGCACACCTACGGTCCGGGAGGAAATGTCATCAACAACCTTGGCTGGGCCCCGACCTTCGTCGACCGGCTGCGCAAGGGATGCCCGATCCTGGTGAGCGGCGACGGCCACGGTCTGTGGCAGAGCGCCTACTCCGAGGACGTCGGAGTCGGCTTCGCCCACGCGGCCGGCCGGTCGAAGTGCTTCGGGGAAGCCTACAACATCGTTGGCGGCGAGGTCGTCACGTGGGACGACTACACCTGTCGCACGGCGGCCGCAATCGGCGCCCCGGAACCGCGCATCGTGCATGTGCCGACGGATTTCCTGCTGGCCGTCGACCGGCCGCGCTTCTCGGCCCTCGAGGAGATCTTCCGCTACCACGGGGTTTACTCGAACGAAAAACTCCAGCGCGACGTGCCGGAGTATCGACCGTCCATGCCCTACGAGGAAGGCGTCCGTCGCACCGTCGCGTGGATGGACCAGCACGGGAAGATCGCCCCGGCCGAGAGCGACCCGATGGAAGATCGGCTGGTCGCGGCCTGGGAGCACGGGATGGCGGCGGCCACGGAAAAACTGCGGGCGAAATAGATCGGAATTCGCACAGGAGGGAACGGAGGGAACAGAGGATTCAGTGCAGACCTGCTCCGCGCTCTCCGTTTTTCCCTGTAAACTGCCTGTTCTCCACGCCAGACGGCAATCGCCTCTCCCGCCGGCGAATGCCGGACTTCGCACAAGGAAGGTGTTGCGCCGGCCTCAGGCGCGCTGGGCCATGGGCACGTAGTCGCGCTTGACCGGGCCGCAGTAGACCTGGCGCGGGCGGTAGATGCGGCCCTTCGGATTCGCGGCCACCTCGCGCCAGTTGGCGATCCAGCCGGGCGACCGGCCGATGGCGAACATCACCGTGAACATGTTCACCGGGATGCCGAGGGCGCGCATGATGATCCCGCTGTAGAAGTCGACGTTCGGGTAGAGCTTCCGCGAGAGGAAGTACTCGTCCTTGAGCGCCGCTTGCTCGAGGTTCTTCGCGATCGCGAGGAGCGGGTCATTGATGCCGAGCTTGTTGAGGACATCGTCGCAGGCCTTCGCGATGATCTTGGCGCGCGGGTCGAAGTTCTTGTACACCGCGTGGCCGAAGCCCATCAGGCGGTTGCTCTTGCTCCCCGACTTGGCGGCGGCGATGAAACGGGTGCCGTCGTCGTTCTCGTCGTGGATCGACTGCAGCATCTGCACGACCGCGGTGTTGGCGCCGCCGTGGAGCGGGCCGGAGAGCGCACAGATGCCGGCCGAAAGGGACGTGAACAGGTTGGCGGCGCTGGATCCGACCATGCGCACGGTGGACGTGCTGCAGTTCTGCTCGTGGTCGGCATGGAGCAGCAGGAGCGTGTTCAGCGCGCGGGAGACCTCCGGCGCGGGCACGTAGTCCTTGTACAGCTCCGAGAACATCATGTGGAGGAAGTTGTCGCAGAACGGCACGTCCTTCGGCGAGATGTACGGCAGGCCGTTCTGGTAGCGATAGATCATCGCCGCG
>CAZUQB010000262.1:0-4187 GCA_964622405.1 uncultured Opitutaceae bacterium | reverse complement strand
GTCCGCACCGGGGCGCCGAGGAACCGGACCGAGCGCACGCGCCAGCCGTCCGCCGTCCGCACCCAGGCATGGTGCTCGCGATAGAGCAGCCGCACATGCTGCACCGCACCCGTGGCGGGATCGCGCTCGTGACGCTCCAGGCGCTGCGTGATCTCGACGTCCGCGGCGTCGCCGTGGAGGTCAATCCGGTCAATCGTCGTCTCCAGTGAGTCGAGCGACACGGTGCGCTCAAACAGCCCGCGCGCCCGGACCAGGTAGGCCGCACGGTCGAGGGACTTGCCGTCCGGACCCGTGAAGCTCCAGTCGTCCGTGCCCCAGCGGATGATCCCCTCCGCCTGGCGCGCCCGGATCGCGTCGCGGATGGAGAGGATCCGTTCGCGGATCTCCGCGCGCGACCGCTCGGTCGGCGTCACGCACGCCGCCAGGGCCGCGAGCAGGAAGATCAGGACGGCGCGGATCACCAGGCCCGGGAGTGTGCCGCATCGGTCCCGCCAAGTCAGGCCCGGACTGGACCGCGCGTCGTACAAAATCTCGCCCGCCACCCGGGACAATCTCCTTGCCCCGGCCGCCGCCCAACCGAAGCTGGGCCCCGTGCATCCCCTCCGGCTCGCCCCCCCGGCCGGCGTCTCCTGGCCGATGGCCGAAGCGACGGCCCGCGCGCGCGCCGAGCCGGCTCCTCCTGACGCATGAACCCGCGGGCGATGACTCCTCTGGGCCTGAGGCAGGCGCTGCGGACCGGCTGTCAGAAGGTGATGGCGGAGCGCGCGGAGCTGAATCGGATCAACATTTTCCCGGTGCCGGATGGCGACACGGGGACCAATCTGGCGCTGACGGTCGGCGCCATCTGGCACGGGCTGCGGGGACCGGCCGGGTGCTCGACCCTGGCCGTGTTGCAGCGCGCCGCGGCCGAGGCCGGTGACCATGCGCGGGGCAACTCGGGCGCGATCCTCGCGCACTTCTTCTCGGGCGCGGTCGACGCGGTGCCGGCCGCGGGCGCCTTCACGCTGGGCTCGCTGGCCGCGGCGGCGGAGGGCGGAGCCGCCCGCGCGCGCGCCGCGCTGGCCCGCCCGAGCGAGGGCACGATCCTCAGCGTGATGGACGCATTCGCCGCCGAGCTGCGCGCCCGGGTGCGGTCCGGCGAGTCCGATGCCCGCGCGGCCTTTGGCTCCGCGGTGGCGGCGGCGCGAAAGGCGCTGCGCCGCACCACCACGCAGCTCGCGGAACTGCGCCGGGCGGGCTTCGTGGACGCCGGCGCCCGCGGCTTCGTCAATTTCCTGGAAGGCGCGGAGGAATTTGTCCAACGGGGCCGGCTCGCCCTGCGCCACGCCGTGCCGGTCGAGGTACCGCCCGCCGCGATCGAGGTCGTGACGCGCGCCGACGGCGGCCCGGCTCGGTCCGCCGTGGACTGCACGGTGCGGGCGGCGGCGGTCGACCGGGCCGGACTCAAGGCCGCCCTGCTCGAGCTGCCCCTCACGCGGCTGGTGATTGAGGGCACCCGCCAGCGGGTGCGCGTGCACGCGCGCGGCGCCCCGTCCGCCGAGGTGCTCGCCGTGGCGGCGCGTTTCGGCACGGTGGCCCCGGTCCCGGCCGCGGCCGGGACCGAAACCGCGCGCACCGCCACCGTGGCCGTCGTCACTGATTCCGGCGCCGACCTGCCCGACGCGGTGCACGACACGCTCGATCTCCACGTCGTGCCGGTGCGCCTGTCGCTGGGCGGCCGCGACTGCGTGGACGGCGTCTCCCTCTCCCCGCGCGAGTTCTACGACGCGATGCGGACGAGCGCCATCGTGCCGCGCACCTCCCAGCCGCCCCCGGGCGACTTCCGCCGCATGTACGAGCACCTGCTGGCCCGGCACGAGCACGTGATCGAGGTGTCCGTCGCGGGGAATCTCTCCGGCGCCCTGCAGTCGGCCCGCAACGCCGCCGCGCGCACCGATCCCGCGCGGATCCATGTCTGCGACAGCGGCCATGTCGCCGGCGCGCTCGGGCTCATGGCCATCTGGGCGGCCGAGGCCGCGCAGGCCGGGCTGGACGCGCCCCGGATCCTCGCGGGCCTCGAGCGGATGCGCCCGCGCTCGGGGGAATTCGGCGTGATCCGCGACGTCAGCTACGGCGTGCGCGGGGGCCGGGTGCCGCGGATCGCCCTGCCGCTGACCCGCCTGCTCCGGGTCCGGCCCTTTGCGCGCAATAAGCCCGACGGCCGGTTCGGCGTGCTCGGCGGCATGTGGGCCGGAGCCCGGCTGCCGGAGCGGTTTGCCCGGCGCGTGGCGCGCCGGCTGGATCCGCGCCGCACCTACCGGCTAATCGTCGGACACTGCGACTGCGCCGACGACGCCGAGCGCGTGCGGGCCGAGCTGCAGGCGAGCCTGCCCCGGATCGACCGGATCTGGGTGATGGACGCGGGCACCGCCATCGGCGCCCACGCGGGACCCGGCTCCCTGCTGATCGGTTACCAGGACTACGAGCCTCTCGCGCCATGATCCTCTCCCTCGCCAAGGTTCTGCTCGGCTACCTCTTCGGTTCGGTGTCCGGCAGCCTCCTCCTGGGCCGCCTGCGCGGCGTCGACATCCGCACCATGGGCAGCGGCAACGCCGGCGGCACGAATGCGTTTCGCACGCAGGGCTGGCGGTTTGCCCTCGGCGTGGGCCTGATCGACATCGGCAAGTCCGCGCTCGCCGTCGCGATCGCGCGGCACGGCGAGGCCGACCCGGCCGCCGCGCTCCGCCTCGGCCTCCTGGCGGGCGCCGCCGCGGTGGCGGGCCACGTCTGGCCGCTCTACCACGGCTTCCGCGGCGGCAAGGGCGTCGCCGCGCTCTTCGGCGCGCTGCTCGTGCTCTGGCCGGCCGGATGCGGCATCGTGGTGGGCGTGATCCTCCTGACCCTGACCACCACGGGCTACGTCGGCCTGGGCTCCATGCTCGGCGGGCTCGCGCTGATCCCCGCGGCCGCGCTGCTCGATCCGCCCGGCCCGCGGGGACTCTGGCTGGCGGCGGCCGCGGCCGTCGCGGCCTTCGTCCTCTTCACCCACCGGGCCAACCTCGGGCGCCTGCGCGCCGGCACGGAACACCGCTTCGAGCGGGCGCGGGTTCTCTGGCGGCTCGTCCGCCCGCGCTCCGCGCCCGAGTAAGCCTTGCGCCGCCCGGCCGGCGGAGGTACGTCCAACCGATGTCGTCCAGCTCCGCCGAGCCCTTCCCCGCCCCGCCGGCGGCCGTCTCGCCCGGGCTGCCCCGGTGGAAATTCGCGGCGTGGGCCGGCCTCCTCGCGCTCGGCCCGCTGCTCGAGGTCGCCTCGTTCTTCCTCGTGCCGCGCGGCCTGACCCGCCTGTACCTCCTGAATTCCGGCCAGACCTTCGCGTCGCTCATCGCCTGGCTGGTGCTGCGCCGCGCCGCGGCGGCGGTGGCCCGGTCGCACCCGGAGACGCGGACCGCCGGGCGGCTGTTCACCTTCGGCGCCCTGTGCTGGGCCATCGGCAACGTCGTGTTCATGGTGCAGGAGATCTCGCTCGAGTTTGCCCCGTTCCCGTCGTGGTACGACCTGTGCTTCTTCGTCGCCTACGGGGCGTTCGGCGCCAGCCTCCTCCGGCTGCCGCGTCCGGCCGAGCGGCGGGCGGTCGCGCGCACCGACCACCGGATCGAACTGGCCGCCCTGCTGCTCGTCACCGGCCTCGCGGCCTGGGAATTCAAGCTGCACGACTACTTCGCCGCCGTCTACCGCGAGCCCACCCTGGCCACGGCCTACCCGCTGCTCTACCCGATCCTCGACATCGCGCTCCTCTGGATCCTGTTCCGGCGGGTCCTGCACCAGGACAACGAGCGCCTGCCGCTCCTGCCGGTTTTCCTGCTCATCTTCGCGCTGTTCTCGCTGGTCGCGGCCGACTTCGCGCTGCCCGACCTGATCTTCGCCGCCACGAAGACCCCCGCCGGAGTCGTGGAACCGAGTTGGAGCCTGGTGACCGAGAAGCTGGTCGTCTCGACGGAAAACCAGGGCGGCAGCAGCTGGACCTCCATCGGCTGGGGTTTCTTCAGCGCCCTTCTGGGTCTGTCGGCCCTCGCCCAGCTGCGGGCGCTCGCCGTCGCCGAGACCCGGCCACGCCGCCCGCGGGCCGTGCCGCGCGCGCTCGTCATCCTGCTGGTCACCTACGTCTGGATCGCGGTCATGCTGCTCCTGCTGCTGCGCGGCCTGTTCGT
>CAZUQB010000261.1:0-4209 GCA_964622405.1 uncultured Opitutaceae bacterium | reverse complement strand
TGAAGTGGCAGCTCGGCTACATCTACGGCGAGTCCAACGACACCGTCACCGGCGCGTCCGCCAAGGCCAAGACCCAGGGCGTCCGCAGCCAGATGCAGGTCAACTTCTGATCCCAATCCTCAATTCCACTGAATCCGTCATGAAAAACTTCACCCTTCTCCTCGCGGTCGCGGCTCTGGCCGCGACTTCCGCCTCGGCCCAGAAACTCGTGATCAAGGGCTCCGACACGCTCGGCGCCAAGCTGGTCCCGTCCCTCGCCGAGGCCTACAAGGCCAAGAACCCCGGGGTCTCGTTCGAGATCGCCGCCGAAGGCTCGACCACGGGCATCGCCGCGATCATCGACGGCACGGCCCAGATCGGCATGTCGTCCCGCCGCGCCAAGCCCACCGAGATGTCGGCCGCCCAGGCCAAGGGCGTCTCCATGAAGCCCACGATCGTGGCCTACGACGGCATCGCGGTCGTCGTGAATGCCAACAACCCGGTCTCCTCCCTCACCAAGCGCCAGGTCGAGCAGATCTTCGCCGGTGACATCACCGACTGGTCCGCGGTCGGCGGCTCGGCCGGCCCGATCTCGATCTACACCCGCAACACGTCCTCGGGCACCTACTCGGACTTCAAGGACCTCGCGATGAAGAAGCGCGACTACGCCGGCTCCTCCCAGAAGATGGCGGGCAACGAGCAGATCGTCGCCGAGGTTGCCAAGAACCCGAGCGGCATCGGCTACTGCGGCCTGGCCTACATGAATGAGCCGGGCGTGAAGGTCATCTCGATCGAGGGCGCGACGCCGAGCAAGGAGTCCGTCCTCGCCAAGAAGTACCCGTACGCGCGGCCCACGTTCTACTACACGAACGGCGAGCCGACGGGCGAGGCTGCCAAGTTCGTGGCGTTCACCCTGGGCGACGAGGGTCAGGCCCTGGCGTCCAAGATCGGCTTCGTGCCGGTGCGCTGAGCCTTAAGACTCCCTCCTGACGCCCGCTGGCCCCGGCCAGCGGGCTTTCCCATCCCTAACCCTCATGGCTGAACCCGCGTCGCGCCGGCCCCCGAGGCATTTTCTCTCCGATCAGAGCCGCTTCCGCCTGTTCGGCCTGAGCGTGGATGACTGCATCCGCGTCTTCTTCGGCGGCAACGCGGTGGTGTCGATCGTGGTGCTCACGCTGATCACGATCTTCCTCTTCCGCGAGGGCGCCGGATTCTTCGGCCAGAACCGGGAGAATCTCACGGTCTACCGCCAGGCCGGCCTCGAGTACGTCGACTTCCTCCGCGCGCAGGTCGACGACCACACCGCGCTCACGCGCTATCTCTCGGACCTGCGGCTGCGGCAGCTGCAGCGGCTGACCCGGGAGCAGGGCCTGACGGTGGCCGCGGCGAATGCCCGGTTGGCGGGCTTCGACCGTTTCGCGGAGAACTTCGGCGACACGGTCGAGCCGCTCCGGTCGCTGGTGTCGGACCTCACCGACCAGGCCACCGAGATCAAGACCAAGTTCACCGTCGCCGAGGACAAGCGCGTGGAGCGGCGCCAGCTGCTGGCCGCCGGCCGCCCGGCCGACGCGGCGAAGGTGGCGGTCGACGAGGTCGACTTCGCCGCGGAGCTCAAGCCGATCACGGGCACGCTGCCCGCCTACAAGGAGCTCAACGCCGAGTTCGCCCGGCAGATCGAGCAGGTCCTCGCCGCCGCGCCGGCGCTGGAGTCGCCGGACCTGCAGGCCCGGATGGAACGCTTCAAGGTGCTGGCGCGGGAGTACCTGGCGGGGTTTCCCGGGATTGTGACGCAACTGGAGACGTGGGACTATCGGAAGCCGGTGCCCGCGGTGCAGGCGCTGACCTCGTTCGTGTTTGGCCGCCAGTGGCTGACGGCGAGTTTCTGGCAGGACTGGTATGGCGTGATTCCGCTCTTCGTCGGCTCGGTGCTGGTGTCGCTCGTGGCGCTTGCGCTGGCGGTGCCGCTCGGCGTTGGCGCGGCGATCTACGTGAACCAGATGGCCAGTCCGCTGGAGCAGCGGTTCATCAAGCCCTGCATCGAGTTCATCTCGGCGATCCCGTCGGTCGTGCTGGGCTTCTTCGGCATCGCGGTCCTGGGCCAGGCGCTGCGGGCGCTCTCGCAGGTGTCGTGGCTGGCGTGGGTGCCCGGCTTCCCGTACAGCGAGCGGCTCAACATCCTGACCGCGGGCTGCCTGCTGGCGCTGATCGCCATTCCCACGATTTTCACGTTGGCGGAGGACGCGCTGAACAACGTCCCGCGCGCCTTCAAGGAGGCGTCGTTCGCCCTCGGCGCGACGCGGCTGCAGACGGTGATCAAGATCATCGTGCCCGCCTCGCTGTCCGGCATCATTTCGGCGGTGCTGCTCGGCCTCGGCCGGGTGATCGGGGAGACCATGGTCGTGCTGCTCTGCGCCGGCAACCGCATCGCCATCCCCGACTTCACCGCCGGCCTCGCCGTCGTCACGCAGCCCGTGCACACGATGACGGGCATCATCGCGCAGGAGATGGGCGAGGTGGTGCAGGGGAGCATCCACTACCGCGCGCTGTTCGTGGTGGGGCTCGCGCTATTCTTCCTGTCGCTCGGCATCAACTGGGTGGCGCAGGGCATCGTGCGCCGGTACCGCATCTCCATCGGCTGAACCATGACCGCCACCCGGCATCCTTTCCAGACCGTCCCGACCGTCGCCCGGCGCAGCGAGCGCCTCGTGCTCGGCCTGTTCGGCGCCGCGACCTACCTCGTGCTGCTGTGCGGGGCCCTGGTGTTCGGCACGATCGTCTTCAAGGGCGCGCCGACGGTGTTCCAGACGCGGGCGCCGTTCGTGAACGTGTCCTTCCTGACCGACGCGCCGGAATCGCTGCACGTCCTCGACTGGGAGGGGAAGAAGCTCGAGCTGGGCGACCGCGAGTACCGGAGCTTCCTGGCGTCCCATCCCGCGGCGGCCCAGGTCCACTCCGAGAGCTACGTCTATTCGGCCGGCGGCATCTTCCCGTGCATCGTGGGCACGGTGCTGCTGGTGCTCGGCTCGATGGCGATCGCGCTGACCCTCGGGGTCTCGGCCGCGGTGTACCTGAACGAGTACGCGCGCGACGGCGTGTTCATCCGGTTCGTGCGGCTCGCGATCCTCAACCTGGCCGGCGTGCCGTCGATCGTGTTCGGACTCTTTGGCTTCGGCATGTTCGTGATCTTCTTCGGGTGGAACGTCTCGCTGCTGGCCGGCTGGTTCACGCTGGCGTTCATGGTGCTCCCGGTCGTGATCACGGCCTCGGAGGAGTCGCTCAAGGCGGTGCCGAAGGGCTTCCGCGAGGGCTCGCTGGCCCTGGGGGCGACGCGCTGGCAGACGATCCGGAAGAACGTGCTGCCGTACGCGATGCCGGGCATCCTGACCTCGTCCATCCTCGGCATCGCGCGCGTGGCGGGCGAGACCGCGCCGATCATGTTCACGGCGGCGTACGTGGTCCGGGACAAGCTCCCGTGGGAGGTGGAGCGGGCGATGGACTTCTTCCTCCAGGGCGTGATGGCGCTGCCGTACCACATCTACGTCGTCAGCTCGAAGATCCCGCAGAACGGCTACACCGAGCGCGTCCAGTACGGCACGGCCTTCATCTTCCTCCTCATCGTGGCCCTCATTGCCACGGCTTCCATCCTGCTCCGGAACCGCCTGCGGAACCGCTACAAATGGTAACCACCCATTCGACTCTCATGGACTCCCGACCCGACGCCCCCGTGCCCACGATCCGTCCCTTGGTCGCGCCGGAAGCCGCCACCGCGACCACGGCCGCGGCGCCCGCGCCGGCCTCGGCGGGGGCACCGCTGATCGACATCAACCATGTCGACTTCTTCTACGGTGCGACCCAGGCGCTGCACGACGTGACGCTGGGCATCGAGGCGCGGAAGGTCACCGCCTTCATCGGCCCCTCCGGCTGCGGCAAGTCGACCCTGCTGCGCTGCCTGAACCGGATGAACGACCTGATCGACGGCACGCGCGTCGCGCGCGGCACGATCCGGATCCACGGCGTGGACATCCACCGGGCCGATGTCGACGTCATCGAGCTCCGGAAGCGGGTCGGCATGGTCTTCCAGAAGTCGAATCCGTTCCCGAAATCCATCTACGAGAACATCACCTACGGGCTGCGCCTGCAGGGGGTGACGAGCAAGGCGCGGCTCGACGAGATCGTCGAGAAGTCGCTCCGCGGCGCCGCGCTCTGGGACGAGGTGAAGGACCGGCTCCA
>CAZUQB010000260.1:0-4226 GCA_964622405.1 uncultured Opitutaceae bacterium | reverse complement strand
TCCTCAACCTGCTCAGCAACGCGTCGAAGTTCACCGACGCCGGCCAGATCACGCTCCGCGCCCGCCGCGACGACACGCCGAACGGCGAGTACGCCGTGCTCGAGATCGCCGACACCGGCATCGGCATGACGCCGGAGCAGATGAGCCGCCTCTTCCAGAGCTTCGCCCAAGCCGACTCCTCGACCACCGCCCGCTACGGCGGCACCGGCCTCGGCCTCGCCATCTCCCGCCAGTTCGCGCGCCTCATGGGCGGCGACGTCACGGTGGACAGCGCCATCGGGGTCGGCTCGACCTTCACCGCCCGCATCCCGGCCCAGGTCAAGCCGCTCAAGCACGCCCCGGAGCCGACGGTCGCCGCGGCCTCGACTCCCGCCCCGACGCCTCCCCCGGCGCCCGTGGTCCCGACCCCGCCGGCGGCGCCGCTCGCCCGTGTGCTGGTGATCGACGAGGACGAGTCCGTCCATCGCGCGCTGGCTGACCTCCTGCCCAAGGACACCTACAACGTCCGCGGGGTCTCCACCGCCCAGAGCGCGCTGAAGGACGCCAAGGAGTTCAAGCCCGACGTCATCATCCTCGACACCATCAAGCCCGAGCTGCAGGGCTGGAACCTGATGGCCCAGTTCAAGGGTGACCCGGCCACTTCCTCGATCCCGATCATCCTGCTGACCATGATCGAGGACGCCCAGGCCGCAGGGAAGGCGATCGGCGCCTCCGACTATCTGATCAAGCCCATCGACGGCCAGAAGCTGCTGCCCATCCTCTCGAAGCACAGCGTGCCGCGGAAGGAGACGTCGATCCTCGTCGTGGAGGATGACGCCCCGACGCGGGAGATGATCGTGCGGCTGGTCGAGCGCGAGGGCTGGATCGCGATCCCGGCCGAGAACGGCCGCCGCGCGCTCTCGCTCCTGCGGACCTTTACCCCGTCGCTCGTGCTGCTCGACCTGCTGATGCCCGAGGTCGACGGCTTCTCCGTGCTGCGCGAGATGCGCGGCACGCCGGTGTGGCGCGACATCCCGGTGGTGGTCGTGACCTCGCTGGACCTCACGGGCGAGGTCCGCCGGCTGCTGCAGCAGCAGGCGGAGCGCGTGCTCCAGAAGGGCCGCTACACGACCACCGAGCTGCTCAACGAGGTGCGCAGCACCGTCACCGAGTTTATCCGCAACCAGGGCCGGCCTGCCAGTGCCACCCCGCCCTCCACTCCGCCCAACACCTAATCCCCGAAGCCATGGCCAAGATCCTACTGGTAGAAGACAACGAAATGAATCGCGACATGCTCGCACGTCGCCTCCAGAAGCGCGGCTACGAGCTGATCCTCGCCGTCGACGGCATCCTCGCGGTCGAGATGACGCAGAAGGAGAAGCCCGACCTGGTCCTGATGGACATGAGCCTGCCGGGCATGGACGGCTGGGAGGCCAGCCGACGCCTGAAGGCCGACCCGGCCACCGCCCCCATTCCGATCATCGCACTGACCGCCCACGCCATGGCGGAGGACCGCGAAAAGGCCCTCGCCGCCGGCTGCAACGAGTTCGAGACCAAGCCAGTTGACCTCACCAGCCTGCTGGCCAAGATGGAATCGTTCCTCGGCAAGCCCTCGGCGTGACCAATCCGTTCCCAGGCAATATTTCGTCGACCCATCGGGACCCGTCCGTCGATCCCGCCGACCTCGCCGCCTCCAACGAGTCGCTCAAGCACCTGCGTCACGACCTCCGCACGCCGCTCAACCAGATGATCGGCTACGGCGAGATGCTCATCGAGAGCGTCACCGAGAGCGGCCCGCCGGAACTGATGGACGACCTGCAGCGCCTCCTCGGCTCGGCCGGGGAGATGCTGATGCTGCTGAACGACGCGCTCGCCCAGTGGAAGATCGAGGCGGGCAAGGTCGACCTGCCCGGCCTGCGCCGCAGCTTCAACGGCCCCCTCAACGCCTTCCTCGGCTACCGTGATCTCTGCCACGAGGTGGCCCGCCAGCGGGAGCGTCCCGAACTGGTGGCCGACCTCGACAAGATCCAGCTCGCCACGCAAAACCTGCGCCGCCTGCTCGAGACCGACGTCTTCACGGGCTCGTCCGCCCCCGGCGCACCGCCGCCGACCTACGTCACGGTCGCGCCGTTCACCAGCAGCGCCTCACCCACGCCCTCGACCACGCCGGCGAAGGCCTGGGGCCGCATCCTCGTGGTCGATGACGAGCCGCTGAACCGCGAGATGCTGCTCCGCCGGCTGGCCCGAATGGGATACGCGACCGCCGGCGCCGAGAACGGCCAGCGGGCGCTGGAGCTCATGGCGCGCGAGTCCTTCGATCTGGTGCTGCTGGACATCATGATGCCCGTGATGGACGGCTTCGAGACGCTCGACCGGCTGAAGGCCGATCCGCGGCTGCGGCACATCCCGGTGGTCATGCTCACCGCCCTCGACGAGGTGGCCAGCACCGTCCGCTGCATCGAGGCCGGCGCCGAGGACTACGTCCCGAAACCCTTCAACCCGGTCATCCTCCGCGCCCGCATGGGCGCCTCGCTGGACAAGAAGCTCCTCCGGGACCAGGAGCGGGCGTACCTCGCGGAGATCCAGGCCGAGCGCGCCAAGTCGGAGCGGCTGCTGCTCAACGTCCTGCCCAAGGCGATCGGCGAGCGCCTCAAGGCCGGCGAGCAGACCATCGTCGACGCGGTCCCCGAGGCCACGATCCTCTTCGCCGACATCGTCGGCTTCACCCGGATCGCCGCGGCCTTCACGCCGGCGCGCACGGTGAGCCTGCTCAACGAGCTCTTCTCGGAATTCGACTACCTGAGCGAGAAGGCGGGCATCGAGAAGATCAAGACGATCGGCGACGCCTACATGGCGGTCGGCGGCGTGCCGCTGCCCACCGCCGAGCACGCCGTGCGGTGCGCCCGCGTGGCGCTCGAGATGCTCGCGACCATGCGCCGCTTCAATGTCCGGCACCAGTTCCAGTGGCAGCTCCGCATCGGGCTGCACACCGGGCCGGTCGTCGCCGGCATCATCGGCTCGACCAAGTTCGCCTACGACCTCTGGGGCGACTCCGTGAACATCGCGAGCCGGCTCGAGTCGCACGGCGAGCCCGACATCCCGCAAGTCTCCGAGTTCACCGCCAGCCTCATCCGCGACCAGTTCGAGATCGAGCCCCGTGGCCACATCGAGCTCAAGAACCGCGGCCAGATGGCTGTCTACCGCCTCCTGAAGGCCAAGTAGCGCAAGCGGCGAAGGCGGTTTCCAAATTCGCGCCTCGCCAGGGTCCGACCAATTCCGGAATCCGGATTCCGATATCCGGAATCTCTAGTCCGAGTGGTGGAAGACCACCGTAGAGAACGGCGCGAGGTTAACCTCGATGGAGAACGGCAGGCCGTCGCAGGCTATCTCGTCCGCCGTGCGGGCACCCTCGTTGCCGAGGCCGGTGCCGGCGTAATACTGGCTGTTGGAGTTTATCACCTCGCGCCACCGCCCGGCGCGCGGCACGCCGATTCGGTAGGTCCGCGTGGCGCCGGTGAAATGCCCGATCACCGCGTAGTGGGACTGCTCGGCGTCGTCGGTGCGGAGGTAGGCGATCACGCCCGCATCCGCATCCTGGCAAGAGATCCAGCGGAAGCCCCGCGGATTGAAATCGTTTCGACCCAGCACCGGATCGCTGGCGTAGAGGCGGTTGAGGTCGCGGACGAGCAGACGCAGGCCCTCGTGGTCTGGGTACTGGCAGAGGTGCCAGTCGAGGCTCGCATCGTGGTTCCATTCGCGCGACTGGCCGAACTCGCCGCCCATGAAGAGCAGCTTCTTGCCGGGCCACATCCAGAGGTGCGCCAACAGCGCCCGCAGGTTCGCCGCCTTCTCGGCGATGTGCCACGCGCCCATCTTGTAGAGCAGCGAGCCTTTGCCGTGCACGACCTCGTCATGCGAGAACACCGTCACGAACTGCTCCGCGTACTGGTAGAGCATCCCGAAGGTCAGGTCATTCTGGTGCCACTTCCGATACACCGACTCCTTGCCGAAGTAGCGGAGCGTGTCGTGCATCCAGCCCATGTTCCACTTGTAGTCGAAGCCCAGGCCGCCCTCGGCGGTCGGCTTTGTCACGCCTGGGAACGACGTGCTCTCCTCGGCGATCATCAGCGCGCCCGGATGGTAGCGGTGCACGAGGTCGTTCACCTGCCGCAGGAACTCGATTGCCTCGAGGTTCTCCCGGCCGCCGTGCCGGTTCGGGATCCACTGGCCCTCGGCGCGCGAATAGT
>CAZUQB010000259.1:0-4234 GCA_964622405.1 uncultured Opitutaceae bacterium | reverse complement strand
GAGCGTGGCCTGGGCCCGGGCGCGCGCCCAGGCCGCCGGTCGCCGTTATCCCAACCTGGTCGACAACCTGGCCGCGCTGCGCCGACAGGTGGAGGCCGAGCAACGCCGCCGGGCCCCGGATCACCCTTAGGTCACTTCTTGCCCCAGCAGCAGTGCTTGTATTTCCGGCCGCTGCCGCACGGGCAGGGGTCGTTGCGCCCGACCTTTGGGGACGCCGACTTGTACGGGGCGGGGCCGAGCCGCGCCTCGCGGGTGTAGAGCCAGCGGCCGTTGATGCGTTGGAACTCGGCCTTCTCGTGCAGCACCTTCTCCACCCCGTCCTCCGTGCCGTAGGCCGAGAAGTCCACGAAGGCCTTGTCCGGGTTCTCCGTGACCTCGTGCGCATGCACCTCGAGCTTGGTCCAGGTCACTGACGGCGTCCCTTCCTCCGGCACGAACGGTGTGCCGGCGGTCGGGCGGTAGGACTCGTGGAGGAACTTGAAATCGTGCGCCACGTGCGCCGTGAACCGGGCCCGCATGAGCTGCTCGGCGGTCGCCGGGATGCGCTGGCCCGCGAGGACGGGCTCGCAGCAGGCTTCGAAGAGCTGGCCCGTGCCGCAGGGGCAGGGCTGGCCGCGCTTGGGTCGGTGGTCCGTGGTCGGGGCGGAAGACATCCCCCACGCCTAGCGTGCCGCGCCGCCCCAACGCGAGGGCGGAATTGCGCGGCCTACGCCGCCGGTTTCCCGGGCTCCGCCTTGGCGGGCTCGGCCTTGAAGATCTCGTCCGTCGTGAGGCCGGTCAGGCCCTTGAGCCCCACGACCAGGCGCCACAGCGCGACCATCATCAGCACCATGCAGGGCACGACGATCACCGGCCAGCTGAGCCAGTGCATCTTGGCCAGCTCGGCGTTGAAGGCCTCCGTGCCGGCCGGGCTGCGCAGGAGGTACCGCGCCAGCGAGTATCCGAGCACCGCGCTCACGAAGAAGGCCGACGCCACGATCAGCGTGCAGCGGCGCAGCAGGCCCTGGAACGCCGCCTCGGTGCCCCGGTCGCGCAGCGCCGCCTCGACGCGCGGGAGATCCATGACGGTCTCGTTGCAGAACAGGGTCTTCACGAGCGGCTCCCGGGCGCGGACGGAGGCCAGAACGGCGATGCCGATGATCGAGGAAACCGCCGCATCCTTCACCGCGAACCAGAAGCCCCCGAGCTTCAGCAGCCCGAGGCCGCCCGTGAGCAGCACGCCGACAAAGCTGATCACCGAGATGAAGTTGGCCTTGCGGCGCCGGTAGAAGTCGTGGACGCCGTAAGCCACCGGGAAGATCAGCGCGACGATCAGCGCGCCGGCGGTGCCGAGGCGGTTGGGCCCGCTCAGGTTGCCCAGCACCACCGCCGGGATGACAATGTTGCAGATGATGCTGACCAGCAGGTTCTCCTGCTTGGGTGCGGCGGGCGGGACGGGCGTCGGCTCGGGAGGCGGGGTCATTTCGCTTTGCCTTGCAGATTCACAGGTCGCTTAATCGCGTCAAACCTCCGTCCCATGATTCTGCTCGGCCTCAACATTGACCATTGCGCCACGGTCCGGCAGGCGCGCTACCGAGTAGCGCCCGCCACCGTCGGGGGCGCGGTCGAGCCGGATCCGGTCGCCCTCGCCCTGCTCGGCGAACGGGCCGGGGCCGACGGCATCACCGTCCACCTGCGCGAGGATCGCCGCCATATCCAGGAACGCGATGTCTGGCGCCTGCGCGAGAGCATCGCGACCCGTCTCAATCTCGAGATGGCCTGCACGCCCGAGATGACGGCCTTCGCGCTGAAGCTGAAGCCCGACACGGTCTGCCTCGTGCCCGAGAACCGGCAGGAGGTGTCCACCGAGGGCGGCCTCGACGTGGTCGGCCAGCGGGCCCGGGTGAAGGCGGTGGTCGAGGCGATGACCGGGGCCGGAATCAAGACGAGTCTCTTCATCGACCCGGAGGAGGCGCAGATCGACCTGGCCGCCAAGGTGGGGGCCCCGATCGTCGAACTGCACACCGGGGCCTACGCCAACGCCTATTTCACCGCGGACCGGGGGCGGGAGTTCAACGCGCTCCGCCTTGGCTGCGTGCGCGCCCACGAGCTCGGCCTCACGGTCAACGCCGGCCACGGCATCAATTACGTCAACATCGCGGAGATCCGGACCCTGCCTCATCTCCACGAGCTCAACATTGGCCACAGCATCATCAGCCGCGCTCTCTTCACCGGCATCGAGGAAGCCGTCCGCGAGCTGAAGGCGAGGATGAACCCGAAGTAGCGAGCAGCGGGTAGCAAGTAGCGCGCATGAAAGGCCACCCGAGTTCCCAACTCTGAACCGCGCCCCGATTTCCTACTCGCTACCCACTACCCGCACCTCGCTACTTTCGCCATGGACCTCTCCCTTCCTCCCGGCGGCATCCTCGTCGCCCTTGGCGCCGACCTGATCGAGGTCGAGCGGGTGCGGGGCGTGCTGGAGCGGCAGGGGCCGCGGTTTCTCGAGCGGGTGTTCACCGAGGAGGAGCGCGCCTACTGCGGCGGCATGGCCCACCCGCACAAGCACTACGCGGCGCGCTTCGCCGCCAAGGAGGCCGTCTCCAAGTGCTTCACCACCGGCATCGGCGCCGAGCTCGGCTGGCGTTCCGTGTCGGTGTATCACGGTGTCCGCCACGAGCCGCTCGTCCGCCTCGACGACAAGGGTCAAGCGCTGCTCCGCCAGGTCGGCGCCACCCACGTATTACTCACGCTGTCCCACACCGAGACCCATGCCATGGCGGTCGCCGCCCTGGTGCGGGCGTGATCCTCCCATGGATGAGTCCTCCGACCGGCCGCCGTCGCCGTCCCGCCTCTCCAAGACCCCGTCGTGGATCCTGCTGGGGTTCGTGATCGGCGTCCTGTTCGTGTGGTCCCTGCCGCGGCCGACGCCGCCCGCGAAGCCCGAACCGCCGCCGCAGCATGTCGTGCTCGACCGGCCGAAGCAGAGCGACATCGAGGCGGTCTTCGCCGACTGGGGCAAGCATGCCGCCTGGGACCACGATCTCACCGAGGTCGCGCTCTGGGACGTGGAGAAGAAGACCTACTCGATCTGCTACGAGGTCATGCGCATCGGCGACACGCTTTACTTCCGGTCGATACCGAGGCTCACCCGCCCGATCCTGAACCACGGCGTGCCCAAGAACTCCCCGCTGCAGTACACCGAGACCGAGGAGCAGCGCCGCGAGTGGCTGACGGGCGGCACGCCCCAGTGAATCTCCTGCGATCATGAGGCTCCGCAGTCATCCGATCCTTTCGTGCGACGCCGCCGGCCGGCTGGAAGCGAAGCGGTTCGGCGGTGACGAGACCCGCGAATGGCCCGCGATGCAGCAGGCGGGGCGCGCGGTGGCCGCCGGCGTGCTGGAGGATTTCCGCGAGATCGGCGGATTTGACCCGGCGGGCCGCGTGCTGGTGCTGGCAGGCAAGGGTCACAATGGCGGCGACGCGATGCTGGCCGCGGCGGACCTCGCCGGCCGGTTCCCGGACGCGACTTTTCGGGTGTGTTTTGCCTTTGGCGAACGCGCGCTGCGGCCGCTGGCCCAACGGGCTTACCAGGAACTGGCGCGGGCCGCCGGTCCCCGGCTCGCGGTGCTGTCGCCGGGTCACGTTCCGAGCGGCCGTCACGAGCTCTGTCTCGATGGCGTCTTTGGTTTCCAATTCCGGCCGCCGCTCGGCCCGGAGGTCGCCGGGCTGCTGGATCAGGTGAACCAGCTGCCGGTGCGATTCCGGGCCGCCGTGGACCTGCCCAGCGCCGGGCTTTTCCGGGCCGACTTCACGTACGCGACCGGCAGTGTGAAGGAGCCCCTTCTCGCCGGAGACCACGCCGGCCGCATCCGGTATCTCGACCTCGGGTTCTTCTCCGGCGCCGAGCCGGGCCGCGAGCGGGTGATCGCCCCCGGCCTCCTCGCTCCGCTGGCCGGGTTGCGTCCCGCGGGAGTCGACAAGCGCGGGCTGGGCCATGTCCTCGTGCTGGGCGGGTCCCGCAGCTATCCGGGCGCGATCCTCATGACCGTGCTGTCCGCGTTGCGGGGTGGGGCGGGGCTGGTGACCGCCCTGGTGCCCGAGTCGCTGGCGCCCGCGTTTGCCGCCCGCGCGCCGGAAGCGATGTGGGTCGGCTGGCCCGAGACCCCCGACGGCGGTCTGGCACTGGAGGGACGGTCGCTCCTGCAGGCGCGACTGGGACGGGCGCAGGCGCTCGTGATCGGCCCGGGGATGGGAC
>CAZUQB010000258.1:0-4244 GCA_964622405.1 uncultured Opitutaceae bacterium | reverse complement strand
ACCTCGGCCTGCTCCAGCGCGGCGTCGCTGCCGCGGGCGCCCATCGCCACGCCGATATCGGACGCCGCCAGGCAGGGCGCGTCATTCACGCCATCGCCCACCATGGCCACGCGGCGCCGGCCGCCCTCCTTCAGGTCGGTGATCGCCGCCACTTTCTGCTCGGGCGTGAGGTTCGCCCTCACCTCGCCCAGTCCCAATTGGCGCGCCACGGCCTCGGCCGTGTGCCGGCGGTCGCCGGTCAGCATGACCGTGTGCACGCCGAGTTCCTTGAGCGTGTTCAACACGCCGCGCGACTCCGCGCGGATCTGGTCGCGCAGGAGCACGCGGCCCAGCAGGTCCTTGCCCACGACCCAGACCTCGGCGAGTTCCGCCGACGCCGGCGGCAGCTGCGCGGCCCATGCGGCCAGCGGCCCCGCCTCGAGCAGTTCGCGCCGGCCGAGCAGGGCCTGGCTGTGCCCGAGCTTGGCGCGCACCCCGGTGCCAACCATGTTTTGGAACTCGGCCACCTCGCGGGCCTTCACGCCCCGCGCCTTCGCGTCGCGCACGATCGCGCGGGCGAGCGGATGCTCGGACTTCGCCTCGAGCGCGTAGGCCAGTTCCATGATCTCGGTTTCGCGGCCTGGCGGGAAACTCTCGTAGGACACCACGACCAGCTCCCCGGTGGTCAGCGTCCCGGTCTTGTCGAGCGCCACCACGTTAACGTCCGCCAGCTGCTCGATGGCCGCGCCGCCGCGGAAGAGCACGCCGTGGCGCGCCCCCCAGGCGATGGCCGCGAGGATCGCCGACGGAATCGACAGCACGAGCGCGCACGGGCTGGCCACGACCATGAGCGTCATGGCGCGGTAGAACGCCGATCGCACCTCCGGCGTGTTCGTGAAGGGCGGCAGGTGGAAGACCAGCCACTCGACCAGGAACATCGCCGCCGAGGCGCCGATCACGGCGTAGGTGTAGCCAGTGCCAAACTTGTCGGTGAAGCGCTCGCTCGGCGCCTTCAGTTTCTGCGCGGTCTGGATCAGGCGGATGATCTTCCGCAGGGTGCTCTCCGCCGGGAGGCGCATCACCTCGAACTCAAGCGCGCCCCAGATGTTGATGGTGCCGCTGAACACGGGATCGCCCGGCGCCTTTTCCACCGGGGTCGCCTCGCCGGTCAGATTGGACTCGTCGGCAGCGCTCTTGCCCTGGGTGATCGTGCCGTCCGCCGCGAACGCCTCGCCCGGCTTCACCCGCACCCGCTGGCCGACTTGGAGCTGCTCGACCGCCACCTCGTGCTCGCGTCCCTCGGCGTCGACGATCGTCGCCCGCTTCGGCGAGGTCTTGAGCAGGGCGCTCACCTCGCGCTGCGTCCGGTCCAGCGCAAACTCCTCCATCGCACCCGAGGCCGAGAAGAGGAACAGCAGGAGCACGGCCTCGCCCCAGGCGCCGATCAGCGTCGCACCAAGGGCCACCGCCAGCATCAGGAAGTGGATGTCGATCCGGCCCTTTCGGATCTGCTCGTAGGTGTCGACCGCCGCATCCCAGGCGCCGGCGATCAGGCCGGCGGCATAGAACACGTGCGCGAGCCACGGCAGCGCCGGAAACAGAAAATCCGCACCCAGGCCCGCCAGGCCCATCAGGCCGCAGATACCCGCGAGCCACGCCAGCATCCGCCACTCCTGGTCCGCGGGCGTGGGCTCGGCCTTGATCTCCGGCCACTCCATCTCGCGCCACAGCCAAAGTTTCTCGGCGGTGACACACATGTCGCGACCTAGGACCATGGCACCTCCCTCCTTGCGAACGGAATAACCCGCGGGCACCGCGCCGCTGTCACCAGCCTTCAGGCGGGCCTCGACCGCGGAGATGGTGGCCGCGAGATTCGCCTCCAGCGCCGCCAGGTCGACCGGGCCGATGGTCGCGATCGACACCCGATGGGCGGAAGGATCGACCCGCACGGCGCTCACGCCGGGCTGCGCGCGCAGGAACTGCACGAGGTCGTGCTCCCAGCTGGATGGCCCATGGACGGCGGACATCCGGAAAATCGAACGCAGCCGGCCGCGGGCCGCAAATTCAATTGCACCGGCCTCTCCCGGTCGTTGGGGTCAGAAACCGCCTTCATGATCGGCATTCGCGACGATACTGACTCCGCTCCGCCCGCGCCGCCCCCGAGCCACGCGCCGCGGCTGGCTGCGAGGATTTTCGCCGAGGGCGGCTGGCTGCACGACGGGCTTAGTCTCGAGCACCGGCCCCAGCAGGAAGAGATGGCCCGCACGGTCGCCGCGGCGATGAAGGCGGATGAACCGCTGCTGTTTGAGGCCGGCACCGGCGTCGGGAAGTCGCTCGCCTATCTCCTGCCCGGAATCATCCACGCGGTCGACCAGTCGAGGCAGCTGATCGTCTCGACCCACACCATCTCGCTGCAGGAGCAGATCGAAACCAAGGACCTGCCGATCTGCCGGCGCGTGTTCAAGTCGCGCCCCGAGCTCCAGCCCTACGCCGACTTCAAGAGCGCCGTGCTGGTCGGCAAGGCCAACTACCTTTGCACCACGCGCCTGGCCGCGGCGCTGCGGGACAAGCAGGAGCTGTTCGCCAGCCCGGAGCACGCCGAGCTGCAGCGCATCGCGGCGTGGGCCGCGACGAGCCGGGAGGGACTGCGGCACGAGCTCAATCCCCCGCCCTCGCCCGAGGTCTGGGAATGGGTCAATGCGGACTCCTCGGCCTGCTCGCGCAAGCACTGCGACGGTGGGCACTGTTTCTACCAGCGGGCCCGCGCGCGGCTCCGGCTCGCGCAGGTCATCATCGTCAACCACTCGCTCCTCTTCGCCCACCTCAACGCTGGCGGCGCCGCCGAGAAGGGCGGCAGCCGGGGCGTGCTGTTTCCCGACGATTTCGTCGTGCTCGACGAGGCCCACACGGTGCCGGAGGTCGCGACCGAGCATTTCGGGCTCCGCCTCAGCAGCTACGGCACCGAGCGGATGCTGAAGTACCTGTTCAATCCCAAGTCCAAGCGCGGCCTTCTGGCGAAGCATGGCACCGCCGTCGAGCAGCAGCTCGTGATCGACGGGCTGGAGGCGACCGAGCAGTTTTTCGGCTTTCTCCGCGACCGCCTGCTCGACAAGCACCCGATCGTGCGGCTGCGGGAGGAAAACCCGTGCGAGCCGTGGCTCGACGGCCCGTTGCTGGCGCTGATCAAGGCCGTGGGCCGGATCGCGGACCAGCTCGACGAGGGTCCGGCGCGGGACGAACTGCTCGAGCAGCGCGGCCGGCTCAAGACCTACCAGACCAGCCTCAAGCAGTGGCTGGCCGTGGCCGACGAGAAATTCGTGTACTGGCTGGAGCGGACCGGGCGCCGCCAGACCATCGTGACCCTCCGGACTGCCCCGATCGACGTCGCGCCGTACCTCCGCGAGGAACTGCTCGAGCGCCAGACCTCCGTGGTCTTCACCAGTGCAACCCTCGCGATGGGCGGGCAGATCGAGCCGTTCCAGGTCCGCGTCGGAGCCGAGTCGGCACGTGCCGCGGTGGTGGCCTCGCCCTTCGACTACCAGCGCCACATGCGGGTGTACGTCGCGGCCGACATGCCGCTGCCGACGGCGCAGGGGGCGAAGCTCGCGATCGACGCGCTCACGGACTACATCCGGTTCTGTGCGCTGCAGGTGACTGGAGGCTCCCTCGTGCTGTTCACGAGCTACCACGACATGCGGCTCGTCGCGGCCACCCTCTCGGACGAGTTTGCGGCGGCCCGGCGGCCCTTTTTCATGCAGGGGGTCGATCACTCGCGCACCGAGCTGACCCGCCGACTCGAGGCCGCGGGCAATGGCGTCCTCTTTGGCACCGACAGTTTCTGGGCCGGCGTGGACGTGCCGGGACCCTCGCTGTCGCAGGTGATCATCACCCGCTTGCCCTTCGATCCGCCGACCCATCCGGTGGCGGAGGCGAAGAGCGAGTGGATCCGGGACCGGGGTGGCAGCCCGTTCAACGAGCTGACCCTGCCCGATGCTTTGGTTAAATTTCGCCAGGGCGTGGGCCGATTGATACGTTCAACCACGGATCGTGGCGTGATCACCATTCTCGATGCCCGCATTCTCGCCAAGACCTACGGTCAACTCTTCCTCGACAGTTTGCCGCAATCGCAGTTTACCAAGTTGACGCGTGAGAACCGCGCGGACCTCTTTCAACCTTTCTGACCGACTTTTCGACCGGCTGCCCGAACCAACATCATGACGACGCTACGCGCTGCGGCGCTCACTGACATCGGCCGCGTCCGGCAA
>CAZUQB010000257.1:0-4249 GCA_964622405.1 uncultured Opitutaceae bacterium | reverse complement strand
CCTGGTTGGCGTTCTCGGCGTTGCGCTTGGTCATGCTCGAGATCTCCTCGAGCGACGCGCTGGTCTCCTCGAGGGACGCGGCCTGCTCGCTGGCGCCCTCGGCGAGGCTCTGGCTCGAGGCGGAGACCTGGGCGGCGGCGGCGGAATTCTGCTCGGCCCCGCGGGCCAGGTCCTGGGCGATGCGGCGCAGCTCGCGGTTCAGGGCGCGCGACTGCACGAGGGACACGACGAAGCAGATCACGAGCAGGCTGCCGATGCCGCCGTAGACCAGCTTGGTCTCGAGGGCGAGGCGGGCCAGGCGGCCCTGGTTGACCTCGGCGGCCTTCTCGTGGAACGCCTCGACCAGCTGGTCGAGCTCGTGGCGGGTCGGCAGATAGACGGTGTTGTAGAACTGGATCGCGGCCTTCGGGTCCGTGCCGATCAGCTCGATGACCCGGTTTTCCTTCACGTTGAGATTCTTGCTGTCGAACTCGCCGACCGTGGTGATCGCGGCCGAGACCTCCGGGTCGTCCTGCAGGATTTCCTGGAGCGACTGGACGGTCTTCTCGATATCCTCGTCGGCGTCGAACTTCCGCTTGCGCTCCGCCTGGCTGTCGGGCGCGAGCAGCATCCCGCGCATGCCGTCGCTCATCTGGAGCATGTCGTAGCGGATCCGCTCGGTGGCGGCCGTGAGGGCGGCATTGTGCTCGCGGATGCGGGTGCCCTGGTTGTTGAGCCAGAGCGTGAGGGCCAGGCTCAGGGCGACGAGGAGGACGATGAGGCCGGTGAAGAGCCGGCGGACACGATGGTTGGTTCGGGAGGTTTGCATGGACGGGGGACCCGGCGGGCGTGCCGCGGGTGCGGCCGGCCGGGGAAGGTTCAGAAGGAGGGCCCGGCTCCGGGAGCAGCCAGGCGTCCCAAGATTTTCGGCCGCCTAGGATTCCTCCTTAGTAGTTATTTACAGGAATTTCCCTAGGGGGCCGCCCGCCCACCCGAATTCCGGGCGGGGAAAAATCCGTTCAAGCCGGGTTGGAAACGGGCCGAAGGTAAGGGCACCGAATCCGGAACGTTCCATGCCCATTTCATCCGATCAGTTCGCCCCCATCGAGGAGATCATCAATCGCCTCGCCACCGAATCGATTCTGGCCCAGCCCGGCCGTGATGATGGCATGGTCCCGGCCTACAGCCTGTTGGGTGACCTGCGCGAGCTGTGCGGCCTCGAGCCCGGCCTCCGCGAGGCGGTCACCGAGCTGCACGCCGACTTCGAACGCCAGCTCGACGCCGCCAAGCCCTATGACTCCGAGCTGCTCGGCCGCCTCCGCCGCCTCGTGGAATGGCTGCCGAACGCCGTGGCGCAGGTGAAGGCCGGCCAGCCGATCAACCCGTATTTCACCCGCCAGCCGGCTGTGTCCGGGACGGCGGCGGCCCCGGCCGCCGCCCCCGCTGAACCCGCCGTCGCGGTCGACGTGCTCCTCGCGCTCAATCTCGACGAGAACCGCGAGCTCCTCGGCGAGTTCTACGGCGAGGCCGTCGAGCACCTCCAGCAGATCGAGGCCGCCCTCCTCGCGCTCGAGCAGGAGCCCGATCATCCGGAGGCCCTGAACTCGATCTTCCGCTCGTTCCACACCTTCAAGGGCAATGCCGGCTTCCTCGGCCTGGTGCCGATGCAGTCCCTCGCCCATGAGGTTGAGTCGCTGCTCGACCTCGCCCGCAATCAGAAGCTGCGCCTGAACTCGGCGATCATCACCGAGATCCTCCGCAGCCGCGACGCCCTGCAGGCGCTCACCCAGCAGCTGGCCCGCGCGCTCGAGTCCGGCCATCTCCCGGACCAGATCATCCCGGTCAGCCACCTGATCCGCGCCGTGAAGCGGCTCGCGACCGGCGCCGACGAGGCCCCGGCCCCGGAACCGGTCCCGACGCCCGCCCCCGCGGCCAGCGTGGAGGTCGCCCTCCCGGAGGCCGAGACCGCGCCTGCGGCCGCCGCGCCGGCCCCGGTTTCCCCGGCCCCGTCCGCGCCGAAGCCCGGCACGGCGCCCGCGGCCGCCGCCGGCGGCGCCAACCGCGGCCCGAGCAACGCCACGGTGCGGGTGAACACCGAGAAGCTCGACTCGCTCATGGACGTCGTCGGCGAGCTCGTCATTGTCCAGAGCCAGCTGCTCGAGACCGCCCGCGCGCACGCCGACAACGGCTCGCCGCTCCAGCGCAATGTCGCGCAGCTCAGCCGCATCACGAAGGACCTGCAGCACACCGCGATGTCGCTGCGCATGATCCCCGTGAAGCCGACGTTCCAGAAGATGGAGCGCCTCGCCCGCGACCTCGCCCGCGACTTCGGCAAGAAGGTCCACTTTGTCACCAGCGGCGAGGAGACCGAGCTCGACCGCACCGTCGTCGAGGAGATCGGCGACCCGCTCGTGCACATGGTCCGGAACGCGCTCGACCACGGGCTCGAGTCGCCGGCCGACCGCGCCCAGCGCGGCAAGGACGAGACCGGCTCCCTGCGGCTCAAGGCCTATCACCAGGGCAGCAACATCGTGATCGAGCTCCAGGACGACGGCCGCGGCATCGACCCCGACAAGATCTACCGCAAGGCCGTCGAGAAGGGCGTCGTCGCCGCCGGCACCTCGCTCACCCGCGAGGAGTGCTACGCGCTGCTGTTCGCCCCGGGCTTCTCCACCGCCGAGAAAGTGACCGCCGTCTCGGGCCGCGGCGTCGGCATGGACGTCGTGAAGCGGAACATCGAGAAGCTCCGCGGCAAGATCGAGATCACCTCCGCCGTCGGCCAGGGTTCCACCTTCAAGATCAAGCTCCCGCTCACCATGGCCATCATCGACGGCCTCGTGGTGCGCGTGGGCGGCGACCGCTTCATCCTCCCGAGCACCTCGGTCCAGATGGCGCTGCGGCCGGGCCGCGACGCGATCTCGACCGTGCAGGGCAAGGGCGAGGTCCTCGATCTCCGCGGCCGCCTCGTGCCGGTCCACCGCCTGCACCGCCGCTTCGGCATCCCGGCCGACGCGCAGCAGCCCTGGGACGGCATCGTCGTCATCGTCGAGCACTCCGGCAAGGTGTCGGCGCTGCTCGTCGACGAGATGGTCAGCAAGCAGGAGGTCGTCATCAAGAACCTCGGCGCCTTCATGCAGAACCTGCCCGGCGTGGCGGGCGGCGCCATCCTGGGCGACGGCAACATTGCACTCATCCTGGATCCGGGTACGCTGCTGATGGCCGCCTGAGTCTCGTCCGCCATCCCCCTCCGTGACGCCCACCCCTCCCACCCTTGAGCAGGTCTGCGCGCAGGCCCTGCGCCTGCCCAGCGCCCCGGCCCTCATGCCGCGCTTGATCGCCGTCCTGGAGGATTCCAACAGCGGGGCGGACGACATCGAGAACATCATCCAGCTCGATCCCGCGCTCGCGGCCGCGACGCTGCGGCTGGCGAACTCCGCCTATTTCGGCGCCGGCCGGACGATCGAGACCGTGGCCCAGGCCGTGGTCCGCCTCGGCCAGCGCGAGATCTACCGGCTCGCGGCCCTGGCGCTGGTCAACCGCTGGGACGAGGGCATCGGCAAGTCCGGCGCCGGCGGCGATCCGGGCGATTTCTGCCGCCACGCCCTGTGCACCGCCCTCGCCGCCGAGGTGCTCGCCGAGCACAGCCAGCGCGTCGACCCGCAGTCGGCGTACACGGCGGGCCTGGTCTGCGACCTCGGCCGCCTGGCCGTCGTCCACTCCTGCGGCGAGTTCCTCCCGGCGGTCCGTGCGCGCCAGCAGGCGCGGGGCGGCCCGTGGCGCCAGGCCGAGCGCGACGTGCTCGGCTACGACGACGCCCGCGTGGGGGCGCAGCTGCTACGCAGCTGGCGGTTCCCGTCGATCTACGCCTTTGCCGCCGAGTACTGCCAGGAGCCGGCGCGCGCGCCGGCCAACACCCACGATTTCCTCGCCCACCTGCACGCCGCGAAGTACCTCGCGGCCTCGCTCGGGCCCGGGGTCCCGGAGGAGGGGTTCCTCTTCGTCCTCGACGAGGCCTTCATCACCCACCACGGCTTCACGCCGGAGGTGCTGGAGCGTTCCTTCGTCACCGTGATCGAGCGCGCCGCGGCGCGCCTGCACGACCGGCTCACGCACGGGACGGTCAATCTCTGACGGGCGCGTTCGCGCTCAAGTCCGGCCGCCGCCGGCCGATAGAAGGAACAGCCCGCGCGGTTTGCGCCGTCGTGGATTCATTCGTCAGTTACGTTGTGTGGGGAACCGGCCGTGCGCCCTGGCGTCGGCCGGTTTTTTC
>CAZUQB010000256.1:0-4249 GCA_964622405.1 uncultured Opitutaceae bacterium | reverse complement strand
ACTGGTGCCTGCTCGTCGGCGCCAAGCCGCGCGGCCCGGGCATGGAGCGCGCCGATCTCCTCAAGGACAACGGCAAGATCTTCATCGCGCAGGGCCAGATCATCGACGCCGTCGCCGCCGCGGACGCCCGCGTCGCCGTCGTCGGCAATCCCGCCAACACGAACTGCATGATCGCCGCGAGCCAGGCCAAGCGCCTCCCGCCCGAGCGCTTCACCGCCATGGTCCGCCTCGACCAGAACCGCGCCCAGTCGCAGCTCGCGATGAAGGCCGGCGTCGATCTCACGGCCGTGAAGGACATCTTCATCTACGGCAACCACAGCCCGACCATGTTCCCGGCGTTTGCCCACGCCACGATCAACGGCAAGCCCGCCACGTCGGTCATCACCGACTCCGCCTGGCTGCAGGGCCCGTTCTGCGAGACCGTCGGCAAGCGCGGCGCCGCCATCATCGCCGCCCGCGGCGCCTCCTCGGCCGCCTCGGCCGCCAACGCCCTCGTCGACCACGTGCGCTCGCTCGTCACCCCGGGCGCCATCCACTCGGTCGCCGTCAAGTCCAACGGGCTCTACGGCTTCGACGCCAATGTCTGGGCCGGCATGCCGGTCCGCACCACCACGCCCGGCTCCTACGAGGTCATCACCGGCTACGCGATGGACGACTTCGCGAAGTCCAAGCTCGCCGCGACCAACAAGGAGCTCGTCGAGGAACGCGCGTTCGTCGCCGACATGATCAAGTAGGCGGCGCTGGCCGCCGGGGTTCGGGATTCGAAATTCGCAATTCGGAATTCGATTCTCGAGATTCGGATCTCCGTCGGCCTTGCCTCCGGAATCCGGAATCCAGCTAGCCAAGCTTGATCGTCTGCAAACCCGGCCGCAGCGGCACTTCGTTTCCACGCCAGGCAAACACGCCGACCGTTTCCGGCGGCAGTTCGACCCGGGCCTCGACGCGACCGTTCGCGAACTTCGCCTGCAGCCGGATCATGCCGCGCGGGTGCGGCAGCTCGCTCTCGATCTTCGTCAGCGGGCCGGGCTGCGGCGCGATGCGCACCGCGCGGAATCCCGGCGCCGTTGGACGGATGCCCGCAATCGTCGCGTGCAGATGGAAAACCGGGTGCGCGCCCCAGGCGTGACAGTCGGACCGCGCCGGCTCCGGGCTCTCGACCGGGGTCTTGAATCCCTGGGTAACGAGACCGCGCCACATCGCGAATTTCTCCAGGACCAGGTCGCCCCGGCCAGCCCGGCCGAGCGCCTCGAAGAGGTAGTGCTGGAAGTAGATCGTGGCCGCCGCCAGGCCGTTGGCCGTCGCGTCCGCCCAGCACGCCGGGTCGGGCCCGCGCAGGCCCGCCAGGACGGCGAAGGCCTGACCGTGCTGGCTGAAGGTCGCATGGGATTCGTCGTCCGCCCAGAGGCCGCGCCCCTCATCCCAGAAGACGCGCCCCAGCGTCGCAGCCAGCCGGTCCGCCTGCTCGGTCCAGCGCTGCGCCATGCGCGAGTCGCCCACCCACGTCTCCAGATCCGCCGCGCGCTGCAGCGTCAGGAGGTACTGCAGGTTCAAGAGTCCCGAACGCCGGCCTTCGCGCTGCCCCGGTGCCCAGCCGGCAAACCAGCCCGGCACCCAGTCCATGAAGAGCCAGCCCGGCGGATTCGTCAGCAGGCCGTCCGCGTCGGTCTCCGTCTGGAGCGCCTCCATCAGCGCCCGCAGCCCGGGCACGCGGCGGCGCAGCCACTGCTGGTCGTCGCGCCACAGGGCGAAATCGTGCAGCATCCACGGCCAGATCATCGCAAAGGTCGCGCTCTCCTGGCGCAGGAGCGACGGGTGCCGCATGCTTGGATAGCCCAGCCGGTTCCGGCAGAAGTCGAAGAGTTCCATGCCGCGTCGCGGCAGCCGCTCGTCTCCCGCAAAGGTGTACGCGAGCAGCATCTGGATGCGGGTGTCGGCGACGTACATCATCTGCTCGTAATACGGGCAGTCGACGAACACGTCGTGCATGCAGGCCCGCAGGCCGCGTTCGCTCAGCTCGATCACCGGCGCCAGCGTCGGGTCGTCCGCCGTGAACTTCATCGTCGGCGCCAGCGGGAAGCCCGTGCGTTCCACCGCCACCGTGTGCAGGGTCAGGGGTTTCGTCCCCACCTTGAGGCTCACGAGGAGATAGCGCCCCGCGCGCCACCACGGGCTGCTCGTCCAGCGGCGGCCGGCACCGCCGAGTCTCCACACGTCGCCAAAGCCCTTGAACACTTTCCCCGCCACTGCGCCCCGGTCGCCCTTCGGTCCCGGCGTGTTGTCGATGGCCGGGTCCTCGCGGTCGAAGGGCGACTCGGCCCACTCGATCCGCACCTGCGCACCGCTCCCGCCGGAGAATTCCAGCATCGGGTAGCCGCAGAGATAGTCGTCGGTGTCGATCAGCACGGTCACCGCGTGACGCGCCGGCAGCGTCAAGGGTCGTCCGTCGCGCAGCAGCCCGGTCCAGCCGGGCGCGGCGTCCGCCGCTGCCTCCGCCCCAAACCGCACGCTCGTCGCGGCCGCCGTCCAGCGCGGCACCACGCCGCGCACCCGCCCGCCCCGCCACAGATCATGACGCTGCTCCGGCAGGTGCGATGGCTCGAGGTTCCAGCCCGGCGCGATCAGGCCGCACGGGTGGGCGTCGATCCTCGGTCGCACGACCGCGGGCTGGACCCAGCGCGCGCCGCGCGGGTCGAGGCGCTGGAGGTCGATCCGGGCGCCGCAGCCGATCACGTGATACGAGCGGTTGAGCTTTGCGCCCCACTCCAGGCCGTGCAGCTGCGCCGCCCTCCACGGAGCCAAGCCGGTGGTGAAGCGCGCCGCCGCCCCACCGAGCCCGGCGCAGGCGAAGCCGCCGCGCCAAGTCATCCGGCCCTCGGGCGCCTGCGGGATGTCGGCCCACCACACGACCGCCTCGAGCCGATGGGCTCCGGCCCGGAGCTTCAGCTCGTAGGTCGCAAACGACCAGTGCGACACGCCGCCGGTGTCGGGACCGCGGGCGATGACCACCCCGTCGAGCGCCAAAACGAAGCAGAGATCCGCGCTGACCTGCAGGCGCGCGGTTTCCGCGCGGGGCGACTTTACCGCGAGCCGGAACAGGACGCAGCCCGGCGTGTTGGCCGGCAGTCCCGGATGCCAGAGCCAGGCCGCGCCATCCAACGCATGGCGGGGTTCCATGTTGGGCGTGCCCGACCGCGCCGCCGGATTGGCCACGCGACGGCAGACCGCCTCACCGGCGAAAGGAGCAAACAGCATCCCTCCGCCTTATCCAGCGACTCGGACCGCGCGAGTGATTTCGCCGTGAAAATTCCCGAGATGGCCCACGGAACACACGGAATACACGGAAACCAATCCGGGTGGTTGTGCAGGCCGGGGTTTCCTTCCGTGTATTCCGTGTATTCCGCGTGTTCCGTGGGCAGCAAACTCGCCTAACCGATCAGCCCGGCCAGCTCCGGACTCACGGCGAAGGCCGATCTCACAGCCTCGAATTCGACGAGCAGCTCGCGCGGCGCGCCGGATCGCGGGAGCACGAGGTCCAGCGTCGCCCCGGTGCAGCGCACTTCGGCCGCCACGCCCGGGACGCGGATCGTGCATTCGCGGCAATCCGACGGGTACGTCACCGTCATGCCGCCGTCGTCGAGTTCCTCGATCAGGTCGATGACCTGTTCGACGCGGGTGCCCCGGCGGAGTGCGAAGGAGATCTCGGTGAACGCGCCGGCGAACAGCGCGGAGAATTCCTCCGTCTGCACCAGGTCCGCGCCCTGCAGGCCACGCAGGGTCGTGGTGACCGTGTAGCGCTCCGGCGCTGCGCCCTCGAGCTGGTAGACGATCTCGACCACAAAGTGCCGGGTCGTGAGCTGCGCGAGGCCCGGCGCCAGCGCCAGCGTCATCTCGCGCCGCTTGTAGCCCAGGCGCGCCCGCGCCTCCTGGAACAGCCGCTCCGCCTCGACCGCGAGCTCGCCCTCGGCGATCTTGGCCAGGAACCCGTTCGTGACGGCGTTCGCCGCGTCCGGCACCGTGTGGTGCCCCTTTCGGAATCCGTCGAGGTTCTTCACGAGCCCGCCGCCCCGGCCGACGAAGGCAATCTCGGCGATGACGCGGGAAGGCAGCGGATCCGACATGGGGCCCCAGCAAAGGCCGCGCTCCCAGCGCCGCGAGCCAGAAAGCGATGCGAGGAGTCGAGGAGCCGAGGGGTCGAGGAGCCGATCAGGCTAAGCTCGGTGGCTCCCAGGCGTCGGCCGCCCGGCGGACG
>CAZUQB010000255.1:0-4251 GCA_964622405.1 uncultured Opitutaceae bacterium | reverse complement strand
GAGGGATCCTTGCCGGAGAAGGCGCCGCCGCCGTGACGGCCCCAGCCGCCGTAGGTGTCGACGATGATCTTGCGGCCGGTGAGGCCGGAATCGCCCTGCGGTCCGCCGATGACGAAGCGGCCGGTCGGATTGATCAGGAACTGCGTGCGCTTCGTCAGCATCCGCTTCGGGATGACTTTCCGGATGACCTCGTCGACGAGGTAGCCCTCGATCTCGCGGTGCGAGACGTCGGCCGTGTGCTGCGTGGAGATGACCACGTTCATGACCTCCACCGGCTTGTCGTTCTCGTAGCGGATGGAGACCTGCGACTTGGCGTCGGGACGCAGCCAGTCGACGCGCTTCGACTTGCGAATCTGCGTCAGCTTGCGGCCGAGGCGATGCGCGAACATCACTGGCGTCGGCATCAACTCGGGCGTCTCGTTGCAGGCGTAGCCGAACATCAGGCCCTGGTCGCCGGCGCCCTGCTCGGCCGTCTTCTTGCCCTTGGCCTTCTTCGCGTCGACGCCCTGCGCGATGTCGGGCGACTGGCGGGTCAGGTAGTTGTTGATGAACACCGAGTCGGCATGGAACACGTCGTCCGCGTTCACGTAGCCAATGTCGCGGATCGCGTCCCGGACGATGGACTCGTAGTTGAGCTTCGCGTTCGTCGTGATCTCGCCGGCGAGGATCACCATGTTGGACTTCACCATGGTCTCGCACGCCACGCGGCTGTAGCGATCCTGCGCCAGGCAGGCGTCCAGCACGCTGTCCGAGATGAGGTCCGCGACCTTGTCGGGATGCCCTTCGCCCACCGACTCAGAGGAAAAAACAAATTTGTTGGCCATAGGAAAGCGGAGAGCAGAACGCGTCGCCCGCCGTGTAGCAAGCCGAATATCAACATATTCACATTTCATGATATGAACTGGGGCAAACTCATCCCCCTCCCTATCAGACCATTGTGCCTTGCCTGTTGCGGCCCTTCCTCACTAATAGCCGAAACCTCCCTGCCGCATGTCCGCCCCCGCGCTCATCGATTCCCAGGCCCTCGCCAACCTGCGCGCGCTCAATCCGGACGACAATGACGCCTTCCTGAAGGAGATCATCGGGATGTTCCTCGAGGACACTCCGCTGCGCATCGCCGAACTGGACCAGTCGCTCGTCTCCGGCGACGCCAAGCTTTTCGCCCGCGCGGCCCACAGCATCCGCGGCGCCTCGGCGAATCTCGGCGCCAGTGCGCTCCGCCTCGCGGCCGAGAACCTGGAATTGCGCGTCCGCCACGAGCCTCCGGCCACCCTGGCCACGGAACTCGCCCTGTTGAAGGACGTTTTCGCGCAGACCGAGCGCGAACTGCGGCGGCTGTTTCCCTGACGTTCGCCCGAGGCTCGCCGCGCAACCGGGGGCCTAGCCGCGGTCCAGGAAGAATCCCCGCTGCTTTTCCGTGATCGCCAGGCCGGCCCGCTCCATCACCTGGAGCAGGTCCTCCCAGATCATCCGCTTCGAGCGGTTCGATTGGTTGCGGAGAATGTAGCTGGGATGGTACGTGACCATGAGCGGCTTTCCCGCGAACTCCCGCCAGCGGCCCCGGACCTCACCCAAGGCCTTGAACGTGCCGAACCCCAGCAGACCCTGCGCCGCGGTGGATCCCAGCGCCACGAGCAGATCCGGATTCACGACTTCGATCTGGGCCTTCAGGTACGGCAGACAGTAGGCCATCTCCTGCTCGGTCGGAGGACGATTGCCGAACTGCACGCCGCGCGCGTCGAGCGGCATCTCGGGGCGCCAGTTCATGATGTTCCCGATGTAGACGTCGGATCGCTTCAAGCCCATCGCGCCGATCATCCGGGTGAGCAATTGACCGGCCGGCCCGACGAACGGCTCGCCCTGCACTTCCTCGTCCGCCCCGGGCGCCTCGCCGACGAACATGATTTTCGCGTCCACGCTGCCGACCCCGAACACGACTTTCTTTTCCGGCCGCACGTGCGCCTTGCACACCGGGTCGTTCAGCACGATCTCGCGCAGGGCGTTCCATCGCGCCGCCTTGTCGCCGGCGGGAAGGCTGAAGGGCGTCGGTTCCGGGATCGACGCCGCCCCGCTGTCGATCGGCTTGGCCTGGAAGACGCGGGCCTTTGTTTCGGGAGATACGGCTGGCGTGCCCAGCAGCCCCGGGGTCTCCCGGGTCGGAGGCGCGTCCTCCCGGGACTTCCCGGCGCGGGACTGGATCGCCTGGCGCAGGCGCTGTACGCTCGCCTCCGAGACCGGCAGCGTCTTCACGCCCGCGGCCTTGAGGCGTTTCAACTCGGCGGCGATGGCCTGCAGGGACGTGCGCATGGGCTCAGTTGGTGCGGAGGGAGAGCAGCTTCTCGACGTACTTGCCGAGCAGGTCGAATTCCAGGTTCAGGCCGTCCCCCACCCGCTTTTGCCGCAGGTTCGTGAGCGCGAGCGTGTGCGGGATCAGCCACACCGCGAACGCATCGCCGGTCACCTCCGCCACGGTCAGCGAAATGCCGTCGAGGGCGATGCTGCCCTTGTGGACCAGGTATCGACCCGACCCGGCCGGCGCCCGCACGCGGAGATAATAGTCCTTCCCGCGCGGCTCGATCACCTCGACCACTCCCAGGCCGTCGATGTGGCCGGTGACAAAATGCCCGCCCACCTTGCCGTCGAAGCGCAGGCTCCGTTCGAGGTTCACCGCCGAACCCGGCCCCAGCGCGGAAAAATTCGTGAGCCGCCTCGTTTCCTCGAGCACATCAAACGTGAACGCCTGGCCGTCGAACTGCGCGACCGTGAGGCAGCAACCGTTCACCGCGATGCTGTCGCCGGCCGCGACGCCTCCCCGGGTCACCTCGGCCCGGATCTGCAGGCGCCAGGAGGCCGGGCCCTGCGTGAAGGCCACCACCGTGCCGGTTTCCTCGACAATGCCGGTGAACATGGCTCAGCGCAGTTTGACGCGCAGCACCGCAGTCTCGCCGCCCCGGCTCACGAGCAGGACGAACTCCTGCCGGGTCGTGTCGGCCTCGATCTCGGCCAGCTTGGCGGCGGCGGCCGCGAAGGTCTTCACCTCCACGCCGTCGATCTCCTTGATCCAGTCGTCGGTGTGGAGCCCCGCCACGCCCGCGGGCCCGTTGGGCTTCACGAAGTGGGCGATCACGCCGCCCATCGCCGAGGTGCGCACGCGCAGGGCCACGGCGTCGCCATAGACGAATTCGCGCGCCGTCAGGCCGATCCGGTCAAAATACTTCCGCTCCGCCTCGTTCATCAGCTTGGGCTCGTCACCCAGCACGCTCTTCAATTCCAGCCGGGCGTCGCCGCGCAGCCCCGTGACTGCCAGCGTGGCGCCCGGCACGCGGCGCTCGATCTCCCGCTCGACGTAGGCGACCACCACCCGGTCGGGCTTCAGGCGCGGCAGGGGCTGCCCGTCGAGGGCGAGGATGATGTCGCGGGCCTTCATGCCGGCCTTCTCGGCCGGACTGCCCTCGAGGACCTCGCTCACGACGACCGCGGACTGGTTCTCGAGGTGGAGAAATTTCGCCACCTCCGGGTCGACCGGCTGGAGGCCGTTGGCGCCCAGCCAGGCCAGCGGCCGGCCAAAGACGTTGCCCGGAACGCGCCCGAGATACGGCAGCACCTCGGCGGCGGTCTGGAACGCGCTGCTCTCCTCCACGTTTACCAGGACCACCGGCGTGCCGGAGCGGTCGAGGCGGGAGAACTGGACGAAGCTCTGGCCGAAGGAGCTGACGGCCAGCCCGACGAACTCGCCGGCCCGGTTGAACACCGGCAGTCCGGGCCCCGCCACCTCCTGCAGCGCGATCGCCGTCCGCTGGGGCAGGCCCTGGATCAGCGCCACCCGGCTCATCAGGAAATAGGGCTGGAAATCCTCGTCCTTGTTGCGGAGCCCGATGCCCCAGACGTCCTCGGCCAACGCCGGTTCCGCGGGCTTGGCCGGCGCGAAGTCCGAGATCGGCGTGAGTTCGGCGCGCAGCGCACCGTCGACGCGCACAAAGTGCCAGCCGGTGAGGGCGTCCTGGCCAAGATAGACCGCCGGCACGCCGGTCGCGCTGCCGGCGCGGTAGACCTTGAATTCCTTCAGCTGGGCCGGCGTCACCCGCGGGTTCACCGACACCGGCGGCAGGATGATCGTGCCGCTGTGGTCGACGACGGTGCCGTAGGCCACAGTCGGCCGGCGCTCGGTCTCGGTCTCGGTATAGAACTCAACCGCCACCACGGTCTTGAGGCGCTCGGCCCAGAGCGCGGGCAGGTCGGCGGCCCGCGCCA
>CAZUQB010000254.1:2564-4252 GCA_964622405.1 uncultured Opitutaceae bacterium | reverse complement strand
TTCTTCCGGTAGGGGCGCAGGCCCCACTTCCCGGAGTCAGGATAGCGGAAGATGTCCACGGGCGGATTGTCCGCGACGATGTAGAAAACCAGATCGGTCCGTCCCGTGTTGATGATCTGATGGGACCGGCCGGGTGGATGGATGAAGACGTCGCCGGCCTTCACGGGATACCGGCGGCCGTTCGCGCGGACCGTGCCGGTGCCCGATACGATGATGAACATCTCCCACTGGGTGGTGTGGCTGTGGTACGGGCAGGGCGACTTGCCGGGCGGCACCCGGTCCAGTTCGAGGTTGAACGGATGGCCGTCCTTCGGCCACGCGTTCACTTTGTCGCCGAGCAATTCCGAGATCGGCTTGTACGCCGCCGCGTACTTGCCACGCGGCGAGCGGTACTTGGTCCACTTCACCTTCGCCTGATTGATGATTTTCATGGGGGTAAACGGGCGGGCGCCCGCGGGCTGGTCACAGCAAACCTAATCCGACGCCTTCGGCAACTCGGAGAGCAGGACCGGCGCGACCCGGCCGCGCTGCAGCCGGTAGGTCGCGATGCGGTGGGCGGGCAGGCGGGGCAGCATGATTCGCTTCCCGGCCAGCGTCAGGCTCGGTCGGGCGGCCCGACCGGCGGTCTCCTGGACCCGCACGATCAGACCCTGGCCGTCTTCGGCGGGCTTGAACGCGAGCAGGCGAACCGTGGTGGGTGTCAGCTCGACCAGGCTGCCGGACCGGCCCAGCCGGCCCGGGTGCGGCGGCACCGCCAGGCTGTGCACGGGCTGCTCGAGCTCGCGCGCCAGCTGCGGCAGGAGCGCGCCGTTGGCGGTGAGCAGGAAGTTGAAGCGGTACTCGCCGCGATCGGTCATCGGCAGCCACTCGGGCGTGGCCGGGGTGTCCCGGGCGTCGAAGCAGTAGCGGGCGGAGCGCACCACCGAGGCGCGGAAGGTGCCGCCCGAGCTGTCGAAGCCGTACAGATGGTCGCTCGCGAGGCCGAGCGTGTGCGCGCCGTTCTTGATGCGTACCCAGCGGCCGCCGGGAACCTCGCCCGCCGGACCGCGGCGGACCACGCCGCCCGGGACCTCGAACTCGGCCTGGTCGCCGGCGCCCGGGAACACGAGCTTCAGGCGGGCGCGGGTCTCGTTCCACAGCAGCCGCGCCTCGACGTCGATCGCGTCGCGGCCCTCGGTCAGGCGGAAGAACAGGTCGAGCGAGGATGACCCGCCCGCCAGCCGCACCCAGAGCCCCGCGCGCAGCGGGCCGCGCTCGACGACCTCGACGCCGGTGACCGTCCAGGCCTGGCGGATCTTGAGGAGATGCAGGCCGTCCGCCTCGTCATAGAGCGCACCCCACGAGCCGAACGCGTCGTCGACCGTGATCGCGCCCAGGCCCGCCGGACCAAGGAGCCGGCGCGCGCCGTGGAACAGCGCCACGCCAGCGCGGCCGCGGCGGGCCTCGACCCGGTATGAGCCGTTGGTGATGGAATGGGCGCGGGGTGAACCCGTGCGCGAGCGGATCGCCGGCGCCTTGGCGCCCTCGACCCACCCGAACGTGAAGCAGCCCCAGCCGAGCGCCGGCAGGCGGACGTTGGCCAGCACGCGCACCCGCCACGGGATGTTCGTGAGAAACGTGTGCTCGGTCTTGATCCGCTGGAACGGCAGGAGGCGGCCGTCGGGCCCGCGCACCTCGAGGGGCACGGC
>CAZUQB010000254.1:0-2464 GCA_964622405.1 uncultured Opitutaceae bacterium | reverse complement strand
TCCGCTGGAACGGCAGGAGGCGGCCGTCGGGCCCGCGCACCTCGAGGGGCACGGCATCGGGCCGGTCCTGGTAGGGAAACACCGGGCGGTAATCGAGGCAGACTTCCAGTTCCAGCGGTCCGGCGTAGGCGTGCGGGTGAGGATTCCACACCAGCAGCGAGACTGCCGTGGGATGATCCGCGGGCGCGGCCGGCACCGTGGTGTCCACGCGACGGGCGAGGGCGTTGAGAGCGTCGAACTCCGCGCTCCGGGCGGTATGCAGTACCCCGCGGGCCCAGTCGACCTGCTCGTCCAGGGCGCGCTCAATGCTCGTGCCGGGCAGGATGTCGTGGAAGGAGTTGAACATCACCCCGCGCCACGCCGTGCCGAGATTCGGCGGCGGAGCGGCGGTCACGAGCGCCGTCGCCGTCGCGGTCGTTTCCGCGCGGCTCAGCGCGACCTCGGCGTGACGGAAGGCCGACTTGAGCCGGGCCGCGGAGACGTAGCACCCACGCTGGCAGTAGCCGAGTTCCCCGCGGTGCACAAAGGGCGCCGCCTCGGGCCGGGTGGCGATCTCCTGCTCGAGCGCCGCGAAGAAACGGTGCAGGCCCGAGTGCACGACCTTCACCTCGGGGTGTGCCGCAGCCCACGTCTGGATGTCGCGCAGCAGGCGGCGGGTCGGGCCGCCGCCATGATTGCCGAGACCGTAGAACACCGCGACGTGGTGATACGGCTGCTTCGGGGCCGCCTGGAGGAAACCGTCGAGCCGATTCGGAATTTCGCCGCGTTCGCAGCCGTACCAGCCGTGGATCGGGCGGTAGCCGAGCACGCGGGAACCGCCCGGACTCTCCCACCAGAAGGCGGGACCGGGCAGCGGCCGCTGGCCCGGATCCGGACGGAAGAACGAGAACGACTTGAACCCGGCGTTCGCCAGCAGCTCGGGCAGGCCGGCGCTATGGCCGAACGAGTCCGCCGCCCAGGCCGCGGTCGCCGGCCGGCCGAAATGCTGGGCGAAGAACCGCTGGCCGTGCAGATAGATGCGGGCGAACGTCTCCGCCGCCGGCAGGTTGGTGTCGGGCTGCAGGTACGCGCCGCCGATGGGGTCCCACCGTCCGGCGCGCACGTGACGCACGATCCGGGCAAATGTCTCCGGTTCCTCGCGGGCGATGTGCTCGTAGAGCACCGTCTCGCCGCGGACGTACGTGAGGTCGGGGAACTCGTCCATCAGCGCGAGCATCGTGCGGACCGTGATGAGCCCCTCGTTGAGTCCCTCGCGCCAGTCCCACTGCCAGACCGGATCCAGGTGCGAGTTAGCAATCAGATGAAAGGTGTAATTCGGCATGAGATATCCGCTGGGGCGGGAAGAATCGGAGATGGAGGCTAGGGCTTGGGAGATGGAAGATGGGAATTGGGAGGTGGAACACCGGCGAACGATGCGGCCGGGGTCCGACAAAATCGTAAATCGTCAGTCGTAAATCGTAAATCCTCACACCCTCTCGTTGACCACGGGGTTCGTCAGCGTGCCGATACGCTCGATCTCGATGCTGATCGTGTCGCCGGGTTGGAGAAAGACCGGGGGTTTGCGGGCGAAGCCGACACCGTGGGGCGTGCCGGTGAGGATCACGGTGCCGGGCAGCAGGGTCTTGCTGGCGCTGAGGAACTCGATGAGCGTGGGCACGTCGAAGCACATGTCGTTCGTGTTCCAATCCTGGAGCGCCGTGCCGTTCAGGATGGTTTTGATCCCGAGCGCATTCGGATTCGGGATTTCGTCGCGCGTCACCAGCACCGGGCCGAGCGGGCAGAACGTGTCGAAGCTCTTGCCCTGGCAGAACTGTCCGCCGCCCCAGCGCTGCTTCCAGTCGCGCGCCGAGACGTCGTTGGCGCAGGTGTAGCCGAGGACGTAGTCGAGCGCCTGGGCGCGGCTGACGTTCTTGCAGCGGCGGCCAATCACGACCGCGAGCTCGCACTCATAGTCGACCTCGGTGCTGCGGAGCTTCTGCGGGATCTCGATGGGGTCGCCGGGGTGCTGCACCGTGTTCAGGCTCTTCATGAACAGCATCGGCCGCTCCGGCACGCCCTTGCCGCCCTCCTCGGCGTGCTTCCGGTAATTGAGCCCGATCGCCAGGATACCGCTCGGCTGGAGCGGCGCGAGGAGCTTGCCGGGGCGAACCACGCGGTCGGTGACGCGGAACTCGCCGAGAATGTCGCCGGTGATCTCCCGGGCGGAGCCGTCCGGCTGCAGCGCGGCGTGCGCCGGTCCCGACGGGGTGAGGTGGCGGATGAGCTTCATGCGCGAATGGGTCCAGCAAGAGCAGCAGACTTTTCGAGAGCAAGATTGCCGCGAATGAATAACCGGCCGGTCCACGCTAGCACGCGCGCGAATCCCGCGGCACACTCGCCCAGGCGCCCGGCGGCTGCCCGTACCGAGCCCGAAACAGCCGGTAGAAGTGCGAGAGGTCGCCGTAGCCGCTCGAGAAGGCCGCGC
>CAZUQB010000253.1:0-4280 GCA_964622405.1 uncultured Opitutaceae bacterium | reverse complement strand
CGCGGTTGTACTGGCCGAGGTAGCTCGAGCCCTCCTGGGCGTTGATCTGGTTGTTGGCGCCGAAGGTCGGGGTGAGGGAGGAGAGCGTGGCGAACAACAGCTCGACGTCGTCGACCTGCAGCGGGACGTTCTGCTTCACGGAGACCTCGCCCTGGAGCGTGATGCCGGTGGCGCCGAGCGACGTGTTGAACGAGGCGCCGACCATGCGGATGTTCTCGGGATACTCGTCGTAATAGCGGCCCGTCGCGGCGGCGGTGAGGAGACCGATCTTGCCGGCGGCGGCGGCAATCGACTGGGCGGCGGGATAGAACGGCTGCAGCGTGGACGGCAGCGCGCCGATCGGGACATTGGTGAGGGCGGCGCCGATCAGCGTGCTGAGGGCGGCGGGGACGCCGGCGGCGGGATAGCCGTTGGCGATCATCACCGGCGCGAGGTTCGTGGTCGCCAGGCTCGTGGCCGTGCTGACGACGAGGCTCGAGTCGATGCCCGAGGTCGGCGTCTTGGCGCTGATGACCGGCGAGCGGCTGTGGTAGTTGGCGTAGTAGAGGCCGAACTCGGTGTCGTTGAGCTGCGGCACCAGGATGCGCAGCGAGGCGCCGTACTGGTTCAGGTTGCTCGCGTCGCGATCGTTGGCGCGCGGGATGCCGCCGAGCGTGCCGGTGTCGGAGAGCGTGCCGAAGCCGAGGAACACGCGCTCGCCGCCGCGGGTGGCGAAGTCATTCGTCGAGAAAAACGTGCCGGCGGGCTCGAGCTCGTTGCGGCGGAACTCCAGCAGCCAGAAGGGCTCGAAGGTGACGTTCGACGTGAGGCCGATCGAGGCCTTCAGCATGTTGACCGGGAGGAACGCCTCCTTGAGCTCGGCGCCGGGGACGCGGAGCTTGGAGAGATCGACCGGGTTCACGACGTTCATGCCGTTCGGGATGAACGTGCTCTCGCCCAGGCTCAGGACCTGCCGGCCGAGGCGGAGGTCGACGGGCACCTCGTTCGCGAACTCGAACTTGGTCACCGCGTAGAGGTCGAGCAGCTCGGCGCCGCGGACCACGCGGTCGCGCGCCTGCGAGGTCAGCTTCGTGCGCAGCGTGTCGTCGGACTTCAGGTCGCTGAAGTAGTAGCCGCGGACGAAGAAACCGGAGTCGTGGAACTTGACCTCGAGATCGTGCGAACCCTTGAAGATCTCGGACACCCAGCCCTTGCCATAGTTGAGATTGCCGTCGTCGGAGTTCACCGAGTTCTGCCGTCCCGCCACCCCGGCGAAGGAGTTGGTCGTGCCGTAGTAGTCGGGACTCGGGTCGTTCAGGCGGTACATGGCGCCGAACGAGAAGGTGCTGTCAAAACTGCCGGTGACCTCGCCGCTTCCGAAATGGAGGGCGTGGGCGACCGGCGCCAGCAACAGTCCGGCGAGACCCGCAAGGGCGGCGCGTCCGGTGAGCAGGATCAGGCGGTGGGCAGGGGGTGTTTCGTTCATGGATTTCAGGGGATCCCTCCGGCCGACTTCGCAGTCGTTGCGGCCGACAGGGGGTGTTTTGGGGGATGTTGGCGGCCGGGCCGCCGGGGTTGTAGTCTGCTGGAAGAAACGGTCTGGAATAGGGTAGTTCAAGAACTAATTCCGGGTTCGGCCGGGTGGCCGATTTGCTAATCGCTTTGACGTGGCGCCGGAATAGGTAACGTGAGCGTTCCACCCATGCAGGCCGCGACCCACATCCACGTCAAAGGCGCCCGCGAGCACAACCTGAAGAACCTCGAGCTGCGGATCCCGCGCGGCAAGCTGGTCGTGGTCACGGGTCCCAGCGGCTCGGGAAAGTCGTCGCTGGCCTTCGATACCATCTATGCGGAGGGCTACCGGAAGTACATGGAGTCGCTCTCCACCCAGGCCCGGCAGGTGCTGGAGCAGCTCCGCCGGCCCGACGTGGACTTCATCCACGGGCTCTCGCCGGTCCTGGCGATCGAGCAGCGCACCGGCGCGGGCGGACCGCGGAGCACGATCGCGACCGCCACGGAGATCGCGGATTACGCCCAGCTGCTCTGGGCCATCTCCGGCGAACCGTATTGCCCGAAGGACGGCGGCCGCGTGGTTCAGCGGTCGCTCGACGACAACGTCCAGCGAGTCCTGACCGAGTGCGCCGGCGAGCGCGTCATGCTCCTCGCCGTCGGCCTCCGCGCGAAGCCCAGCGTCCTGCGCGAGGAGCTCCCGCGGCTCAGGCAGCGGGGCTTCCAGCGGGTGCGGATCGACGGCGCGATTCTCAGCCTCGACGAGCCAAAGCTGATCCCCGCCGGCGCGGGCACGCGCGAGCTGGCGGTTGACATCGTGATCGACCGGCTCGTGGCGACCGCCGACCAGCGCGCGCGCCTGGCAGACTCGCTCGAGCTGGCGTTCCGCGAGGGCAAGGACCGCGCCATCGTGCTGGCGCAGAAGTCGCCCGAGGCGCCGTGGCGCGAGCTGACGCTGAGCCAGGACCTCGCCTGCGAGGTTTGCGGCGACACGTTTCCCAAGCTGACGCCCCGGCACTTTTCCTTCAGCCACCGGGAAGGGGCGTGTCCCACCTGCGACGGTCTCGGCCGCAAGCTGCGGTTCGTGCCCGAGCTGATCGTCCCCGACCCGGAAAAGTCGGTGCGGGAGGGCGCGATCAAGCCGTGGCGCATCGGCGGAAAGAATCTCATCATCAAGCACAACGCCCTGCTGAAACAGCTGGCGGAGCAGCTGCCGTTCGATCCCGACGTGCCGTGGCGGAAGCTGCCGGAAGAGACGCGGCGCACGATCCTGCAGGGCGCCGGCGACCGCCTGTTCGCCTTCAAGCTCCGGCGCATGCGGGAGGCCAAGGCCATGCCGTTCGCCGGTGTGATCGCCGACCTCGAGGAGAGCTTCCGGCACACGGACAGCGAGGGCTTCCAGGCCCGGCTGACGACCTTCATGGTGGCCGGCGAGTGTCCCGAGTGCCACGGCACGCGGCTCAACGCGCGCAGCGGCGCGGTCCGCCTCGGGGGCCGGACCTTCCCGGAGTTCATGAAGCTCGACGTCGCCGCCGCCCGCGGGTTCGGCCAGGAGCTCGTGGCGGGGATCGGCTCGCAGGAGGCGGTCCGCGAAGTGGTGACCGGCATTGAGCAGCGCCTGCATTTCCTGCTCGAGACGGGCCTCGGCTACCTGACCCTCGACCGCGACTACGCGACGCTGTCGGGCGGCGAGGCGCAGCGCGTGCGCCTTGCGACCCAGCTGGGCATGGGGCTGATGGGCGTCATCTACGTGTTGGACGAGCCGAGCATCGGCCTGCATCCGCACGACAACCAGAAGCTGCTCGACACGCTGGTGGCGCTCCGCGACCGCGGGAACACGGTGCTGGTGGTCGAGCACGACGAGGACACGATGCGCCTGGCCGACGAGATCATTGAACTCGGGCCCGAGGCGGGAGTGGAGGGGGGCGAGATCCTGTTCCAGGGCCCGCCGGCGGCGTGCATGCAACTCTCGGCCAAGGTCTCCCGGACCGGTCCTTACCTGGCCCGGAAGCTCGGGATCGTGAAGGACGCCAAGACCAAGGAGCCGGACGGCGCGTGGCTCACCGTCCGCGAGGCGCGGGCCCACAATCTTCGCGGCATCGACGTGAAGTTCCCGGCCGGCCTGCTGACCTGCGTGACCGGCGTGAGCGGCTCGGGCAAGAGCACGCTCGTGAACGACATCCTCGCGGCTGCGGCCGCCCGGAAGCTGAACGGCGCGAAGGCCCTGCCGGGCCCGCACCGGCACATCGAGAATCTGGATTTCTTCGAGAAGCTCGTGCAGGTCGACCAGGACCCGATCGGCCGGAGCCCGCGGTCGAATCCCGCGACTTACGTCGACTTGCTGCCCCTGCTGCGCGACCTCTACGCGCAGGTGCCGCTGGCCAAGGTGCGCGGCTACAAATCGAGCCGCTTCTCGTTCAACGTCAGGGGCGGCCGGTGCGAGCGCTGCCAGGGCGACGGCGCCATCAAGCTCGACATGCAGTTCATGGCCGACGCCTACGCGCCGTGCCCAAGCTGCGAGGGCCGGCGGTTCAACCGCGAGACCCTGGAAGTGCTCTTTCACGGCAAGTCGATCGCCGACGTCCTCGACCTGACCGTACGCGAGGCCATGGTCCTCTTCCGGAACATCCCGCGGGTCATGGACAAACTCGCGACACTGGACGCCGTGGGCCTCGGCTATCTCACGCTCGGGCAATCCGCCACGACGCTGTCGGGCGGGGAGGCGCAGCGGCTGAAACTCTCGCTCGAGCTGAGCAAGCGGGCGTCGGGCAGCACGCTCTACATCCTCGACG
>CAZUQB010000252.1:0-4295 GCA_964622405.1 uncultured Opitutaceae bacterium | reverse complement strand
TTGATGGCGACCGACGGGTCGACCACGGCGGTGCAGCCAGCGGCGAGCAGGCCCAGCACAGCGGCAAGCGGAAGGATCAGGGTTTTTTTCATGGAGATGAGGGCGAGGGGGAAAATGTGACCGGTGCCCCGGCCGGGGGTTTGGGCCAATTCCGACGGGCTCGCTCGAAGACCGACTATAGGGTCAGGCGGAGGGTAAACAAGCGAGGCGGTGTCCTGTATCTAGCGTATTTCCAGCAGGGTGATCAGATTCCGTTGCTATCATACTTGATCTCGGTGACTTGGTCGTTGGCGAAAAAGACGTAGAGCCGCTCCCGCTTCATGTCAGGCACGTCGAGCGGCTGCATGGTGGAGGAACCCGTGTCGCCAAAGCCGAAGCCCGTCGGCTGGACCTGGGGAATCGTCGTGCGCACGGGAGCGCTGTTGGTGGCGGTCAGCATGACCGTATACTTCCGGGCATCCGGGTTGTTGATGTTGTTCTTCGATTCAACGTTCTGGGGAATGAAGACATCGTAGGTCCACATCTGCAGCTTGCCGAGCGACGTGTCCTTGGCCTGTACGGCCGAGGGCTTGCCCAGCGCCATGTAGACCATGTCGGAGGTGAACCCCTTGACGATGGTCCCCGACTGCACGGACTTCTGGGCCACCTGGGTCATGCGGACGTAGGTATCGTTCTTTTCCTGGATACGGGCGTTGATGGCGACCGACGGGTCGACCACGGCGGTGCAGCCAGCGGCGAGCAGGCCCAACACAGCGGCAAGTAGCGGGAGCGGGGATGGCTTCATGGGAGGAGTAATTCGAGGTGGGGTTCGGGGCCCGAGACGCGCAGGCATCATGAGGGTCGCAACTCCAGTACCATAGACAATCAAGGGGAAATGGCAAGCCCCTGTTCAGGGCCCGAAACCTACCGGACGACGGCGTGCCAGCGGGGCATCTTGTCCTTGATCTGGTCGACCTTGAACTCCTTGGCCCCGGGATAGACGGTCTCGCCGAACATGCCGGGATGATTGCCCAGCGGCATGTCGAACAGGGTGCGCCCGTCGTACTGCACGGTGCAGCCGTACATGAAACCGAGCTCGTGCGAGCCGTCCGCCTTGCTCCGCACAAACGCAAAGTCCGCGTCGGTCGCGAGCTTGCCGTACTCGACGCGGCCGGTCCGGAAATCGAAGCGCGGGCCGCCGCGGCGGTTCGTCAGCCCAATCGTTTGGTCGAGCTTCAGCCCCACGGTTACCGGCTCGCCGCCGAGCGTGAAGGTCAGCCCGAGGGTGCGCTGGTCGTCATGCTCGCTGGGGAGCACCTTCACATCGTCGAGCATGGCCGGCTGGAAACCACCGGGCGCGTGCGGTCGGAGGACGGTGATGAAGGTCAGGCGCTGCCCCTCGTAGTAGTAGCCCTTGAGGTACTGGTAGAAGACAGTCGACGGGTTGAAGCGCCGGCCGATGACCTTGCTCAGCGTGATCTTGTCCCGGTTGTCGAGGAACTGGATGAGAAGGTCCTTGTGGTGCGGGTTCGGCCAGTATTCCTGCCGGATCGGGATCCGGTCGGGCCAGGAGACGACGTAGTTGTCGCCTTGCTGGAGGACCTTGTCGGGATGCCAGGTGTTGCAGAACACCTTGTGGCCCGAGACGTCGATGCGGAGGGAGTCGACGACAATGTAGAGGCCCGACTCGGGCGCGAAGAGGATGATGCGATCGCCGGTGTAGCCGCGCTCATGGTCCATGAGCCGGGTGCGCGAGTAGTCGAGGCTGCCGAAAGTGCCGAAGTGGATCTTCTCGGTCGTGACCGGATGGTAGGTCGTGTCCATCCGCAGGTAGTCGAAGATGTCGCTTTCGGGCGGGAAGCCGGTGCGGGCCACGATGCGATTGTGGAACACGTCGGCGCGCCAGCCGTCCTCGACCCGGGCGCGGTAGCCGCCGTCGGCGAGCAGGACGGTCTGGTCGGAGAGCAGCAGCGCGATCGAGTTCTCGTCCGAGTGCCCGTGGTGCGGCCGTTCCTCCGGCGCGTAGATGGTGGCGTTCTGGTATTCGCGCTGCCAGCGGGCATACGGGCCCTGGTCGCGGTAGTTCAGCAGGCCGTAGTCGCCGGCGGGGCTGCGGAACGTGATTTTCTTCGAGACGAGGTCGTCGATCACCTCGGCCGAGTGCTCCTGCACCAGCGGCTTGAAGGGCACGGCCGGGTCGAGCCAGCGGAGCGCGAGACCGAGCGGATACAGGTTGTCCTCCTGGATGCCCTGGTAATAGCCGATGTGGCCGTCGTACATTCGGCGCGCGGCGTCGAGGTACTCCCCGTCGTGGTAGTAGCTGCCGGCCCGGATCAGGTTCGCGGTGTTCCACGCCCACATGTGCGTCCAGTCGCCATCGCCCCAGTCGGGCAGCAGGCCGTCGGGCATGAGCAGGAACTTCGGCACGTCGAAGTAGAACCGCGTCGTGACCGCCTTCATGTGCTCGGGCGTGCGGCCGAGCAGCTCGGCGAGCACGACCGTGTAGGTCAGCCAGAAGGGTTGGTAGATGGAGGCGTCCTCGATGGACCACGCGTTCCAGCTGTCGGCCGCGAGCGATGCCCCGTAAGCGCGCCAGCGGGCCGCGTCAGGACTGTCGGGCACCGCCGCCGCCGAATAGTAGAAGCCTGCGGCGTCGATCAGCGCGCGATTGTGCGTGCCGAAGTCCGTGTAGTCGTAGTGCGTCGCGACGCTGGCCGTGATGAGCGCCTCAATGTCGGCGATCTCGCCTGCCGTGAACATCCCGCGTGGTTTCAGGTAGAGGTAGGCCTCGCAGAAGGGGGTGAGATGACGAAACGACTCGAACAGCGGCTTTGGTTTCCCGTCCGGCTGGCGCGCCAGTTTCACCAACGCGAGAATGCCGTCCTTCGTCCAGCCGAGCAGACGATCGTCGTTCGTCTGCGGGTGGACGTTCACCATGCCGGAGAGGGCCCAGACGTGGGCGACGGTCACGGGCCGCTGGCCGGAAGCCAGTGCGGCGTGGGTGCGCTCGATGCCGGCCTGCAGGTCCTGCAGCAGGCGCTGGCGGAAGGCGGCCACGTCCTCGGCGGCGCGAGACGGGATCGCCAGGATGACGCCCAGCAGGATCGCCAGGCGCGCCCATGACCGGGCGAAGACGGAGAGATTCATAGCAGGGAACGAAGCTCCTCGCGGATCACCCGCCCGACGTGCCGGGCATCAGCGAGGCTGAAGGCGGCCCCGAGCGGGACCGACACCATGCGGCCGACGAGGGTGTTGGTCCGTGGAAAGTCCTGTTCGCGGTAGCCGGCGGCGGGCCAGGGCTTGAGGTCCGCGAAAGGCGAGAATTGCGCGGTGTGCGTGGCGCCCGACTGGCAGTATTCGCGGGCGTACTGGCAGTACGTGCCGGTATGGGGGGCCAGCGGCACGCCGCGGGCCAGGGCGCGGCGCTTGAGCTCAAGGGCCTGCGCGTGGGTGGGGAGAAAGAAATAGGAGTCGAATCCCAGGTCGCCCCGGGCATCCGGGATGCGCCGCCAGGACAGGCCTGGCAGGATTCCCACCTCGTGTTGCATGGCGGCGCGCAGACGGCGCAGATGGCGGATCATCGGGCGCAGGCGCGCGAACTGCGCGCAGCCGACGGCGCCGGCCATCTCGGTCATCCGGTAGTTGCTGCCGGCGAAGCTCGTTTCCGTCGGGGCCTTCAGGGCCTTGTGCTCATCGCGATAGAGCCCAATGTCGGCCATGCGCACGGCGCGCTCATACAGCCGCGGATCATTGGTCACGACCATGCCGCCCTCGCCGGTGGTCACCACCTTGCGCTGCTGGAAACTGTACGTCGCGATCCGACCGAAAGTGCCGACCGGCCGTCCGCGGTACGTGGCCCCGAGGCTCTCGGCGCAGTCCTCGAGCAGCCAGAGCCCGTGCCGGCGCGTCCGGGCCAGCAGCGCGCCGAGGTCGGCCGCCACCCCCTGATAGTGCACCACGAGGACGCCGCGTGTCGCCGGGGTGACCAGCCGGTCGATTTCGGTTGGATCGAGGCTGAGCGAGTCGTCGATCTCCGCCAGGACCGGCCGGGCGCCGAGGCGGACGATGGCGGTGAAGCACGAGACCCAGCTCCAGACCGGGAGGATGACCTCGTCGCCGGGACCCACCCCGAGCGCACCGAGCGCAACCTCCAGGGCGGCGGTGCCGCTGCTGACGGCCAGCGCGTGTTTCTGTCGGTGAAAACGGGCGACGGACCGCTCGAGACGCGAGACGTAGCCGAGACTGGGGGCGGCACCCGGGCCGTAGTAGCGGAACAGGGCTCCGTGCTTGACCACCCGCGCGAGATTGCGCGCCTC
>CAZUQB010000251.1:0-4301 GCA_964622405.1 uncultured Opitutaceae bacterium | reverse complement strand
TCGTCCGCGATGCGGGGCGTCACCCCGGCGCGCGCGAAGGCGGCCAGGATTCGGTCATAGAAGCCCGAGTTGTGGGACCGGGGAAACAGCACGAACGGCGTCGCCGCCAGGGCGCGCAGGCGCAGGCGGGACTGGGCCGCGAGGGGATGGTTCGCGGGCAGCAGCACGCCGTTGCGCTCGCGCAGCAGCAGGCGGGTCTGGATGCCCGGGGTGGGGGCGTCGGGATGGAAGAAGCCGCAGGCCAGGTCGCCGCGCTGGAGGGCAACGAGCTGGGCCGAGGTCGGGGACTCGTTGAGCTCGACCCGCACGCCGGGATACCGCGCGGTGAACTCGCGGAGAATCCGCGGGAGCACCGTGGCCATGGCCAGGCCGGTGAACGCGATCCGCACGTGGCCGGCCTGGCCGGTCCCGAGCGCCTGCATCTCGGCCGGCACCGCGGCCAGGCTCCGCAGCAGCGGCTCGATCCGCTCCAGCAGCCGCTCGCCTGCCGGAGTCAGCTCCGCGCCGCGGCGGGTCCGGTGCAGCAGGTCCACGCCCAGCGCCCGCTCCAGCTGGGCCACCGCCCGGCTCAGCGCCGGCTGGGCGATGGCCAGCGCCGCGGCGGCCTTGCGGAAATGCAGCTGCCGCGCCACCTCGCGGAAATAGACCAGGTGGCGGAGCTCGAAGGGATATTGATACTCACGAGGCATCACAGGCACCCAACAAAGTATTTCCCGGCATGGCAACCCTCTGGTAGGCTGCCGGGGACATCATGGCCAAGACCCTCTTCCAGAAAGTCTGGGACGCCCACGCCGTGCGCACGCTGGCCAACGGGCAGACCCAGCTCCTCATCGGCACCCACCTCATCCACGAGGTCACCAGCCCGCAGGCCTTCGGCATGCTTCGCGACCTCGGGCTGAAGGTCGCGATGCCGCACCGCACGTTCGCGACGGTCGACCACATCGTCCCGACCGACCAGCGCGCCGAGCCGTTCAGCGACCCGCTGGCCGACGCCATGATCAAGGAGCTGCGGCGGAACTGCCGGGAACACGGCATCACCTATTTCGACCTCGCCTCGGGCCGCCAGGGCATCGTCCACATGGTCGGCCCCGAGCAGGGCATCACGCAGCCCGGCACCACCATCGCCTGCGGCGACTCGCACACCAGCACCCACGGCGCCTTCGGCGCGATCGCCCTCGGCATCGGCACCAGCCAGGTCCGCGATGTCCTCGCGACCCAGACCATCGCCCTCGGTCGCCTCAAGGTCCGCCGGATCAATGTCACCGGCCGGCTCCGCGCCGGCGTCTACGCGAAGGACGTCATCCTCCATCTCATCCGGACGCTCGGCGTGAACGGCGGCACCGGCTACGCCTACGAGTACGGCGGCGAGGTCTTCGACCGCTTCTCGATGGAGGAGCGCATGACCGTCTGCAACATGTCGATCGAGGGCGGCGCGCGGGTCGGCTACGTCAATCCCGACGAGACCACCTTCGCCTATCTCCAGGGCCGGCCCTATGCGCCCAAGGGAGCGGCCTGGGACGAGGCCGTGGCGCGCTGGCGGGCGACCGCGAGCGATCCGGGCTGCACCTATGACGACGTGGTGACCATCCGGGGCGAGGACATCGCCCCGACCGTCACGTGGGGCATCAATCCCGGCCAGGCGATCTCCGTCGTCGAACCGGTGCCCGATCCGGCCCGCGCCACCGCGGACGAGAAGGCCGCGATCGAGGAGGCGCTGGCCTACATGAAGCTGAAGGCCGGCGCCCCCATCAAGGGCACGAAGATCGATGTCGCGTTCCTGGGCAGCTGCACCAATGCGCGGCTGTCCGACTTCAAGGAGGTGGCGCGCTATCTGCCGGGCCGGAAAGTGGCGCCCGGCGTGAAGGCCATCGCCGTCCCGGGTTCGCAGCTCGTGAGCCAGATCTGCGCCGAACTCGGCATCGACCGCGTGTTCCGGGAGGCCGGTTTCGAGTGGCGCGAGGCGGGATGCTCGATGTGCCTCGCGATGAATCCCGACCGGCTCGTGGGCGACCAGCTCTGCGCGAGTTCCTCCAACCGCAATTTCAAGGGCCGGCAGGGCAGCCCCACCGGCCGCACGCTCCTCATGAGCCCGCTCATGGTCGCTGCCGCCGCCGTGACCGGCGCGGTGGCCGACGCCCGGGAGGTCTTCACCGTCAAGGGCTGAGCTAGATTCTGAAATCCGATTTCCGAATTTCGAATCCCGAATTTCGAGTTCCGATCTTCCCTCTCCCATCTCCCATCTCCCAACTTCCACCTTTAGGAATCATGCCTCTCGCGAACATCACCACGATCACCGGCCGGGCCGTGCCGGTCATGGGCAATGACATTGATACGGACCGGATCATTCCGGCCCGCTTCCTGAAAGCCGTGACCTTTGACGGCCTCGGCGCCGGGCTGTTTGCCGATGCGCGCAAGGCGGAGGCCGACGCTGGACGGGTTCATCCGCTCGACGACCCCAGGTACCGGGGCGCTGCAGTGCTCCTGAGCGGCGCGAATTTCGGCTGCGGCAGCTCGCGGGAGCACGCCCCGCAGGCGATCCAGAAGTTCGGCCTCAAGGCGGTGATCGCCGAGGGCTATGCGGAGATCTTCTTCGGCAACTCCACGACAATCGGGCTCGCCTGCGTGAGCGCGACCCGGGAGGACATCACCCGGATCGCCGCGGCGGTGCAGGCCGACCCCGCGGTCGAGGTCGCGGTCGACCTGGTGGCCCGGAAAATTCGCTTTGGCGGCCAGGAGGTCCCGCTGACCATGCGGGAGTCGGCCCGCGATGCCCTGGTGAACGGCCGCTGGGACCCGATCGGGGAGCTCCTGGACGGCCGGGAGGCGGTGGCAGCGACGGCCGGCCGGCTGCCGTATCTGGCGGTCCCCCAAAAATAAGTTGAACTTTTTGGCGGGTTCCGGCGTCTCAATGGGGACTTTACCCATGTTTATTGCGATGATTGAGGTGTTCAAGGGGGCGGGCTTGCTGATCTACCCGCTGGGCCTTTGCTCCGCTGCGGCGGTGTTCATCATCTGCGAGCGCGCGTTCGCACTGCGCCAGGCGGCCGTGATGCCCCACGATCTGGTGGACGCGGTGGTCGCCGGCAAGCCGCTCGTCGGCGGCAAGCACAGCGTGCTCGCCCGGATCGTCGACTTCGCCGAGGAGCACAAGCACGACGAGGACGCCGTGAAGGCGTTCACGCGGCTCGAGATCAACCGCATGGAGCGGGGCATCCCGTACCTCGACATCATTTACGCCGCCGCGCCGCTGATCGGCCTCACCGGCACCGTCACCGGCCTCCTGCAGGTGTTCTCGCAGATCGCCCCGGACACCGGCCTGCCGGACCCCGTGAACTTCACCAAGGGCGTGGCCCTCGCGCTGTCCGCGACCGTCATCGGCCTCTCCATCGCCATCCCGTCCCTCGTCGGCAGCGGCTACCTCCAGCGCAAGATCGAGAACTACGCCGCGCAGCTCGACGTGCTCCTCGAGCGCATCATCCAGCGCGGGCGGAAATGAGCGTGCTCTACCAGAAGCGCCGCAAGCGGCCCGAGATGAATCTCGTGCCGTTGATCGACGTGCTCGTGATGCTGATCTTCTTCGCGTTCGTCACGATGCAGTTCAAGTCGGCCGCGACCCTCAACATCACGCTCCCGAAGGTCGAGACCGCCGGCAAGAACGAGTTCAAGGGCACCGTCACCATCGGCATCGACAAGGACGGCGTCGTCTCCTTCAACGGCAAGAATGTCTCCGACGAGGCGCTGCTGCGTCTCCTCGAGGAAGTCCGGAACGTCGACAAGGACATCCCGGTGCTCATCAAGGCCGACGAAACCACGCAGCTGAAAAAGCTGACGTTCGTCATGGACGCCTGCCGGAAGACCGGGCTGAACAAGTTCAGCCTGCAGAGCCGCTGACGCGCTGCGCGCGTCAGGTTGAAAGTGGCAGGTGGCAAGTAGCAGGTTTCGTCCGCGGCTGCGCCGGTGGATAGGTGCTTCATGCAATCCGGATTGTCGCTCGATTCCTGGTACATGCCTCCTGTCACCTGCTACTTGGCCGCGCGCCGGGCGCGGCGGTTTGAAGGTCACAGGTCGCAAGTAGCAGGTCTCGTCCGCGGCTGCGCCGCCGCAGGAAGCCAAGTCGACACGTCGTTAGGCGCCCCCGATGGCGCGGAGCGCCGCTCGCCTCCTGGCACTTGATCCCTGGTTCTTGTCCCTTGCCCGCGGCCATCCGCGGGCCCCCAGAATCTACTCGCTACCCGCTACTCGCTACTCGCTACTGTCCTCCCATGAAAATCGTGATCACCGGTGCGACGCGCGGCCTGGGT
>CAZUQB010000250.1:0-4305 GCA_964622405.1 uncultured Opitutaceae bacterium | reverse complement strand
CATGTCATTTCCACTCCAGGTGCCCCCGGTGCCAGGCCCAGACCAGGCCCTCGGCGAGGAGGAGGATGAAGGCGAGCATCGCGAACAGGGCCCCCGCGGGCAGCCCGGTGAACGCGACGGCGAAGGGCAGGAGGAACAGCACCTCGACGTCAAAAATCAGGAAGAGGATCGCATACAAGTAGTAATGCGCCTTGAACTGGATCCAGGAATCGCCGCTCGGGGCGACGCCGCACTCGTAGACATCGTTCTTCACCGCGCTGGGCTTGGCGGGCTGGAAGAACCGGAACCAGAGCTGGGCCACGCCCAGCAGCACCAACGGGAACGCGAGCGCAACCCCCAGGAAGAGGGCGAGGAACGCGTAAGGGTGGGTGTTCATGGAAGATACGGCGGGATTCACAATTGGACGGCGGGCCGGCGGCTCAATGGCGAACCCATCCTGTTTCTTGCCGAAGGCTGCGCATTATTTGGCGCGGCGGGCGGACCGGGGTCAACAGGGGCAACGGCATCCCTGCAATTTCGACGATGCCGGGGGCGGAGGCAAGGGCAGGATTGCCCGCCGGACCTCCATTCGGGCGGCTTCTGCTGCGGCTAGGCCTTGAGAAGTTCGCGCAGGTCCGCGAGCGACAGTCCGGCCGCCAGCGCGTCGCTGGCCTCGAAGACATCCGCCAGCAGCGCCCGCTTGCGGTCCTGCAGGGCCAGCACCTTCTCCTCCACCGTCCCGGCGGCGATCAGCTTGTAGCTGGTCACGACGCGCTGCTGCCCGATCCGGTGCGCCCGGTCCGTGGCCTGCGCCTCGACCGCCGGGTTCCACCAGGGATCAAAATGGACGACAGTGTCCGCCCCGGTCAGGTTCAGGCCGGTGCCGCCGGCCTTGAGCGAGATCAGGAACACGGGCAGGTCCGGCGAGCCCTGGAACCGGTCGACCTCGGCTTGCCGGGCGCGCGGCGCCATGGAGCCGTCGAGGTAGCAGTAGGGCACCCCCTGCTGGTCGAGCTCGGCCATGAGCAGCGCCAGCAGCGACGTGAACTGGGAGAACACCAGCACCCGGTGGCCGTCGTCGATCGCCTCGGCCAGGAGCTCCCGGAAGGCCTCGAGCTTGCCGGAATCAGCGAACGCCTCCGGCGGGCCGGCCGGCGCTGGGTCGCGGGTCACCAGGCGCGGGTCGCAGCAGACCTGGCGCAGGCGCAGCAACTGGGTCAGCGCGGCGAACTGGAGCTTCGATTCGCTGGCGCCGCTGGCCGCGAGGTCGAGGAGCTCCTTTTCGCCCGCCTGCTGGGTGTCACGATAGAGCGCGGCCTGGGCCGGGGTCAGCTCGCACCACACCGTCTGCTCGAGCTTGGGCGGCAGCTCGGGCGCCACCGCCGCCTTGGTGCGGCGCAGGATGTAGGGGGCCGCCTGCGCCCGCAGCCGTTCGTCGAACCAGCCGCGTTCGTCGCCGCGCGTCCCGGGCGGCACCGGCGTGAGGTAGCCGGGGAGCAGGAATTCGAGGAGCGAGCGCAGGTCGTCGAGCGAGTTCTCGAGCGGCGTGCCCGTGAGCAGGAACCGGCTCGTCCCGCGCAACGACCGCAGCGCCGCGGCGTTCTGGGAGCGGCGGTTCTTGAGGTGCTGGGCCTCGTCCGCGACGATCACGTTCCACTCCACCTCCGCGAACAGCGCGCGGTCCCGGGTCAGCGTGCCATACGACGTGATGACCAGATCGAGGGAGGCCACGGCTGACGGGTCCGGCAGCCGGCGACTTCCATGGTGGACAAACACCCGGAGCGCCGGCGCAAAACGCGCCGCCTCGCGCCGCCAGTTCTCGACGAGGGAGGCGGGACAGACTACGAGCGAAGCTCGTGGTGGGTTGAAAGCTGAAGGTTGAGAGTTGAGGGCCGGATCTGCAGGGGGGCGGGATTCCTTCAACTGCGGACTTTCAACCTTCAACTGCGCGCGCAGCAGCGCGAGCGCCTGCAGCGTCTTCCCCAGGCCCATCTCGTCGGCGAGGATGCCGCCGAGGCGCTGGCAGTGGAGGTGCCAGAGCCAGGCGGCGCCGAGGCGCTGGTAGGGACGGAGCTGGGCCTCGAGGGCCGGCTCGAGCGGGGCCGGCGCGAGGGTCGTCAGGTCGCGCAGCGCCCGGGTCCGCTCGCGCCAGGCGGCGGGCGGTTGGAAATTGGGCGAAAGCGCCTCGAGGATCTCCTGGGCCTCGGCGGCCCGGGCCCGGTCGACCCGCTGGGTGCGGCGGGAGGCGAGCCCGGCGTTGGGCTCCCCGCTCAGCGCCCGCTGGGCGACGGCCAGGCGGTTGAGCTGGGCGGCGTCGAGCAGGTAGACCTTGCCGCCGGCCTCGAGGTAGCTGCGGTTGCCGGCGATCGCGGCCCGCACGGACGATTCATCGGCGTCCCCGGCCCGGACCCCGAGGGTCACGTCAAAGCCGTCGCCGGCCGCGGTCGCGTCACAGGCGATTTCCGCGGGCCGGAGGTGGGCCGTCCGCTGTTCAAAATTCGCGGTGAACCGGGCCCCGAATTCGTCGCGGAGCCGAGCGCCCTGGGTGGCGAGGAAGGTGAGCGTCTTGTGGCGGTCGCGCAGCCACCATTTCCGGTTCGAGGGCTCGAGCAGGAAACCGTGGGACTTCAACAGCTCGGCGGCGGGGTCGTACGACGGGTGCTCGCGCGACGGGAGCGAGATGGCGAGAAAATGCTCGGAGCCGTCGACGATCAGGGGCGTGCCCTTGGCATCCGGCCGCGGGGCCGGGCGGGACGCGGTGGGGAGTACGGCGGCGGGGGCGGCTTCCTTGAGGTATTCGGAGACTCCCCGGAGCAGGGGACCGACCCACGGCAGGGCGGTGCCGGGCTGGTTGGCGAAGGCGAAGATGGGCTGGCCGGGGGTGGCCGCGACGAGCTCGCGCAGCTGGGCCCGGGACAGCTGGAGGAGGAAGGGCGGCCGGGCGGCGGGCCCGCACCATCGCTGCAGCAGGGCCAGCGCGGGGAGCAGCGCGGGCGGGGGGACGGCGGCCGCGTCGAGCTCGACCTTGACGGCAATGGCGTCCCGCGGGGCGGCGGCGGCCAGGTTGGGCGGGAGCAGGAGGCGAAGCATGTTGCGGTTGGCCACGTTTCCGGGAATAAACCCGCCCCGACGCAACTCTGAAACACAGCATGAGTTCCGAGTCCTTCACGCAGCTGGTCGACGCGCACTACGCATCGTTGTACCGGTTTGCGCTCAGCCTGGCCAAGCGGCCGGAGGATGCGGGCGACCTGGTGCAGGAGACGTTCTTCATCTGGGCGACGAAGGGCCACGGCCTGCGGGAGGCGTCGAAGGCGAAATCGTGGCTGTTCACCACGCTGTACCGGGAGTTCCTGCACGGCCGCCGGCGGGACGCGCGGTCGATGTCGCTGGAGGACCTGCCGCCGGGCGAGTCGGACATCGCGGCGGAGGACGTGGATCGCGCGGCGCGGATGGACGCCACCGCGGTGGTGGGCGCGCTGCAGGCGGTGGACGAGGTGTTCCGGGCGCCGCTGACCCTGTTTTACCTGGAGGACCTGTCGTATGCCGAGATCGCGGCGACGCTGGGGGTGCCGATCGGGACCGTGATGTCGCGGTTGTCGCGCGGCAAGGCGCAGCTCCGGGCGGCGCTGGCGCAGGAGGAGAAGGCGGCGAAGGACAAGGTCGTGCCGTTCGGAACGGCGGGGAGGAAACAAGCATGAACAACGACGAGGCGAAATTCCTGCTCGGGGCGTACCGGTCGAACGGCGGCGATTCCAGCGATCCGCTCTTGGCGACGGCGCAGGCGCAGGCGCAGGCCGACCCGGCGGTGGGCGAGTGGTTCGCGCGCTCGCAGGCCTTTGACGCCGCGATCGCGGAACGGCTGCGTGCGGTGCCGCCGCCGGCGGGCCTGCGCGAGGCGATCCTCGCGGGCGCGCGGGCGAGCCGGGGCGCGCGGAGCCGGTGGCGGAGCCCGGCTCCGTGGCTGGCGCTGGCCGCGAGCGTGGCCGTGCTGCTGGCGACCGGCGTGGCCCTGTGGCCGCGTCCCGCGTCCGCGGCGGCGACCCAGCTGGCGAAATTCGCGATCGAGGACACGGCCCATGAGCAGCACGGCGGCCATGGCCAGGCGGCCGGCGCGTTGCAGGCGAGCCTGAGCAACTCGACCCATCACCTGCGGTCCGGGGTGCCCGTCGATTTTGCCGCGCTCCGGTCGACGGGCTGCCGCACCCTGAGCTTTGCCGGCCGGGACGTGCTCGAAGTCTGCTTCCAGCGCGACGGCCAGTGGTTCCACTGCTACATCGTCCGGCGGGCGGACTTCCCGACGCTGCCGACGGACCTCCGGTTCGTCGA
>CAZUQB010000249.1:0-4308 GCA_964622405.1 uncultured Opitutaceae bacterium | reverse complement strand
AGACCGCCGGCGAGCCAGACCGTGGCGAGGCTCCAGCCGACCTCGCCGTTGAGCGCGTCGGCGTCGGCCCCGAGGTTGCCGGAGACGACCTTGAACGTCCCGTCGGCCACGGACTGCAGCAGCTGTTCGCGCTGGGCGGTCAGGCGGTCCACCAGGCCGCGGGCCAGGCGGTCCACCACCGCGGACTTGTCGAGATAGCGCGGGCGGATCGGCGCGGCCTTGAGGCGGGAGTCGCCGGCGGACTCCTGCGTCGTGTAGCCGAAATCGGCGGTCCAGGTCCGGGACCCGACCTGTTCGCCCGCGACAAAAACGGTCGTGGTGAGCGTGGCGCGGTGGGCGATCGTGAAAGTGCTGACCTGGTAGCTGGCCTCGGCGTAGACGGGCTTCTGCAGGACACTCGGCGTCCGGGCCAGCTGGCTGCTGATCTGGTTGATGCGGTTCTGCGCATCCTGCATGCCGGCGCTGCCCACGGCGGAGGACACCCCGGCCAGCACTGCACCAAAGGTGCCAAGGTTGCTGGCGTTGTTGTTGTAGATGTCCTGGGTCTGGGCGTTGGCCTGCGCGATCTGGTTGTACTCGTTCTGGGCGACCTGGAGCTGGTTCTGCAGCTCGTAGTAGTCGGGATTGTTCTCGTTGCGCCAGCCGCTCTGGTACGTCCCGGACAGCGTCTGGTCGGACCGGTCCTGCGCGGTCTCGATGCCGGAGAGGGTGGTCCGCAGCTCGATCTGCGCCGGCGGGGCGCCCGCCTCGCGGGCGGCCTCGTCGAACTTGACGCTGCCGCCGCCGACGCGGCCGAGGAGTTCCTTGATGGCGTTGCGGCAGGAGGCCGTGAGCCGCGGGTTGTCGCCCTGCTCGCTGGTGGTCGGCGGCAGGTAGATCGAGAACGCATAGACCTGGTTGATGCCCTTGCGGAGGTCGGTCTCGAGCGTGGGATTGGTCCGGCCCGAGACCCGCTTCGCCAGCTCGAGCGTGTACAGCGCGGTGCCGGGCAGGTCCCGGTGCGCGAGATCGCTGGCCCAGTCGAGGTAACCGTCGCCGAGGAACCGGATCACCTCGTCCCGCTCCTTGAAGCGGGACCGCAGGTTCTCGACGATGATGAGATCGGCGCGGTTGGTGCGCTCGGCCTCGCTCGCCGGACGGATGTGCAGGTCGGTCAGCTGCTCGAGGAACCGCGGAAAGCTCTTCTCGTTGAGCAGGTCGTCCGCATGGACCGAGAGGGTTTGGTTGGTGAGCGTCGCGTAGTCGTCGAGGACCGACTGCACCTTGGCCGCATTCCCGCCGGCCATCGCCTGGGCGAGTTGCGCGCCGCTGAACTGGACGATGTTGCGACGGATCATCCGTTCCGCCTCGGCGACCTTCTTTTCGAGCTTCGCCTCGCCGCGGCGCGCGGCCGGGAGCTCGGCGATGGCCCGGTTGTAGGCGGAGACGAAGGCGGGCTGGCTCGTCAGTTGGCTCAGGAATTTGCCGGCCTCGTCGGCTGCGGTGTTGGCATGCGCGAATTCGCCCTTCTCGGACAGCTGGACGGCGTCCTGCAGGCGATGCAGCAGGTCGACCACCTGCACGTTGCACCGGGCGTCGTCATAGCGGTCACGGATCAGCCCGGAGTTGAGCTTCACCTTGTCGAGCGCGGCGTAGGCCTCGGCGAAACTGTTGGCCTGGGTGAGGCGCTCCGCCTCCTCAATCCCGGCGTTGACCTCGGCGATCTTCACCTTGTCCTCGCGCTCCTTGAACTGCGGGTAGAGCGCGGCGAGCGGACGCAGCTTCTCGATGGCCGCGTAGGCGTCCTTGAATTTCTTTTCATCCGACAGCGCCAGCGCGGCGTCGAAGGCGCGGGCGAGGTTCGCCCGGACTTTCTCGCGGTTCTGGTTCACCATCGCGCGGTACTGCGAGGCAAACGGCTCGGTGAGCATCGGGCTGAAGCGCGGCGCGTCGGTGCCCAGCCGCGAGAACGCCTCCTCGGCGGACAGGCCCGCCAGGCTGTCGCCCTGGGCGCGGAGCCAGCGCTCCTGCATCGTCTCGTAGTCGCGGCGGTAGTCGAAGTCGGTCGGCCGGGCCAGGGTGGCCTCCTTCAGCGCCTCGAGCGCGCCGCTCCAATCGGAATTGAGGAAGGCCCGCTGCCCACGCTTCGCCCATTCGGAGGCCTTGTAGCGGTTCGAGACATCGCCCGCCCACAGGCCGAGCAGCACGACCGCGACGCCGGAGCCGATCAGCACCCAGCGGTTTTTCCAGGCCGGGGTCCCGGCGGGAGCCGTCGCTGGCACGACCGGAGCCGCGGCGGGGGCGACCGCCGGCGGCGGGGCCACGACCGCGGGAGGGGGAGCGACCGCGGCGGCCACCGGCGGAGGCGTGATCGCCGCGGGGGCCGGCGCGGCGGGTGCGACGGTCGGCGGCACGGCTGCGGCCGGAGCCGTCGCGCTCGCCGGGCGGCGGAATTTCACGAACGAAAGCGCCAGGGCCACGGCGCCGAGGGCGAGGACGCCCAGACCCAGCGAACCCAGCGGCGCGGCCACGGCGCCGTAGATCGGCGGCAGCTTGGCCTGCATGCTCTCGGGAATCTGGGCGGCGTAGCCGGCCATCCCGAGGGCGATCGCCGACTTCACCAGGAACTGGCCGACCCAGAGGCCGGTCCCGGCCACGAGCCCCACCACGCCCAGCCAGCGCAGGGAGCCGGCGAGGGCCAGCAGCACCGCCAGCACCACCGCGAGGCCGATGCCGACATGGTAGAGGAGCAGGAACAACTCCACCCGGGACCGGGCTTCGCCCAGGGCCTTGACGATGTTCTTGATGTCCTCGTCGCTGCCCAGCGTCGCGAGCGTGATCCGTTCGCCCGGCTTCACGTGCTGGCGGATTTCCTCCTCCGCGCGCTGGACGATGCCGGCGATGGCCTGCTCCTGGTCCGCGGGGCTCGCGTTGCGCAGCGCCTCCGGCGGATGCTCGCGCAGCTGGATTGGGAGGGCGTGCAGCAGACTCTGCACGACGGGCTCGGCATCGATCGAGAAATCAAACTTCGGCAGGTCGCCGCGGACGTAGCCGATCGACGACCGGATTATCGACTGCACCTGCTGGTTGATGTAGGCCCGCTGTTCGGACAGGACGGCGTCCATGACGCCCTGCGCCGATTCGTGCATCTCCGGCGGCATGGCGGCCAGGACCTTGTCCCGTCCCAGCGTGAGCAGGTCGAGCTGCTGGATCTGCTCTGCAAGGAAGTCGGCGTTGAGGGCGGTGCGGTTGAGCTGATGGACCAAGCCGCCGAGCAGAAGCACGACGAGGAGGAGGCCGCTCAGCACGATGGCTGCGATGGTTCGAAGGACGCGCATGTTGTGGGGGTAGGTTCGTAGTCGGAAAAAAATTCCGCGGGTCAGCCAGGGTCGGCCGCTCGCGATTTGGGGCGACGGCGCTCCCCATGCCAGTCGCCGCTGGAATCGGCGGAGAGGTTCACGCGGGAGGCAATCAAAGCGCTGGACGCCAATGAAGTAGCCATGCCGTGCCGTAGAGCGATAAGGCCGCCGAATGGGGCCGCAAGAAATAATGATGGTAACTGAACGGGTGGAAACGCGAACCGGGGGCTGCTCACGGTTCCTTCTCGGGCACGTCTCGTGGGGCCAGGTTGGCCGGGAGGTACCCGAGCTGCTTCGCCACGTCGAAGCGCATGCGCTGCGGCTGGGCCTTGCCCTTCAGCTTGACGTAGATGATGCGGCTGCCGTCGCCGTAGGCGGACGAATTCCGGTCCCAGACATTGGTCGGCGCGGCCCAGTAGCCCTCGACCGATTGCTCGCGGTCGGTGGCGGGCGGGGGCTTGGGCGGGTCCTTGACGAAGGGCCCGTTGGTGTACTCCACGAGTTTGCCCTCGGCCGGGCCGGACGTGTAGCCGACGCGCTCGCCCGGCGAGGACCGGCCGGTGTTCTCGACCGGCTTGAGGCGGGCGTCCTCGTCGGAGAGCGAGCCGTTACCGGCGCTGGTGGACGGAGGGGCCTTGGGCCGGCCGGCCGTCTTGGCGGCAGCGGCCGGCGGCGGATTCGGCTGGTTGTCCTCATCGTAGAACGGGCCGCTGGTGTTCTTGACCGGCACCCCGCGGGAGCCCTCCTCGGAGAGCGGGCCGTTGCCGGTCCACGGCTGCGGAGCGGGGGTGGACGGCTGGGTGGGCGGCGGCGGGGGAGGCGGTGGCTCCTCTGGTTCCTCCTTGGGGTCTTTCGTGAGATTCGTGACCCGCACATTCGGGAGGTTGTAGATGTCCGGCAGCGTCGAGCCTGGCACGTTCCGGAACCGGACGATCATCTCGTTCTGGGAAATCGCGGTGTCGCCCGAAGC
>CAZUQB010000248.1:0-4313 GCA_964622405.1 uncultured Opitutaceae bacterium | reverse complement strand
CGCATGATCGTGCGCAGGCGCGTGTAGGCCTCCTCGCGGCGGCCGTGGTTGGTCAGGTAGCTGCAGACGACGTCATTCAGCGTGAGCGGCTTCGGCAGCGGCGCGGCGTTGACGCTGAGGCGCGCGGCGAGCTTCTCGGCGAGCCACTCGAGCAGGAGGCGCGGGCCGGACTCGGTCTCCACCTTGAGGAGCTCGGGGCCGATGATGGGAATGACGCGCTTCTCCTCGATGTAGTTGAGCAGGTCCTCCCAGACGTCGTCGTTGAAGGGCGGCGCCGATGGGGTCGAGGTGGGGACGGTGGTGGTATTCATCGGGGACACCTGGGGTTCAAAGCAGCGGGGCGTTGTTCGCCGGGTCGGTCAGCAGCGCCTCGAAATCCGGGTCGCCCCACAGCGGGTGCCAGAGGGAATTGGCCCGGGCGTCGTGGACGTTTTCGCCGTAGGGCGTGCGCAGCAGCCGGGCGAGTTCCTTGAGCGCCCCCGCCTTGTCGCCATTCCAGGCCAGGGCCTGCGCGTACGTGGCGCTGAACGGAGGACCGCCCACGGCATCCTTCGCCTCGGGCGCCAGGTCCTTGGCGGACTGGGCGCACTGCACGGCCTCGGCATACCGGCCCTGCACGATGCAGACGGTCGTCATCGCCTGCCAGGCGGCCGCCGACGGCTTCTGGGCCAGTTCCGCCCGGCCTTCCACCTCGGCCGCGGCGGCCCGGGTCTTGGCCTCGGCGGTGTCGCCGTGCAGGAGCAGGAACAGCGCGCTGGTCGCATCCTGCGACCAATGGGGTTCGGCGAAGCCGTCGAAGTAGCGCTGCTCCCGGTCCATCCGCACCGCGGTCTCGAGGTCCCGGCCCTGCCGGGCCACGATCTTCTTCCAGAACTTGATCTTTGGCGCCTGGTCCGCCGTCGGCCGGAATTCACCCAGCCAGGCGGTGACTTCCCGCAGGGAGCCCGTGGCCGAGAAGGGCAGAATCATGAGGAGGCCCTTGTCGTCCAGGGAATCCGGATAGAGCTCCACGATCTTCGCCTGGACCGCCATCGCCTCGGTGTAGCGATGCAGCCCGACGTACAGCTGCTGGAGCGTGCGGGTGTAGCGCAGGTTGCGCGGCTCGAGTTCCACCGCCCGGGACAGCTCCGCGACGGACTCGCGCCAGAGACCCTGGCGCCGGTGAATCAGGCCCATGGAGCCCTGGACCACGGCGTCGTTGGGCCGCAGCACCGCGAGGCGACGGTACTGCTCGGCCGCCCGGTTGTAGTCGCGGAAACCGTAATAGTAGTAATCGCCGAGTTTCTCGATCGTCTCCGGCGCGTCCGGCGCCAGCTGCACCGCCCGGTCGATCGCCGCCTTGGCCTGGGCCAGGCGCTCGGGCGAGTGGTCGAGGTCCCCGAAGTAAATCTGGGCATGCAGCGAACCGAGCTCCGCCCACGCCAGGGCGAACTGGGGATCCAGCGCGACGGCGGTCTGCAGCAGCGGCAGCGCGTCGAGCATCACCACCTGGCTCCGCAGCTGCCGCGCCTTCACGTAGGCGTCGTATGCGGCGAGGCTCTGGGTGGGCCGGCGTTCCAGCAGCTGCGCCTCCTGCGGCGAGAGCGCCGCCTGGAGCGCCTGGGCGATCTGCTGCGACAGCTCCGCCTGGATGCCGAACACGTCGGTGAGGTCGCGATCGTAGGCCTTGGCCCACACGTGCTCGTCGGTCGCGGCGTGGATGAGCTGGCCCGTCACGCGCACCTTGTTGCCCGCCCGGCGGACGCTGCCCTCCAGCACGTAGCTCACGCCGAGCTCGGCCGCGACCTGCTTGATGGTCTTGGTCGTATTGCGGTACTGCATGACCGACGTCCGCGAGACGACCCGCAGCTGCCGCACCAGCGCCAGGTTGGTCAGGATGTCCTCGTGGATGCCGTCGGTGAAGAACGAGCTGTCCTTCTCCTCGCTCATGTTCGTGAACGGGAGCACCGCGATGGACTTGTCGCTCGCGGCCGGCGCTGCGGCCTTGACCGCGGGGGCGGGAGCGGGCGGCGGGACCGCCACCGGTTCCGGTCGCGCCGCGCGCCGCCAGTAGATGCCGCCGGCCACGATGATCACCGCACTCACCGCGATCCAGACGCCAACCGGCACGCCGCGACGCGGAGTGGCCGCGACGGGCGCCGCGCTCCCGCGATGGGACGGAGCGGCCACGGGATTCGACGGCCCCGTGAGCAGACGTCGCAGCTGCTCGACAAACTGGGGTGTGGGCAGGGCGCCCGGGAGGCGGGTCCACTGCACGCGCATGAACTCGGGCGGCACCAGCGAACCGTTCTCCACGGTGTCGTCCACGACGACCGGCGCGAGGAATACCATGCCCTCGGCCATCAGATGCGTCTGCTCGACCGCGAGTTTCCACTCGAGCCGGAAGTACCCCTTCCCTCGCTCCTGCGTGTGGCGCGAGATGATCGGCACGAAGAGCGTGCAGTCGTTGATCTGCCGCCGGATCTTCGCATCCCACGCGTCACCGCCGCGCAGCTCGTTCTCGTCGAACCACACCTCCAGGCCCTGGCTGCGCAGCGCGTCGGCGATGCGCCGGGCGGCGTCCGCGTCCTCGCGGGCATAACTCAGGAAGATCGCCTTGGTCGATTCGGCCATGGCTCAAGCCCGGGCCATGAAGGCGACGGAACAGCAGGGGGTGTTAGGTTCGAAGTGCATCAGTTGAAGCGGGCGGGACCCGGCACGCGGTTGTGGCAGCGCGCCGTCATGCGGCTACGGAGGAGGCGGACGCCAAGCAGGTCGGATTCCAAGGGCGCCGGCAGAGGGCCGGCGGCGGATGCTCCCGGATGATACGGTCTGCTCAGGCATAGAATGCCGGCTTATATGGTGGTTAAGCTTCGGCCTTGCCAGCCCAAATCCCCGCTGCCAGCCGTTTTACACCACACCGCCGGAGACATGTCGCCCCACGCCAGCCCCGCCAGCCAGCTGCCCCTGTTCCACGTCGTGGGTTTTTCGGGGCATCGGCAGCTGGCGGAGCCGGAGAAGGCGGCGCCGGCGATCCGCGCGGCGCTGGAGCTGCTGCGCCGCGAGGCGCCGGGCGAGTGGATCGCGCTCTCGTCGATCGCGATCGGGAGCGACCAGCTGTTTGTCCGCGAGGCGCTGGGACTCGGACTGTCGTGGCACGCCATCCTGCCCCTGCCCCGCGCGGAGTTCGCGAAGGACTTCACGCCGACGGAATGGGATTCGGTCGAGGCGACGCTGGAGCGCGCTGAGGAAGTCCGGGTGATCACCGAGAACGGCGAGCGCGAGGATGCCTACCTCGACTGCGGGATGGAGACGATCAACGGCGCGGACGTGCTGCTGGCGATCTGGGACGGCCAGCCGGCGCGCGGCAAGGGCGGCACGGCGGACGTGGTGGAGTACGCGAAGGCGATCGGGCGGCCGGTCATCGTGATCGACGCGCACAGCTTCGAGATCCGGCGCGAGAACTGGGAGCGGCTCGAGAAGAGCGACGCGAGCCTGGTGAATCTCAATCATCTGCCCGAGGCGACGAACGCGTGGGCGCAGAACCCGTTCAAGGCGCCGGACACGATCTTCCAGTTCCAGCAGAAGTGCGACCATGCGGCGAGCCATGGGGCGCCGCAGTTCCGCCGGCTGATCGTGTCGACCGTGCTGCTGCACGTGATCGCAACGGTGCTCGCGGCGGCGGGCCTGGCGTACGGGTTGCATTTCACCGCGCTGCCGTGGGGCAAGCTCGCGTGCCTCGCGGGCGCGCTGGGCGTGGCGATGGTGCTGCGGCACCACACTCACTCGCACCACAGCTGGGTGCGCTGCCGGCTGGCCGCCGAATTCTGCCGGTCGGCGCTGGCCACCTGGGGCCTGCCGCGCGCGGCGCCGTTGTTCCAGGATCTGGGGCTGCCGGGCGTGCGGGGCCTGACGCGTTCGCTGCACATCCTGCACAGCCGCTCGGCGGCGGCGCGGCCCGTGACGATGGACGAATTCAAGCGGATCTATCTTGAAAAGCGCATCGACGACCAGCTGGCCTATTACCGCCGTCAGGAGGGCCGCGCACTGCCGCAGTTCACGCGCCTGAAGCTCGGGTTCTGGATCGCCACGCTGCTCGCGCTCGCCAGCACCGCGGCCTATGCGGTCTCGCACACCTTTGAGATCGAGGCACCGGCGTGGGTGGTGAAGACCGTGTTCTATTTCCTGCCCATCACGCTGCCGGTGCTGGCGGCGGCGCTGATCTCGCTGATCTCGATCAACGATCTCCAGCGTCGCGTCGCGCGCTACCGCGAGATGTGCGCGATGCTCGAGGACAGCCGGAAGCAGGTGAGCTTCTGCCAGACCTGGAACAG
>CAZUQB010000247.1:0-4333 GCA_964622405.1 uncultured Opitutaceae bacterium | reverse complement strand
TGAGCGTCGTGTTCTTCGACGTGCTGCGGGTGCCGATCTCGCTGGCCACGCTCGCCCTCGGCCTGGCGGTGGTCACGGCGGGCTCCACCGCGGTCGCGTTCGTCCGGTCGCGGTCCGCCCCGCCGCCACCGGCGCCTGCCGGCCGGCCCCTGCCGTTTCTCACGGATCTCGGCTTCTGGACGCCGCTCCTCGCGGTCTTCTGGCTGTTCTTCGCGTGGCGGCTGGGCACGCAGCCGTTGAACGGCGGCGACGTCGACTTCCGCTGGAGCTGGCTCGCCGAGCAGATGCTCCAGCATCGCTCGCTCGGGTTCTACCCGCCGCGCAGCGCCGCGGACTTCGCGAGCTATTTCTGGGTCGAAAGCATCCCGCCCGGGGTCGCCAGCCTGCACGCGTGGGCTTATGCCTGCGCGGGCCGCGTTGACGAGGTGTGGGCGTCGGCCGGCGGGCTCCTGCAGATGCTGGCGCTCCACGACCTGGCCTGGCGGCTCGGAGACACGTGGGGCGGGCGCGAGACCGCCCGGCGGGCCGTCGTCCTCGTCGCCGCGTTGCCGCTGCTCAATTGGTCGGTGCTGCTTGGCCAGGAAACCGGGCTCACCACCGTGGCCGTGGCCGGCATCACCTTCGCGGCGTTCCGCTGGCGGTCATCGTCCGAGGCCGGCTGGCTGGGCCTGGTCGTGCTGTCCGCCGTGCTGGGCGCCGGCACGCGGGAATACGGGCTCGTGTTCCCGGTCTATGCGGCGGTGCTGCTGCGGCTCTTCCGCGCGCCGGCCCGCGTCGCGTTCGCCACGGGCGGTTTGGCCCTGGCCCTCGGACTGGTCTGGCCGGTGCGGACCTGGATCCTCACCGGCAACCCGTTTTACAGCCTCCGAGTCGGGTCGGCGTTCGCCGTGAACGGCTTCTTCGTCGACTGGGCCGAGACCATCTCCCTCGGCTCGCACCGCCTGCTGTTCACCGCCGGCGCCTGGCGCGACTTCGGACGGTACCTCCTCCTCGGCGCCCCGCTTGCGCTGCTGGGCTGGCTCGCCCTGCTGTTCCACCTCCGCCGCCGCACCCCGGAGGCGCTCGGCTGCCTGCTCGGCGTCGGTCTCGCCTTTGCGCTGTGGTACGCCTCGGTGCCGTACACGGGCGGCGGCCTGTTCTACTCCTTGCGCGTGCTCAGCCCGGCGCTGCTGCTCGGCGCCGTGTTCGGCGCGCACGCGCTCCTGACCGCCCGGCTCCGCGAGGGCGCGCTGCGGACTGCCGACGTGGCGATCGTGGTCGTCGCGGGGTTCACGCTTCCGGTCACGCTCACTCTGCCGCATCACCCGTACAAGCTGAGCCCCGACGAATGGCCCGAGGCCGGCCTCCGCTTGGTCGACGACCAGCGGCAGGCCGACGCCGAGGTGGCCCGGCACCTGGTCAAGCTGCCCGAGCACGGCCGGATCCTGAGCGAATGCGTCAGCCTCCCGCGGGCGCTGGCGCCCGACGGCGTCACGGTCGTGCCGCTGTGGAGTCCCGAGGTAACCTGGCTTTACGACCAGCGCCTCGCCCCGGACGAGGTGGCCCGTCGCTGGGCGCGCTCCGGGCTGCGTTACGTCGTGATGACCCGCTCGCCCGCGCAACTGGCATTCCTGGCCCGCCGCGCGGTCTGGCTCGAGCCCTGGTTCCACATCCGACGCGAGTGGCAGTCGGATCGCTACGTGGTCCTGGAGGTGACGGTTACCCCCGACGCCAAACCGTGAGCGCGGGCTGCCGGCAATGAGCGTTCCGCCTCCCGATTTTCCGTGCCTGGACCGACGCGGCTTCGTCCGCACCTGCGCCCTGGGTGGCGCCGCCTGGTGGCTCGCGTCCGCCCGTGGCGCCGTCGATGAGGTCCGCGGGAGCCTGCCCGAGGAGATTCTCTACCGGACGATGACCGGGCGACTGGGCCTGGTGGCAATCGACGGCCGGGCCGGTACCCTGCCGGAACTCGACCCGGCCATCGCCAGTTGGGGCGTTGGTCCCGTGCTCGACGGCGGGCGGCGCGTCTGGCTGAACGGCGTCGGCCAGGGCCGCCCGTGGGAGACCACGGCGGAATCCCGATTTTACCTGTATGATCGCATCCGTTCCCGCCTCGACGAAGTGACCTGGCCGCGCCGACCCGCGCCCTTCGCGAGCATCTCGCACGTCCTGGCTGGCGGTGAACGGGTCCTCGGGGGCGCACGGATCAACGGGGAGATGCGGTTGTTCACGGCCGGCCGGGACGGATCGGACCTGCGCGAGCTCACGCGGGCAGGCGACGGCTTTGCCTACGGCGAGGCGCTCAGCCCCGACGGCACTCGCCTGGCCTACCACGCGGTCGGTACCTCGGGCGGCAACTCCACGCCCTACAGCATTTTCACGGTGGGAATCGACGGCGCGGATCGCCGGCTGATTGCCCGCGATCCGGACGCCTATTGCTTCGGCCCGGCCTGGTCGGCCGACGGGACGTGGATCTCCTATCTCAAGTGCGCCTACCGATCGGACCCTGGGCACGACCTGGCGGAACTCTGGATTTGTCGCGCCGACGGCACGGAAACGCGACGCCTTGAAGCGGGTGGTCCGCACTGGTTTTCCACAGCCTTCGGGCGACCGCCCCATCCCGGCAGCGGCAGCGATGGCAGCCGCTGGTCGCCGACCAAGAGCGCGCTCACCTATTGCCGCGTGCAACCGGGCTCGGTGCCACCGTGGCCGTGGAAAACCGGCGAGGAGGACCGCGACCATTTCAACCGCGCCTACCAGCCCGAAGCCGCCCGCGGTGGCGCTCACCTGCTCCGGCTTGATCCGCTCGGCGCCCGGGTCGAACTCACGCCCCCGGTCGAGCGGCGCTGGGATTTTCGCGCCACGTGGTCGCCCGACGGGCGCAGCCTGGCGTTCATTCGCGCTGACGTGGGCGAGCCCGGCCAGCTGTGGCAGGTCGGGGCCGACGGGACGAACGCCCGTTGCCTGACCACCGGACCCGATGGCCTCGGGGTCGACCATCCCCGCTTTCTGCCCCGCGTGCCGGCCGGAGGATAGCCCCAGGCTGGCCGGCGGCGCCGGAGACGATTTGCCGTTGTCAGCCGTTGCGTTCCCCGGCTCAGTCTCCCGGACCCCACTTGCCCATGGCCAAGAGCACCCTGAAACGGATGCCGGCGAAAAAACGCCCGCGGAAAGCCAAGGCGAACAGCCGCGGCGCGAACGCGGCCGACTCCCTCCTGCCCGAGATCACGGGCGACGCGCTCGTCGCGCGCAACGCGGTCGAGCAGGCCGGCGGCCTGGTCGTTGGCTCGTATCGCGACCCGCTGGGCAGCCGCCCGCTGTTGCTGGCGGTGCTTCCCCTCGACTGCGTCGAGCCCACGCCCTTTCAGCGCGATGTCTCCGACTCCCACCACAAGAGGCTGGCGGACGTCATTGACCGCACCGGGATCTTCCTCGATCCGATCATCGCGATCACCGCGCCCGCCGGCGGCTTCTGGACACCGAACGGGGGCCACCGCCTCGCCGCGATGCGCCGTCTCGGCGCCAAGGCCATCACCGCGCTGGTCGTGCCGCAGCGGGAGGTCGCTTGGCAGATCCTCGCGCTCAACACCGAGAAGGCGCACAACCTGAAGGACAAGTCGCTCGAGGTCATCCGCATTTTCCGGAACCTCCTCGAGACCGACCCGGCGAAGCCCGAGGCGGGGTTCGGCTACTACTTCGAGGAGGCCTCCTTCATCAAGATGGGCCTCTGCTACGAGCGGAACGCCCGGTTCAGCGGCGCCCTCTACCATTCGTTCGTGCGCCGGCTCACCACCTTCGCGGACGCCCCGCTGCGGGAGACGCTCAAGGAACACGAGCGTCACGCGGGGCTGCTCCTCGAACTGGACCAGAAGGTCGTCGAGGTCGTGCAGAAGCTGAAGGCCAAGGGCTTCGTCAGCCCCTACCTCAAGACCTTCGTGGTGGCGCGCTCGAACCCCCTGCGGTTCATGAAGGAGCCGCCCGCATTCGAGGACCTGCTCCGGACGATCCGCGGCAAGGTCGAGCGGTTCAACGTCGACCGAATCCGCCAGGAGGACATCGTCGCCTCCGGCGGCGGCGTGGCCGACGAAGACTGAGCGTCGCGCTCAGCCGCCCGCGAACACCGGGCGAAACCCGGCCTCGGCCAGGATCTTCGCAACCTGCTCCCGCTTGTCGCCCTGCAGCTCGATCTGGCCGTCCTTCACCGTCCCGCCGCAGCCGCACGCCGCGCGCATCTTCTTCGCGAGTTGCTCCTTCTCGGGCAGGCCGATGCCGACGAAGCCCCGGACGACCGTCACTGTCTTCCCGCCGCGGTTGCCGGTCTCGCGCACGATGTCGACGCGGCCCCTCGATGGCG
>CAZUQB010000246.1:0-4352 GCA_964622405.1 uncultured Opitutaceae bacterium | reverse complement strand
TGGAAAACGCCCGGATGGTCCTGGAGGCGCACGAGAACCTCGTGACGGCCGACGAAACCAACCGGAGCAAGTTCCAGGACGTGATGGCGTTTCTGAAGAACCGGGTGGAGCAGAAGTGATGGTCCGAAATCCGGATTCCGGATTGCGGATTCCGGAAATCGGTAGGTTCCCGTTACGGCTGATGGTTGGTCCGGGCTGGACCTTTCCACCCTAGGCATCGCCGCCGGCCGCATCGGCACCGTCTGTGGAATATTGATCCGGAATCCGGAATTCGGAATCCGCAATCAAGCGCAAAGCGCCTTGCCGCCCTGCCGGTGGCATGGCACATCTGCCTTCCCTCCATGGTCCTCTTTCTCCTGCTCGGCGTGCTCCTGGGTATCGCGGCGTTGCTGCTGCCGCTTTACCGCGCCCGCGAGGCGGCGGAGCGGCTGGAGGAGGAGAAGCAGCAGGTCGCCCAGGAGCGCCAGCAGGTCGTCGACTTCATGCACCACATGGTCGAGGCCCTCGGCGAGGGCCTGACCCGCGCCCAGCTCCAGCAGCGCATCGTTCACGCCGCCATCCTTTGTTCCGGCGCCCTCAGCGCGTGCCTCTTTGAGCGCACGGCCGACGGCCAGATGCGCAGCGGGGCGGTGGAGGGCCTCTTCCCGCCGCATCGGCCGCTGCCGCCGGCGGTCCGCGAGAAGCTCGCGACCCGCGCCCGCTTCATCGAGCAGGTGCTCAAGTCCGAGTCCTTCCCCGATAATGAGGGCATCGTCGGCGCGGTCGTGCAGACCGGCAAGGGCCAGCTGATCCGGGACGCCGCGGCCGACGAGCGGGTGGTGCGGCACGAGGACCCGGCGCTCAAGGTGCGCTCGGTCATCGCGGTGCCGCTGCAGTTCCGCGACCGGTTCTTCGGCGTGCTGGCGGTCGCGAACTCCGCCGACGGCGAGCCGTTCACCGAGTCCAACTTCTCGCTCATGCAGTCGCTGGCGGAGCAGGCGGCCCTGGCGCTGCACAATGCCGAGTTCCTCAATTTCCAGCTCGAGAAACGGCAGCTCGATCTCGATCTCTCGCTCGCCAGCGGCATCCAGCAGATGCTCCTGCCACGCGAGCTGCCGCAGATCGCCGGGCTTGACCTCGATGCGCGCTACACGCCGGCCCAGAAGGTGAGCGGCGATTTCTACGACATCTTTCGCCTGCCGGATGACCGGCTCGGCGTGGTGGTCGCCGATGTCTCGGGCAAGGGCATCCCGGCCTCGCTCCTGATGGCCATGTGCCGGACCGACCTCCGGCAGATCGCCCCGCGCCACAATTCGCCGGCCAAGACCCTGGCCGCGCTCAACCGCTCGCTGGGCGGCGAACTGCGCGGGATGTTCATCACGGTGCTGTACGCCGTGATCGATCCCTACCACGGGACGGTCACCTTCGCCCGGGCGGGTCACGAACTGCCGCTGTTCCTGCACCGGGATGCGGCCACCGGCGGTCCCCTGACCGAGTTCGTCGGGTCCGAGGGCATGCCGGTTGGGCTGGTGCCGGATGAGATCTTCTCGAACGTGATCGCCGACAGCACCGAAAAGTTCGAGCCGGGCGACGCGCTCGTGCTCTACACCGACGGGCTCACCGAGGCGCCGAATGACGAGGACAAGGAGTTCTCCGGCGCCCGGCTGGCCGACGCGGTGCGGGCGCTGCACGCGCGGGGCGCCCGGGAGCTCAACGACGGCATCCTCGAGACGGTGCATCGGTTCGCCGGCGAGGTGGCGCTGCGCGATGACCTGACGCTCGTGACGGTAAAGCGGGTCTAGCGGCGGGTTGCCGACCGCGTCCTGCGCCCGGTCGACCGTCAGCACCTGGCCCGCAGGCCGAAATCCGATTTGCCACGGTCCGGGTGACGGGTTCACCTAGCGCCGACATGTCGACCGCCGCCACACCTCCGCTGGACCGATTCTCGATGCCGGATGCCACCGGGCATTTTGGGATGTACGGGGGCGTGTTTGTCCCGGAGACGCTGATGACGGCGCTGCAGGAACTCGCGGCGGCCTACGAGGTGGCCCGGAAGGATCCGGACTTCGTGGCCGAGCTGAGGCGTCACCTGAAGGAATTCGCGGGCCGTCCGACCGAGCTGTATTTCGCGGAGCGCCTGACCCGGCACTGCGGCGGAGCCAAGATCTATCTCAAGCGCGAGGACCTGCTGCACACCGGGGCGCACAAGATCAACAACGCCCTCGCGCAGGCGCTGCTGGCGAAGCGGATGGGGAAAAAGCGCATCATCGCCGAGACTGGCGCGGGACAGCATGGCGTCGCGACGGCGGCGGCGTGCGCGAAGTTCGGCCTGGAGTGCGTCGTGTACATGGGGGCGCACGACATGGAGCGGCAGGCGCTGAACGTATTTCGGATGCGCCTGATGGGCGCGGAGGTCCGGGGCGTCGAGGCCGGGCAGAAGACCCTGAAGGAGGCCATCAACGAGGCCATGCGCGACTGGGTGACGAATGTCCGGTCGACGCACTACATCCTGGGGACGGCGTACGGTTCGCACCCGTACCCGATGATGGTCCGGGATTTTCACCGCGTGATCGGCCTGGAGGCGAAGGAGCAGATCCTGGCGCGCGAGGGTCGGCTGCCGGACGAACTCATTGCCTGCGTGGGCGGCGGGAGCAACGCGATCGGCCTGTTCTTCGAGTTTCTGGAGGAGCCGAACATCCGGATGACGGGCGTGGAGGCCGGCGGCCATGGCATCCGGCGCGGCGAGCACGCGGCGCGGTTCGCGGGCGGACGGCTTGGCGTCCTCCAAGGCTGCAAGACCTTCCTGCTGCAGGATGCCAACGGCCAGATCGAGCTGACCCATTCGGTGAGCGCGGGCCTGGACTACGCCGCGGTGGGACCGGAGCACGCGTTCTACCGCGACCGTGGGCGGATCGAATTTGCCTACGCGACGGACGACGAAGTGCTGGAGACCTTCCAACTCTGTTCCCGCCTGGAAGGCATCATCCCGGCCCTGGAGTCGACCCACGCCCTCGTCGAGGGCATCAAGCGCGCCAAGGCACTGCCGAAGGACAAGATCATCATCGTGAACCTGTCAGGGCGCGGGGATAAGGATGTGCAGCAGGTGGCGAAGATAATTGGCCATCACGCCTGATCGCGGTGTTTGGGCGGAAACGCCAAACACCAAACCGCCAAATGCCAAACAGGGCTAGACGGATTGATGGGGAATGTGATTCGAAAATGCGTAGTCACGCATGAGTTTTGGCGGGAAGGTGAGCCATGCGAGAAAGACCGTGGGACTTGGAGAAGAGAACCGAGACCTTTGCCAGCAACGTCAGAAACTTCGTGCGCGGCCTTCCACGTACAGTTTCTAACTTGGAAGATGCCAAACAGCTCATTCGCGCGTCTGGCTCAGTGGCTGCGAATTGCATCGAAGCAAACGAATCCCTGGGATCAAAGGACCGGGTGATGCGCTTCCGGATATGCCGCAAGGAAGCTAAGGAAAGTGGTCTTTGGATCCGGCTCATTCGTGTTACCGAAACGGGCGAGATCACGCCCCAGCAGCAGGCCCTCAGCCAGGAAGCCCATGAATTGAAGCTGATCCTGACGGCCATCATCAAGAAGCTGGAGTAAGAGGTCCTTAGGATTTGTTTGGCGTTTGGCGAATTGGCGTTTGGTATTTCCCTATGAAGAGCATGACCGGCTTCGGCCGTGGCACGGCCGTCCTCGCGGGGCAGACTGTCACTGTCCAGGTCAGTTCGGTTAACCGGAAGACCCTCGACTTGGCCATCCGGCTGCCGGCGGAGTGGGAGAGTCTCGAGGCCATGGTCGGCGAGGAGGTTCGCAAGGTCGCCCAGCGCGGGCGCATCAGCGTCGTGGTCGAGGTCACCGGCGACACCGGCGCAGCGGCGGTGGCTTGGGACGAGGCGGAGGTCGGGGCGGTGCTCGACCGCCTGGCGGACCTGGCCGACACGCGCGGCGTCACGTTTTCCCCGACGCCGGAGTTGCTCTGGTCCATCGCGAATTCCCAGCGCAAGTCCGTCGAGCTCCCGGGACCCGAGGCCGTCGAATCCACGCTGCGAGCCGTGCTCGGGGAGGCGCTGAGGGCCTTTGCGGCGATGCGGGCCAAGGAAGGCGAGGCGCTGCTCATCGACTTCATCACCCGGCTGGCCACCCTGCGCAGCCAGGTCGAGACCGTGGCGGCCCGGGCGCCGCTGGTGCCGGCGGCGTACCGCGAACAGCTCCTCCAGCGCCTGCGCCAGGCCGAGCTGGAACTCGACCTGAACGATGAGCGGGTCCTGAAGGAGATCGCGCTCTTCGCGGACCGCTGCGACATCACCGAGGAACTCACCCGGCTCAAGAGTCACTTCGACCAGTTCGCGACCCTGCTGAAG
>CAZUQB010000245.1:0-4406 GCA_964622405.1 uncultured Opitutaceae bacterium | reverse complement strand
CGATCAGCACCAGCAGCCGCCACAGGGCCGGCTCGCGGATCATGATGCGCCAGCTCTCCCACGGGCTCTTGCGCTCCACCTTCTTGTCGGCCTCCGCCTCGACCGGCGGATCATCGGGACTGACCAGCTGCTCCTCCGACTTGAGCATGAACTTCTGGGCCACAAGGCAGAGCGCTGCGGTGATGACACCCAGCGTGAAGATGTGAACGTTGGGAAGGTGGAGCCACTTCCGGACGATATCGATGGAGAAACCGGCGGCCGCCGCGCCGATGTTCATGAAGAGGTACCAGAGGTTGAAGCCCGCGCTGCGCGAGCGGCGCGTCGTGTAGCGGTTCGTGGCCGCCTGGAAGATCGTCTGGATCGCCGCCATGAACGGCGCCATGAGCACCAGCAGCACGCCGGCGATCAGCCCGCGGTGCGGCAGCGACGGCGTGAGTCCCACCCAGACCACGGCGAGCCGCAGGAACAGCGACCCCCACATCGCCACGTTCAGCCCGCGCCGGATGCCGAGCCAGTCGGTGGTCATGCCCGAGAACAGCAGCATGAGCGACGTGGCCGAGGTGAATGCCGTGATCGTGTAGCCCGCGAGCCGGTCATCGAGGCCAAGGTCGTCGGACAGGAAGACGGCGACGATCGTCAGCAGCGAGAAATACGCCGTGCAGTCGAGAAAGTTGACGAGCTGGATGCCCCAGTACTCGGTGCGGGTTTCTTTCAGCACTCCGAAGTCGCGGAAGTAGCCGACGATGGCCTCGGAAAACGTTTTGGGGCGGGCGGATTCGCTCATGGAGTTTGGGGAAGGGTTGTTTTTTGCCGCGGAGGATCAGCGAGCGGGGACGCGATGGCGAGGGCGGAATCGGACCGGGCGGCCGAACGCCCATCGCGCAACGTTCAACGCCCAACGTTCCACGGGATCACGACCGCGTGATCCCAGACTCGCCGGCATCCCGTGAACGTTGATCGCGCTGGGCCGAACTCGTGGCTACGCCTTGGCGCCGCACTTGCCGGCGACACAGCCGCCCTTCGCGGCCATCTTCTGCGCGAAGCACGCGCGGTGGTAGCTGGCGAGGTACTCGAGCTCCTCGTCCGACAGGCGTCCGATCCACTCGCGGCGCTCGTGCAGCGGGAGGGGCCGCAGGTCGCACAACGGGCACTCGACCGGGTTGGAGTGGTCAGCGGGGCACGTTTTCGAAAGCGCGAAAGCCTCTCGTTCCAGCCAGACACGGCGATCGCGGACGGGGTCGATCCTAATCTCTTTCGTGGTTGCGGGGGGCATAGACTAAGAAAGGAGGCCGGACGTGGCAGCCGGGGGATTGTCCGGCCGCAGCCGGAGGTTAGCAGAATGCGGCGGAGGCTGCTCCGCAGTTCTTGTGAAACCCGAGCGCAATCGGCGCGCAGCGCGCGGCGCCGTTTTCGATTTTGCCCCGCTCCCCGGCCCGTCATGCTGCCGTCATGCCGACCTCCCGGTGCTTCCTCGCCTTGCCGCTGCCCGACGAGGCGCGCCAGGTGCTGGCGCAGCTCTACACCAGCGACGCGGGCTTCGCGTGGACGCCGCCGGACCAGCTGCACGTCACGCTGCGCTTCCTCGGCGAGCTTGACGCCGGCGTGATCGAGGGCCTGCGGGAAAAACTTCGTCTCGTGCGGGTCGCCCCGTTTCTGCTGCCCATCGAGGGTGTCGGCGCCTTCCCGCCCCGCGGCGACCCGCAGGTGCTCTGGGCCGGCGTCGGCCGCGCGCATCCCCTGCTCTTCCAGCTCCGGCAGCGCGTCGACGACTCCCTGCTCGCCGTCCAGCTCGCCGCCGACGTCCGCATCTTCCAGCCGCACGTCACCCTCGCTCGCCTGCGCCCGGGCGCGGCGCCCGTCGCCGCGCAGCACTTCCTGAAACGTCACCGCGAGTTCGTCGGTCCCGAGTTTCGGGTCACGCGCTTCGGCCTCTACACGAGCAAACTGACCCCCGCGGGGCCCGTCCATCGCCTGCTCGAGGAATTCCCGCTGGCAGCCTCCGGCCCGGGCCCGACGCCGTCCCGCGACCACCCGCCCTAGACTCCGGCGCCGCCCGGGGAAATTCCGCACATCGCGCTGGCGCCAAGGGCCGCGTTCGCTACGGTTCAGGCTTCACGAACCCCCGTGAAAACGGCCCGGTTTCCCCGCCGGGCCGCTGAACCGAAACCCCACCAGCAGGATCACCATGCCAAAGTATGTGATCGAACGTGACATCCCGGGCGCCGGAAAGCTGACGCCCGACCAACTGACCGCCATCTCGCAGAAGTCGTGTGGCGTGCTCAGCAAGCTCGGCCCCTCCATCCAATGGGTCGAGAGCTTCGTGACCGACGACAAGGTCTACTGCGTCTACATCGCGCCCAACGAGACCCTCGTGCGCGAACACGCCAAGCAGGGCGGATTCCCGGCCAACCGGGTCTCGCAGGTGCGCTCCGTCATCAACCCGACCACCGCCGAGGGCTGACGTTTCCCGTCCCTTCGAGCTCGAAGCGCAGGCCCGCGGCCTGCGCTTTTTTCTTTGATCCGTTGCCCGGCGCCATCGGGCGTCCGGGGCGAAGGCCGCCGAGTTAACGGGCGATCGCGGCGTACCCTTCGCGCACCGCCGCCAGCGACGGCTTCGGGTGGAACGGATATGCGATGTAGGCGGGCGAGATCTGCGGCCAGCAATCTGAGAGGCTCCAGAGGAACAGTCCCCAGCACTGCGGCTGGTTCCCGTACAGCTCGATCCAAAACCGCGTCGCCTCGCTGTGCAGCTGCTGCGACTTCGCGATCAGGTCGTCGAGGGACTTCGGCTCCTCCCAGCCCCGCGCCGCGATGCTCTGGAAGAGGGTCCGCAGCAGACCCTGCCGGTCGAGGCGCGTGCAGTCCGAGCCGTGGGTCAGGTACTCCTCGTTCCAGATCGGCCAGCGCCGGTCCGGGCTCACGAACCGCTCGATCACCGCCCGGTCCGGCATGCCCATGTGGCCGATCTCCGTGACCATGCGCGGCCGCGGCTGCGTGAAGAAGTCCGCCCGGTAGGACGTGCCGTGCGCCCAGAGGTGACAGTCCCCCTCGAGCGGCGAATTCTGGTCCTGGACCGTCGGCGCGTACGGCGACGTCGGGACGTAGGGCGTGAGCGGCGCCTCGGCGCGGACCACGTCGCGCAGGACCTCCTTGCTGAGCCGGTTGTGGCGGTAGGCCGGGAGATTGAAGCTCAGGTCCGCCAGCACGTCGTTCTCGTTGTCGCCGAACCAGGCGACCACGCAGGCGTAGTGACGCAGGCGCCGCACCTGGAACTCCGCCTCGCGGCGCGCCTCGGCGAGGAACTCCGGATCCTGCGGGTAGCAGCCGCAGGCGAACATGAAGTCATGCGTGATGAGGATGCCGAGCTCGTCGCAGCGGGCGTAGAACGCGTCGCCCTCGTAGATGCCGCCGCCCCAGACCCGCAGCGCGTTGATATTCGCGGCCTTCGTCGCGTCGAGCAGCTCGCGGTATCGCGCCGGCGTGATGCGCGCGTAGATCGCGTCCACCGGCGTCCAGTTCATGCCCTTGAGGAAGATCTTCCGGTGGTTCACCGCCAGGATGAACGAGGTCGTCCCGCCGGCCCCGGGCTCCTGGATCAGGTCCACCACCCGGATGCCGAACCGGCCGTCGCGCCGGTCAACCTCCCGCCCCTGCCGCAGCAGCCGCGCCGACCACGGATGCAGCGGTTGTTCGCCGTGGCCGTGGGGCCACCAGAGTTTCGCCTGCGGCACCGTGAAGCGCTCGGCCCGCCGGCCTCCGCCGGAATCGCCCGCGAGCGTGAAACGGCGCGACTGGCCCGCGACGTCCAGCTCGACCTCCACCGCGGACGGGGCGCCGTGGTTCGCGCGCAGCTCCACGAGCGCCTCGAGCTCGGCTGTGCCGTCGGGATGCACCGCGAGCGTGCGGACATGTACGTCATCGAATTCGACCTCGTCCACCAGCAGCCACGAGACGGGTTTCCAGATGCCGATCGTCACGAGGCGCGGCGTGATGTTCCAGCCGTAACACGACTGGGCCTTGCGGACCTGCAGGCGCAGCGGCGAGCCGTAGCCCCGGACCTCCGGGCTGGGCAGGCGCCCGGGCGGCGTCACGGGCGAGCCGAGGCAGACCTCGAGCCGGTTGGGTCCCGCGACGACATGGTCGGTCACGTCGACGCGGAGCGGCGTGAACATGTTCTGGTTCTTCCCGACGACCTTGCCGTTGAGGTAAACGGTCGCGAAGACATCGAGCCCCTCGAACAGCAGGTGCAGCCGCTGGCCGGGGCCGGGCGCCGGCGGCGTGACCTCGGTGCGGTACCACCAGTCCCACTCCTCCATCCAGCGGCAGTGGTCGTGGTTGGTGCCGAAGAACGGATCGGCGATGAGGCCGGCCCGCTCGTAGTCGAGGTGGACGTCGCCCGGCACCTG
>CAZUQB010000244.1:0-4409 GCA_964622405.1 uncultured Opitutaceae bacterium | reverse complement strand
CCCGACGCGGAAGATTGCGATCAAACCGGAGGAAGGGATTGACACCCTGCGGCTCGGTCATGAGCGTTTTCGGCTCTTTACGGCGGCCATAGCTCAGTTGGTTAGAGCACAAGATTGTGGATCTTGGGGTCGCGGGTTCGAGTCCCGTTGGCCGCCCCAATCTTTCGCGATGCGAAAGATTTCCCTCCAAAACCCAAGCGACGGAGGGCCAAGCCCCCCAGAGCCGGTCGCGCCCTTCAACCTGCCCCGCCGTCCGCTCGATTCCGTCCCGTTCCCGAATCCCATTGCCCCTGCCGTCCGGCCGAATACCCTGAAGCCGCGACATGCAGCGGGTTCGGATCCTCACTCTCAATATCGCCCATGGCCGCGGGCTGAATCCCATCCAGGGGCTCACGTCCCAACGGAAGCTGCGGCTCAATCTGCGGAAGATTGCCCGGCTGATTGAGGGCCTGAAGCCGGACATCGTGGGCCTGCAGGAGATCGACGAGTGCTCCCGCTGGGCCGGCAATTTCGACCATCTCGAGTACCTGCGCCTGCACACGGGCTACCGGCACGCGGTCTTCGGCATCAACACCCGCCGCCAGGGGCTGCTCAATCTCTCGTACGGCAACGCGTTTCTCTCGCGCCACCCAATTCTCACGAGCGAGACCATCGCGTTCGGCCAGCGCAGTGTCGGCGAGAAGGGCTTCCTCTACGCCGAGTTCGACCTCGAGGGCCGGCGGGTGCCGCTCGTGAACCTCCACCTGCACTTCAGCTCGCGCGCCCACCGCATCCGGCAGCTCGGCCGCATGCTCGCGTGGCTCCGGGAAAAGCACCACGGGCGGCGGCACCACTGGGATGTGCCCCCGATCATCTGCGGCGACTTCAACAATCCGGGCACCAGTCCCGACGCCACCGCCACGCTCCTCTCGCACCTGTCCGACTACCACGACTACGTGCTGCACCCGCAGAAGGGCCGGACGTTCCCGTCGCCGCTGCCCAGCCGCCTCCTGGACTTCGTGTTCCTCCCGCCCGCTTGCCTCGACATCCGCAGCGAGATCGTGCGCACGTTCGTGTCGGACCACCGCCCGGTGCTGGTGGACTTCTCCCTGGCCCGGCCGGCGAAGCCCGGCGGCGGCCCGGGGTCATGACCAAAACCACCGTTGCACCGCGGCGGCTTTCTCCTTGAGGTGATGCCTCCCATGTCCCGCCTTGCCGACACCTTCGCCCGTGCCCGTGCCGAGAATCGCGCCGCCTTTGTCGGCTACGTCTGCGCCGGCGACCCGGATTTCGACACGTCCGTCGAGATCTGCCGCACCCTCCTGCGCCACGGCGTCGATGTCCTCGAGCTCGGAGTGCCGTTCTCGGACCCGCTGGCCGACGGCACGACCAACCAGCTGGCCGCGCAGCGCGCGCTGGAGTCCGGCATGACGCCGGCCCGGGTGCTGGATCTGGTGCGAAAGCTCCGGGCCGAGTTTCCCTCGGCTCCGCTCGTGTTCTACACGTACTACAACCTCGTCTTTGCCAATGGCGTCGAGGCGTACGTCCGCGACGCCCGGGCGGCCGGCCTGGACGGGCTGCTCACCCTGGATCTTCCGCCGGAGGAAGCCGGCGAGGTGCTCGGGGCTTGCCGTCGGCACGGGCTCGAGACCGTGTTCATCGTGGCGCCGACGACGCCGGATGCGCGCATCGCGACGATCGCCGCCGCCGCCACCGGTTTCATCTACTACGTGTCCCGCGAGGGCGTGACCGGCGTGCGGCAGGACGCCGCGGGAGGCATCCCGGAGGCCGTGGCCCGCATCCGGGCGCGGACCAGGCTCCCGGTCGCGGTGGGCTTCGGCATCTCGACCCGGGCGCAGGTTGCCCAGGTCGCCGCCCAGGCCGACGGCGTCGTCGTGGGCAGCGCATTGGTGAACTGCATCAAGGACCACCTCGGCGCCCCGGCGAAGATCCTGGCGCGGATCGCGGCCGTAGCCGACGACCTGGCGGCGGGCGCGAGGCGCTGATCCCGGCGGCCCGGAAACCCGTTGCCCGCGTGACGCGGGCTTGCTCCGTCCGAATCCAGCCACCTACAGTCCTCCCATGGCCACGATCCTCGTCACGGGCGCCGCCGGTTTCATCGGCAGTCACACGACGGACCTGCTGCTGGCCGAAGGCCACCGCGTGGTGGGACTGGACAACTTCCGCACCGGGCGCCGGGAAAACCTGGCCGACGCCGGCCGCCAGCCCGGGTTCGAGTTCCACGAGCTCGACGTGGCGGTCCCGGGCGCCCTGGCCGGCCTGGTGGCGCGGGCCCGCCCGGAGGCGATCATCCACCTGGCTGCGCTGGTGAGCGTGCAGGAGAGCATTGCGAATCCGGAGCTGAATTTCGTGCTGAACGTCCAGGCGACGCAGCTGGTCGCCGAGGCGGCGCGGCTGCACCGCGTGGGTCGCGTGGTCTTCGCCTCCTCGGCCGCGATCTACGGCGACGCCGCCGAGCTGCCCGTGCGCGAGGGCGCCGCCAAGCGTCCGGTGAGCCCGTATGGCGCCGCGAAACTGGCGTCCGAGGACCTGCTGCTCGGCCACGCGGCCACCTACGGCCTGACGGTGCGGTGCCAGCGGTATTTCAACGTGTTCGGCCCGCGCCAGGATCCGTCGTCGCCCTATTCGGGCGTGATCTCGATCTTCGCCCGCCGTTACGCTGAGGGAAAGCCGGTGACGATCTACGGGGACGGGCGGCAGACGCGGGATTTCATCGCGGTCCGCGACGTGGCCCGGGCCAACGTGCTGGCGGCCCTCCGACCCGGGCTCGTCTCGGGCGCGGCCAACATCTGCACCGGGCGGGTGACCTCCCTCCTGGACCTCGCGGCGGGGTTCGGCCGGCTCTATCCGGGCGTGGCGGCGCCGCTGCACGCCCCGGCGCGGGCCGGCGACATCGTGCACTCGCTGGGTGCGCCCGAGGTGGCGGCGGCGGAGCTTGGCTTCACGGCGCGAACCGCGGTGGCCGAAGGCCTCGCGGAACTCGTCCAGGCGACGGCGGGATCCCTTTCTTCATGACCCGAAAAATCCTGATGATCGACGATGACCGGATGCAGTTCCGGCTCACGCAGGCGCACTTCCAGAACTTCCGGGGGGAGCGCTTCACGCTCGAATGGGCGGCGACCTACGAGGAGGGCATGACCAAGCTGCTCGAGGGCTCCTATTCCGCGTGCCTGCTCGACTATCAACTGGGCGACCGCAACGGCCTCGAGCTGATCAAGGCCGCGGTCGCGGGCGGCTCGCGCACTCCCATCGTGTTCCTCACGGCGGAATCGTCGGAGAAGGTCGACATCGAGGCGATGAACGCCGGGGCGCTGGACTATCTGGTGAAGGGCGAGATCACGTCGCGGTCGCTCGAGCGCTCGCTGCGGTACGCGCTCAAGCTGGGCGACACGCTGGAGGCGCTGCGGCGGCTCGCGACCCACGACCAGCTGACCAGCCTGCTCAACCGCCGCGAGTTCGACCGCATCATGGCGGAGGAGCACGAGCGCTCGCGCCGGTTCGGCCACCCCTTCGCCCTGGTCCTGATCGACATCGACCACTTCAAGTCCGTCAACGACACCTATGGCCACCAGGTCGGCGACCGGGTGCTGCAGGAAGTGGCCGTGCGGCTGACCAAGGGCCTCCGCGACGTGGACCGCGCCGCGCGGTTCGGCGGCGAGGAATTCGCGCTCATCATCATGCAGGCCGACGCCAAGGTGGCGCTCGACGCCGCCGAGCGCGCCGTCGCCGGCATCCGGGCGACGCCCCTGGCGCTCGACGGCGGTCCGGAGCTGAAGGTCACCGTGAGCGCGGGCGCCGCCTCCATCCCGGCGGACGCAGGATCGGTCGACGCGCTGGTGGCCGCGGCCGACAAGGCCCTGTACGCGGCGAAGTCGCGGGGCCGCAACCGGGCCCTCGCGTTCAACGCACTGTGACGGCGCGGCGCCGGGCGCGCGCCGGAGGACGAGCATGAAACCGATCCTGCACGTGCTCACCGGCTGCACCGCCGTGGGCAAGACCGAGCGGGCGCTGGCGTGGGCGGAGCGCCGCGACGCCGAGATCGTCTCGTGCGATTCGCTGCTGTTCTACCGCGGCATGGACATCGGCACGGCCAAGCCGACGGCGGTCGAACTGGCGCGGGTGCCGCACCACCTGATCGACATCCTCGACGTGACCGAACGCATGGACGTCACGCGCTACGTGACCCGGGCCCGGGCGGCAATCGGCGACATCACGGCGCGGGGCCGGTCGGTGCTGGTGGTGGGCGGCAGCGGATTCTACCTGAAGAGTTTCCTGGCGCCCGTGGCCGATGAGGTCGCGGTCTCGCCGGCGATCCGGGCGGAGGTGGCGGCGCTCGCGCCGGCGGAGACGCTGGCGCGCCTGCAGGGGCTGAATCCCGGCGGCCTCGGGACCCTGGACACGGCGAATCC
>CAZUQB010000243.1:2577-4413 GCA_964622405.1 uncultured Opitutaceae bacterium | reverse complement strand
GACCCTACAGGTCAAACTCGCGCAGCGTCGCGGGTTCGGTGACTTGGACGATCGTCGGTGACGGCGTCGACCAGTCGAGCACACCCACGAGCAGGCGGTAGTAGCGGAGGCCGAAATAAGCCACGAGCCAGCGGTCGCCGCGGCGGGCGATGACTTCCATGCCGGTCACGTCGGCGCGCACCGTGGTCGGCGTGACGTCCGGCCAGCGGTGCGGATTGTCCGAGTCGACGTAGCTCCAGGCGTGGTGGCCGCCGAAGAATAGACGCCAGCGGTCGCCCACCCGCTGCACGTTGCTCGACTCGCACTGGTTCCAGCCGGAGAAGGCATAGGCGATCCCCTCGTCGCGCCATTCGCGCAGGTCCGTCGACGACGCCCGCGCCACGCAACCCCGGCCGTCCTTCGTCACGGCCGTGTAGTACATCTGGAATCGGCCCTCATGCTCGAGCACATGCGGGTCCCGGCACGCCGCGCCGCCGCTCGTCGGACAGAATGCCCAGCCGTACTCCTCCGGCCGGATCACCGGGCGGTCACCGAGACGTTCCCAGCGAAACAGGTCGGCCGAGGTCGCCACGCCGATGCGCTGGGTGTTGTCGGTCGCCACACCCGTGTAGAACATCCAGTGCCGCCCGCCATGGGTGAGCACATACGGCGCGAACACGTGACCGTGGTCCCAGCCGCGCACATCGATGAAGAAGCACGCCTCGTGGGTCTCCCAGGTCACGAAGTCGCGCGTGGTCGCGTGCCCGAACCACACCTCGTTCCCCGGCAGGCAGCAGCTCACACCCGCCGTCCCGGCGATATGGTAGAGATGCCACACCCCGTCGACGCGGTGGAGGCAAAAGTCCTTCAGGTAAAATCCGAGCGGCGCATAGCCGACCTTCAGCCAGTTCTCCTGGTGCCGCCGCGACCGCTCCACGGCGTCGAGGTAGCACTGGTAGTCGGGATTCATGCGGATTTTGGATTCACGAATTACGAATTACGATTGGGAGAGGTGCTTCAATCCGCGGTGATGGGGGTATCGGGCCAACCAGAGGGCCGCTCGCTCGCCAGAATTCCTCGCCCCCGCCTGCGAAATCGTAATTCGTAAATCGTAATTCGTAAATTCCCTCATCTTTGCCAGCGATCGTTCATCGGCGGAAAGGCCGGGAACGGCGCGTGTGGCTCGCGCTGGTACCAGAACGCGGTCGAGGCGATGTCGTCGGTCAGGGGCTGGTAGATGTGCCCGGGCCACCAGCCGAGGGTCTGCACCGCGACGCGGAGGTCCTGGGTGAAGCCGATGCTGTCCACGATGTGCCAGCGATAGAGACCGAAATAGCGCGGGCCGTCGCTGCTGCCGGTGTGGGCCAGCGGCATGCCGACGAACGGGGCATTGAAGGGCTGCTCGACCTGATCCTTCTGGGGATGGCGGAAAAAGCCCCATGCGCCGCCAAAATAGTCCTCCGTGCCGTTGTCGCAGATCGTCGGGAATTCCCGGTCGCCATCGAGGTAGAATTTCACCTCGCCCTCGCCCCACCAGCCGCGCGAGAGCGCGGTCCACGCGAGATAGGTGCCGACGTACACGCCGGCGCCCTTCACACCGTCGAGGATCGTGTGCTCGGGATGCTCCTTCCGCGTGAGGCTCCGGCGCCACTGCGCGTGGAAATACGCCGCGTCCGCCGGCACCGGGTGGAGCTTGTAGAGGACCTTGTACGCAACGATCCGCACGTCGGCCCGGCCGTCATTGGTCAGGGTGATGCGCGCGTGCTGCCGGAACGGCATCTGCCAGTAGCAGCCGCAGCCGCGATGCGGCGCCACCGTCACCGGCAGCGAGGTCACCTGGTGCGGCTGCGTGTCGAA
>CAZUQB010000243.1:0-2477 GCA_964622405.1 uncultured Opitutaceae bacterium | reverse complement strand
GGATTCTCGGCGTTGATCATGCGCGTGACGGCACCCGACTGGAACGGCAGGTGGCCGAGGAGATTGGTCATTGGGGACAGGTCCATGGGAATTCAGGAGGCAGGGGTGAACACGGCCTGCAGCCGCCGGGTGCGCGCGACCGTCTCGGGCAGGTAGGTAAGCCCGTCGATCGGGGTGAGCAACACCTGGGTGCGCCGGCACTGGTAGCGGCCGCCGCCCAGCGGGCGCAGGTCGCCGGCCGCGGGCGGCGGCACCGGCGTCTCGGTCTCGGCCGCCAGCAGCAGCGGCCCGTGCATGAAATGGACGCCGCCCGGAAACGCGGCGGGATACCGCGACGGCTCGGCCGCCACCGCGAAGGCGAACTCCAGCTCCAGCAGGTCGTTGACCGCCAGCTTCGCGGCCACGACGGCGAAGCCCGCCTCGAACGTCACCGGCAGGGCCTGCCCGGCCTGCCGAACCAGGAGCGAGCCCGGCGTGATGCCCGGGGGCACGAAGAAGTGCAGTTTCCACGGTCCGGCGCCCTCGACCTGCGTCACGGCATACGTGACCCGGCCGGAATACGGGTACTCGCTCGCGACGGTCAGGCCCAGGTTGCCACCGGGGGCGCGGACCGTGACGGAGCCGTCGAAATAGAACGGCAGCCAGACCTCGCGGGGCCGCGCCGGGTCGGTGAACGCCGCATAGCGGGCGGCGCAGGCCAGACCCTCGCCGCCGCGCATTGTGCAGCACCACGGGGCCTCGAACCACTTGAACGCCTGGACGAATCGCTGGTCACCGGCCCCGGTGCAGTGGTCGCAGCCGAAGCCGCCGTTCGGGCGCTGGTGGTGACAGAGCGCGTTGTGATAGATCCGATGAGCCTCGGCGAGGTAGACGGGCTCCCGAGTGACGGACCAGAGCTGCACCGCCAGCATGAAGGAATCGATGATGGCGCAGCTCTCCGTCCACTCCGGCCGGCCGAACCAGTTGAAGTTGCCGTGGTGCTCGGTGCGGGCGAGGTCGAGGTAACTCTGGAATCGCGTCCGGACGAGCGCGAGCAGGTCGGCCCGCGGGTCGACCTCGAGATACCAGCGCAGGATGCCACGCAGCGTGGTGAGGGTGGCGTGCGTCTGCGCCCCGAGCCGCAGGATGTCGAGCTGCGCGTAGCGCGCGATCATGACCTCCACGAGGTCGCGCAACGCCGGCGTCGGGTCGATGAGGTAGGCCTGGGTGAGACTGTCGAGGGTGAAGAAGACCGTGCCGATGTCGGTCGAGAGCCCGACCCACGCGCCGTCGTTCTCGATGGTCAGGCCGGACACCGGCCCGCCCTTGAGCTTGTCGAGCGGCGAGTCGGGATACTGCGCGTACAGCTCGCGCGACGGCAGCATCAGGTTGGTCACGATGCCGCGGATCGCCTCCAGGGCGCGCGGGTCCTTTTTCCACAGGTAATATTCGCAAAGCCCGCGCAGCATGCCGTTGTGGCCGCCGATCTGGTTCTCGTCGCCCTTCCCGGCGGGCAGCACCCGGCCGATGTAACCGTGACCATTGGTCGCCTCGGGCCAGCGCCGGACGGTCTCCTCGGCCCGGGGCGCCTCGCGGCCCAGGGCCTGGGCGTCGAGCGTCAGCGCGAGCAGCGTGCGCCCGAGCCAGTCGCCCGGGGCCTCGCGGACCGTGAACGCGGTGGTCGCCGCCTCGAACGAGAATTCCGGATCGTGGAGCCGGCCGAAGTTCAGCTGCAGGCGGCGGCGCAGGTCGCCGGCCGGCCGCGAATCAGCGAGCGCCGTGGCTTGGAGGGGGGCGGGTGACATGGGGGGACGGGGGTTTCGCCACACAGCCCCACCCGGCCGGACGGCGCAAGCCCGCAGGCCCTGAACGATCAACCCGGGCGCGCCAACGAGCGTCCGGAGGCCGAGCCCCGCGGCGGACCGGCCGGGGATTGCATTCCCCCTCAAACCCGCCACTTTCCAGCTTCCCATGGACACTGCCCGCAAACCTTCCTGGCTCCGCGCCAAGCTGCCCGCCGGCCCCGGCTATGCGGCCACCCGCCGGCTGGTGGATGACAACGTCCTCCACACGGTGTGCCAGAGCGCGCAATGCCCCAATCTGGGCGAATGCTGGTCGCGCGGGACCGCGACGGTCATGATCCTCGGCAACATCTGCACGCGGTCGTGCAACTTCTGCGCGATCCAGACCGGCCGTCCGACCGAGCTGGACCTCGGCGAGCCGGCCCGCGTGGCCGACGCGGTGGCCAAGATGAATCTCCGGCACTGCGTCGTCACGAGCGTCGCCCGCGACGAGCTGGCCGACGGCGGCGCCAGCGTGTGGGCCGCGACGATTCGCGCGATCCGCCACCGCAACCCGCACACGGCGATTGAGGTGCTGGTGCCCGATTTCAAGGGCCAGCTCGACCTGGTCGACGTCGTGCTCGCGGCCAAGCCCGACATCTACAACCACAACCTCGAGACCGTGGAGCGGCTGCAGAAGCCGGTCCGGGTCCAGGC
>CAZUQB010000242.1:0-4419 GCA_964622405.1 uncultured Opitutaceae bacterium | reverse complement strand
ACGCCCTGCCGGTACTTCTCGGCCCGCGGCCGGATCACGGCGGAGCCGCTGGGCATGGGACCCGCGGGCGACGACGCGGCGCGTCCGGGAGGGGACCGCTGACGGCGGCCCGCCAAAAAAACAGGGCGGAGGCCCCCCGGCCTGCCGCCCTGTGGTGACACCAACCCTAACTGACAAAGACGTCCGGGCCTAGAACCGGAGCGAGGTCTGCAGCGACCACGTGCGCGGCGGCGCCGTGATGCCGCTGGTGCCGCCGTCGATGTAGACCTTGTCGAACAGGTTCTCGACGACGAGCTGGCTGGTCAGGCGGTAGCCGGCCACCGTGTACGGGTACGACAGCGTGCCCGTGAACACGAAGAAGTTGCCGGACGTGAGGCCGCCGAGGGACGGATTCCAGTCGACGCTGCGCGAGATGTTCGTGCGCGACGAGTAGCGTCCGCCCAGGCCAATGCCCAGGCCGCGGAGGAACGTGTCATGCAGGGTGTACTTCCCGAAGAAATTCAGGCGGTACTCCGGCACGTTCTCGATGCGGTTCCCGAAGTAGATGTCGTGGTTGACATTCGTGGCGGCGACCGACGGGTCGGAGATCGTCTTGGCCGTCCAGTACCACGAGGCGTTCGTGAGCAGCTGGAAGTTGCGGGCGGGTGTCCAGATGAACTCCGCCTCCGTGCCCTCGATGCGATTGTGCGCGACCGACCGCCAGCGCAGGTTGCGCGTGCCGGCCGGCACCCCGGCGAGATTGCCGTAGTTGAACGGCTCCGTCACCTGGTGCTGGATGTCCTCCACCAGCTGGTTGTTCCGGTCGGCGCGGAAGATCGAGAACGTGCCGACGAGGCGGTCGTCCCACAGCGAGACCTTGGTGCCGATCTCGAGGTTCTTGCCCTCCTCGTTCGGGGCCTGCGTGCCGGCGCCCTCGTGCTGCAGCGCGGCGAGCGCGTCCGCGACCGAGGTGATCGTGGTCGAGCCGCCGTTGTAGTACTTGTAGGTGAAGCTGCCGCCGTTGGCCGCGAGGATGTTGTTCACCATCGACTGGAAGTTCGGATCCGCCGTGTCGAGGTGGTACAGGAAGCCGCCGAGCGGCGTGAGGTTGTTGAACCGGAAGGTCTGGCTGACCGAGGTGTAGACGTTCACGCCCTTGCTGACCTCATACGACAGGCCGCCCATGTAGGAGTTGCCGGTCTGGGTGAGGAAGTTCGTCGACGCATAGCTCGGCGAGTAGTTGTACACGCCCGGAGGATAGGTGGCCTGGTCGGCGAACGCGTACGGCGGCGGCGAGTACCACGGGAAGTTCGCGGTCAGCGCCTGGCCGGCCTGGCGGTAGGTCTCCTGGCGGAAGCCGCCGAGGAGCGTCAGCCGGTCGTGCAGCGCCGTGCCCGAGTAGTTCACGTACCACGCGTTGTACTGCTGCGGATAGCCGTCGATCGGGTTCGCCCAGCCCGGGAAGAGCTTCGACTCGACCGGCTGCACCTGGGTGCCCGGGTCCCAGTTCGCGTACACCTGCTGCGCCGTCATGATGTTGCCGTTGCGGTCCGTGAGGTACGAGGCCGTCGGCGAGTTGTTCACCGCCCCCGCCGGCGTGAAGCTCGTCGCCGGATTCGTGGTCGGGTAGTTGTAGCCCGGGACCAGCGTGTAGACCGGCACGTTGCCGTTCGCCGGGGTCAGGTACTGCTGGCGCAGGTTCTGCAGCAGGTAGCCGACCAGGAACTTGTTCTTCACGCCCAGCACGTCGAAGCGCGTGACCGCGTCGAACTGGTGCGTGCGCGTCTTGCGCCAGTAGCCCGCCGCGCTGTAGCCGCTGGCGGCGTTGAAGGTGTAGCCGTCGGCGTTCGGGACGTTGTTGCCCTCCTGGTCGTTGAACGTCGTGTTGTCCTGGGTCAGCGCGTACCGGAAGGAGAGCCAGTCGGTCGGCGTCGCATCGACCGTGAAGGTCGAGGTCGTCTGCTCGTTGTCGTCAAACGAGCCGCGGTTCATGTAGTTGAACCCGGTGTCGTGAATCCGGTTGCCGTTCTTGTCCAGGTAGTACGCGCCCCGCTGGATCGAGGTGTAGAGCGGCAGGTACGGGTTGTTCGCCGCCTTGCGCACATCCGCCTGGTAGTTGCCCACGCTGGTCTGGATGCGGTTCCGGTACGCCGTCACCGACGCCGGGTTGCTCGGGTCGAGCCCCGCCGCCGTCATCAGCGCCGCGGTCGGGTTCTGGTACGCCTGGAACCAGCCGTCCGGATAGATCCAGTCGCCGAGGTTCTCGTTGAACCGTTCCTTGAGGTAGATCGTGTTCGCCGCGATCTTCAGCTTGCCGTTCGCGAACGGGTCGAGGACCACCGACGGCGTGAGGTCGAAGCGCTTCGTGAACTCGAAGGCGCGGTCGCCGAGGCTGTTCTCCCAGCCCGCCACCACGCGCAGCGCGGCCTTGTCGGACAGCACGTGGTTGTCGTCGAGGAGCGCGCGGTTGAGATTGTCCGAGCCGAAGGTGTAGCTCAGCTCGGTGGGCAGCTGGCCGAGGCTCGCGGTCTTCGTGACATAGTTGATCACGCCGCCTGGGTAGCCCTCGCCGAAGAACACGGCCGCCGGGCCCTTGATGATCTCCACCCGCTCGGTGTTATCGACGTTATACTTCGTCGAGTACATCAGCAGGCCGTCGCGCAGGATGATGTTCACCGGGAAGCCGCGGACCGTGAACGTGCCCTGCGGCGTGGCGTTGTTCGAGGGACGGTTGGTGTCGAACTTCGGGTCGCCCGACGTGCCCGCGGTGTAGCCGAGGATGTCGGTCAGGCTCCGCATGCCGGTGTCGCGGATGAAATCCGAGCTCACCACCGAGACGGACATCGGGATCTTCTGGATCTCCATCCCGATGCGCGTGGCGGTGGCCGAGTTTGTGCGGAGGTAGCCGTTGTCGCGGTCGCTGCGGACCTGGAACGGCGACAGGGTCTCGACGCCCTGGTCGGTCGCCAGCGGCGCGCGGGTCCCGGCCGGGGCGGCGGGGGCGGCCGGAGTGGCGGGATTGGCGTCGGGCGCGGACGGCGTCGCGCCCTCGCCCTCGTATTTGGCGAGCCGCGCCTTGAGGGCGGCGACTTCGTCCTGGAGTTGCTTCACGTCGTCCGACGCCTCCGCGCGGAGCGCGGGCGCCAGCGACGTGGACAGCAGCGCGAGACAGGCAACCAGCCGACGGCGGGCTCCTGGTCGTGGGTAACCAATGACAGGTTTCATGGATGTGGTTTCTGGTCGTTGCTTGAGCTCGGCGCGGCGATGGGCCGCGCCAAAGGCGGCCCGTCAGCGCGGCCCGCGGCCGCGTCCCGGGGAGAAGGGGCCTCTGCGCCCGCCGCGTCGGAAGTTCAGCGTCAAACCACCCCCCGGTGGCCACCCGCCGGCGGAATCAGTCGCAAGCGGGATTCGACCTGGGCACCGAGCTTCAGCGGGCGCAGAGAAAGTCGTGAAAGGGTTCGAGGTAATGCGCGGGCTGTGACGCCGGCGTGACGCGGCGCGATCCGCGGCCCCGTACTCAACTCTAGGTACGGTGCGCGGTAACCGCCGGCGCCCGGGCCACCACGCCGCGCGGCGTGATGCGCACGATGCCCAGCCGCACCGCCTCGCGCACGAGCTTGGCGCTCGTCGACACCCGCAGCTTGCGCATGATGTTCCGGCGGTGGGTCTGCACGGTCTTCGGCGAGAGTCCGAGGCGCTCGCCCGCCTCGTCGTTGTCACTGCCGTCGCCGATCACGCCCAGCACCTGGAGCTCGGCCGGCGTGAGCCGCTGTCCCAGTGCGTCGGCCGGCGCGCGGTCGATCAGCTGCGGCCGGAGGGTCGGGCTGATGTAGCCCTGTCCGTCCAGCACCGAGCGTATCGCCGTGGAGAGCGCCGCGACGTCCTCGGACGACGCGTCGATGAAACCGTCAAAGCGCGCCGAGCGCAGCCGCAGGAGCGAGTACTCGTCCCGGCGCGGCGAGTCCACCAGCACGCGGGCCGCCAGCTTCTCGCGGGCGATCGGGGCCAGGAGATCGAGGCCGTCGAGATCCGGGAACGCCAGGCCGAGCACCAGCAGGTCGGCCGGCTGGGCGCGCAGCCGGCCCAGCAGCTCCGCCCCGCGCACCACGATCGTGATCTCGGCCCCGGCGAGCAGGTCGCGGCACACCACCGCCATCGCCTCGGCATAGAGGCGCATGGGCTTCGCGATGACGACCCGCAGGCCCGGCGACGGCTCCGGGCGGGGCGTGTGGTTGATGGCTGGGGCGGCGACGGGGCTCATGGGCGCGACCGGTGCGCGGCTCCGCCATCCGGCCACGATGCGGTCGACGGCGCCGCCCTTCGCCCGGTTGCGGGCCCGCCCTACCTAACTTTGGCGAAATTTTCCCGGCACAAATTCGCGCGGGGCTACGGCACCTCGTACGCCTCGACCAGCACGGTGCCGCCCTGGCCGGCGGCGTC
>CAZUQB010000241.1:0-4452 GCA_964622405.1 uncultured Opitutaceae bacterium | reverse complement strand
CCATCGCGACGCGCACCGGCGACGACGGCACGACGAGCCTGCTCTACGGGCAGCGGGTGCCGAAAAACCATTTCCAGATCGAGGCGGTGGGCGCCTGCGACGAGCTGAACGCGGCCCTCGGCTTCGCCAAGGCCTCCACCACCCGTGCCGTGCGCCGGGCCGAGCTGGAGCTGATCCAGCAGGACCTCGTGGCGCTGATGGGCGAGATGGCCTGCGCCGAGGGCGACGTGCCGCGCTACACCGCGTCGGCGTTCCGCAAGATCGGCGCGCCGGAGCTCGCGCGCCTCGACCAGGCGATCGCGGCGCTGGAGGCCAAGGCGCTGAAGCTCGACGGCTGGGCGACGCCCGGGGCGAACGTGCACGCCGCCGCCCTCGACCTCGCGCGCACCGCGGCCCGCCGGGCCGAGCGCCGGATCATCTCCCTGCCCGCGCAAGGCCGCACGGTCCGGGCCGTGCTGCAGCAGTACATCAACCGCGTGTCCGACCTGCTCTGGCTGATGGCGCGCGAGGCGGAACAGTGATCAGCCGCGCCGCAGGCGCGGCTGATCGGAATTCGAAATTCGGAATTCGGGATTCGGCTTTTGAGATCCGGAATTCGGAATCCGGATTCCGGAATCTGCGGCGGATGCGTGCCTGACCGCTACAGCAGGTCGGCCGCGAGCTCGGCGAGCCTGGAACGCTCGCCCTTCGTGAGCTTCACGTGCGCGGCGATCGAGTGGCCCTTCATGCGATTGTGGCAATAGACGAGCCCGTTGCTGCGCGAGTCGACATACGGGTTGTCGATCTGGGCCGGGTCGCCGATGAGCACGATCTTGGAACCCTCGGAAATGCGGGTGATCACCGTTTTCACCTCATGCGGCGTGAGCTGCTGCGCCTCGTCGAGGATGAAGAAGCGGCGGGCGATTGAGCGGCCGCGGATGAACGCGAGCGCCTCGATCTCGACGAGGCCGCTCTTGAGCAGGCGTTCGTAGGGCTTGAGGAGCGCGGTGCCGCCATTGGAGCCGCCGTTGGACGACTGCTGGGGCGGCGCCACCGCGGTCATCGCGGCGAGATACGCGGGGTCGTGCTTCTTGTGCTTCTTCTTGGAGACCTTCTTGGAGGCGAACTGCGGGTCCTTCTGCGGCTTCGACGGGATCAGCACCTCGAGCGCGTCGTAGTACGGCTGCAGCCAGGGCTTCATCTTCTCCTCGAGCGTGCCGGGCAGGAAGCCGATGTCCTTGCCGAGCGCGATCACGGGCCGCGAGATCGAGACGCCGTCGTAGCGGGAATTGTCGTCCCAGGTCTGGTGCAGCGCGCCGGCGATCGAGAGGAGCGTCTTGCCCGTGCCCGCCTTGCCGAAGCAGGTCACCATGTTGATGCTGTCGTCGAGCAGGGCATCGAGGAAGAACTGCTGCTCGAGGTTGCGCGCGCGGATCGGGATGCCGCCCGGCGCCTTCACGAAATCCGGGATCTTCAGGCGTTTCACGATGCCGTCGCCATAGTAGCGCGCGGGCATCGTCTTGCCCTCGTCGGAGCGGAGCAGGACGTATTCGTTGAGATAAAGCGGCTTGGCGAGCTCCTCGCTCAGCTCGAACTCGCCCTCGGAACAGAACCGCTGGAGCTCATAGAGATTGACCCCGATCTCGCCGTAGCTCGCCTCCTCGGCGGTCTCCGGGACCTTGTCGTTGAGGTAATCCTCGGACTCGAGGCCGACCGCGCGCGCCTTGAGCTGCACGTTGACGTCCTTCGTCACCAGAATCGTCGGCGGCGGATACTGCTCCTGCACGAACAGCGCGGCGGCGATGATGCGGTTGTCCTTTTTCGAGAGGTCCGGGAGAATCGAGCGCAGCCGCTGCATGCCGGCGGAGGTGCGGCCGCCATCCATCAGGTACGGATTGATGATGATCGTCAGCGTGCCGCCGGTGGGCAGCTCCACGCCCTCATGCATCGAGCGCGAATCGGGCAGGAGTTCCTGGAGAATCCGGTGAACCCGCCGCGCATTGCGCCCGCGCTCGGTGGATTGCTCGCCCTTGATCGAGTCGAGCTCCTCGAGCACCTCGACCGGGATCGCGAGGTTGTTTTCCTCGAATTTGTAAATCGATTGCGGATCGTGGAGGAGGACATTCGTGTCCAGCACGAAGGTCTTAACTTTGGCCGATACCTTGATCCGCGAATGAGAGGCAACCGCCCCGCGCAGGTTTTCCATCGGTGTGGATATCTTGTGAATAACCCTGCACACACGGTGCCATTTGTCGATGATAGAGTTACGCAGACCACATTATTTAACCTTATCGCCATCTGGGAACCGCGGGCAGTGGGGAACTTATAGGCCGGCATTCGCAGCGACGGCTCAACGGGCACCCAAAATGGCAAAAAGAAGGCGGGTCGCCTACCCCTAGACGACCCGCCTATTACTTTCTAACTTACCCCAAATCTCCCGCTAAGCGGGAGTACTGGGTCTGACGCCAAGACGGCGAAAAGGTTCCAAGCCAAGAACGCGGAATTCGAACCCGCGGATGCCACGGCGGCGAAGCCACCCGGGCGCGCCAGGCGTCACGCCAGCCCGCCTTGGGACGGGTCCGCCGGCCTGGGTTTCTTGGGCTTGGGCGGGGACCAGAGGCGCAAGAGGTACTCGGCGAGGTTCTTGAGGCTGGTCCGCTGGGCCCCTTCGTGCCGGGCGGCATCCCGAAACTCGGGCACGACCGCCGTCCGCTCCTCATAGTAGCGCCAGAGCTCGCCATCGAGCCGGCGGGCGGCCTCGTGCGGGTCCGGCACATTTGCCGCCAGGCGGAGAACTTTGGCCTGCCAGTGATGTCTCTCTTCCGGATGACGTTGCACGTAATCGAACAGCCGCTGCTCGGTCCGGTTGAGACTCATGGCGCGAACCTGCGCGGCCACGGGTAAAAAACAACCGCAAAGCCCGGCCCACCCTTTCATTGCTTTTCCACGGCATCACCGTCATACCAGTCCTCAACCCCTCCTCGAACATGTGGTCCAAAATCAAAGAGCAACTACCGACGATTCTCCTCACCGCGCTGCTCATCACCGGCGCCGCTTTCTGGCTCCATCAGCGCACCGTGGCCGAGATGGCGGCGCGCTCCCAGGCCGAGATCACTCCGCTCCGCGAACAGAATGACGCCCTCAAGGCCGCCTCCGAGGAGAACCGGCGGCAGATCGAGGCGACCAACAAGCTGCTCAAGGACGCCATCGCCAAGCGCCAGGCGGACATGTTCATGACGGACGAGGAGATCAACAAGCTCAACGCCGACAAGATCAACGCCCTCGCCGAGGCGGTCGCGAAGAAGGTCCAGCCGTACAACCCGTTGCCGAAGACGCCCGAGGAGGCCGAGCGCATGCAGAACGAGCAGGTGGACAAGGTCTCCTCGCGCATGACCGAGAAGATCCAGCCGATCCTCGCCGAGATGGCGAACGACCAGCACCTCACCCGCGACTCGATCGCCGCCTACAGCCAGAAGATCTCCGACCAGGTTGGCGTCGTGCTCACGTCCGAGCTCGCGAAGAACCAGCAGCTGAACAACAACCTCCAGGCCACGCAGGGCGTGGCGCAGGACGCGCTCAAGCTCTCGCACGAGATCACCGCCCTCTACCTCAGCTCGTTCAAGGACCAGGGCCTGATCACCCGCCTGCTCACCCTCCCCGCCAATGTCGTCAAGGACGCCGCCAGCCTGAGCATTGTCTCGAGCAGCGAGCGCAAGAAGGTCGAGGGCGACCTGATCAACCGGATGAACGACATCGACAAGCGCCTCGCGGAGATCCAGGCGCAGGCGCCGAAGAAGTAAGAGTAACAGGGGTCAGGTTCCGGGTAACAGGAATCCAGCACCCTGAAGTGATGCGGCCGCGCGAGTTACGCGCGGCCGTTGTTTTTGGTGGTGCGCATTGGCCCTTTACGCCCCGCTGCGGATTGCAGCTGCAGCGGGAGTTCGTAGATCGAAATGAGGAGTTCGAATCGGGCTAACGCATTGGGACCATGGGTTCCACCCGCTGTCTTCCTAATACTTGCACCCTGGCTCCTGTTACCTGCGCGGCAACGCCGCGCGCCTACTTCATCAGGTAGAACGGACTGGGCAGCTTGAAGTCCCGCTCTGACAGGCCGCCGGCGAAGTCGCTGTCCTGGTCGCCGATGTTCGCCACGATCACGTGGCCCTCCGCGACGAGCTGGCGGCGCTGTTCGGCTTTCCACGCCCCGGTGGTCATCCGGTCGGCGTCGGCCTTCAGGATCAGGCGGGCGTAGGCACCGCAGCCCGCCGCCTGGAGATTTCGCTCGGTGCCGGGCCGGTCGCGCTCGCGGCGGCCTGAGAGAATGATGACCTCATACCCGAGCGCCTTCGCCGTGCGGAAGAGCTCGCAGGCGGGCTTGATGGGCGGCGCCTCCGCCTTCGCGATCCAGTCGGTCCAGATCTGCGGCACGTAACCGAAGTCGACCTGCTCCATTTCGGGCAGGTTGGAGAGCAG
>CAZUQB010000240.1:2863-4470 GCA_964622405.1 uncultured Opitutaceae bacterium | reverse complement strand
CCTCGGATCTTCCGGACCATGTCGAAACTATTTCCCAAATCGGCCAACAAGCTGCCGCTCCAGATCATCGTTTACCTGGTGGTCCTCGCCGGAGTGGTGACCGCCGGCGCGACGTACTACATGACGCCGAAGTACACGCGCGTGGGCTACGCGCCGGTGCAGCCGGTCCCATACAGCCACGCGCTGCACGCCGGGCAGCTCGGCATCGACTGCCGCTACTGCCACAGCAACGTGGACAAGTCCGGGGTGGCCAACCTGCCGACCTCGCAGACCTGCATGAACTGCCACAACCAGGTGAAGAAGGACAGCCCGCTTCTCGCCGTGGTGCGCCACAGCTACGAGACCGGCGAGGCCGTGCCGTGGGTGAAGATCCACCAGACCCCCGACTACGTCTATTTCAACCACGCCATCCACGTGAACCGCGGCGTCAGCTGCGTCGAGTGCCACGGCAAGATCAACGAGATGGAGGTCGTCACGCACGCCCAGCCGCTGAGCATGGGCTTCTGCCTCGACTGCCACCGCGACCCGGCCCCGCGCGTCCGCGAGCCGGGTGACGTGTTCAATCTGGATTCCGCGACGATCGCCCAGAAGTCGGGCCTCGACGCCGCCCACAAGTTCCTGACCGACCGGAACATCAAACCTCCGCAAAGCTGCTCCGGCTGCCATCGATGAAACGCGAATTTCACCATCCCGCACCGTCCGAACGCGAACTCGCCGGTCCCAAGTACTGGCGGAGTCTCGACGAGCTGGCTGAGACGCCTGGCTTCAAGGCGCAGCTCGAGCGCGAATTTCCCGAGGGAGCCTCGGAGCTGGCCGGCGTCGACCGCCGCCAGTTCGCCAAGATCATGGCGGCCTCCTTTGCCCTCGGCGGCCTCGGCCTCGCCGGCTGCCGCCGGCCCGAGCAGTACGTCCTCCCTTACGGCAAGTCCGTCGAGGGGGTCATCCAGGGCCTGCCGCTCTATTTCGCCACGGCGATGCCGCTGCGCAATTCCGCCATCCCGCTGCTGGCCGAGACCCACCAGGGCCGTCCCACCAAGCTGGAGGGCAACCCGACCTACGCGCCGCACGGCGGCGCCACGTCGCTGGTCGCGCAGGCCTCGATCCTCGACCTCTACGATCCCGACCGCGCCACGACGCACACCGTGAAGGGTGCTGCGGCCACGTCGGCCGACATCGCCGCCCGGCTTGCCGCGGTGGGGCAGGGGGCCGCCGCGAATGACGGCGAGGGCCTTGCCTTCCTCGCCAACGAGTCGTCCTCCCCGACGCGCGCCCGCCTGCTGGGCCAGCTGCGCCGCAAGTTCCCGCGCGCCATCTGGGCCGAGTACGAGCCCGTCCGCGATGAGCCGCCGGCCGCCGCCGCGCGCGCCTGCTTCGGCCGCGACGTCAAGCCGCTGTACCGCTTCGCGAAGGCCAAGCGCATCGTCAGCCTCGACGCCGACTTCTTCCACGCCGAGGCCGGCAGCCTTTATTACGCCCGTGAGTTCGCCAAGGGGCGCCGCGTGACCAAGCCGGAGGACCCGATGAACCGCCTCTACGTCGTGGAGAGCGGCCTGTCCCTCACCGGCAGCATGGCGGACCACCGCCTGCGCCTCGCCTCCAGCCACATG
>CAZUQB010000240.1:0-2763 GCA_964622405.1 uncultured Opitutaceae bacterium | reverse complement strand
TCGGCGGACCCGGAGAAGTTCTTCCGCCAGTTCCTGCACGACGGCCTGCTGGCCGACTCCGCCTACGAGAAGGTCGCGGTCCGCTACGACCTCAACGGCGCCGCCGCGCTGATGTCCGCCGCCCCGAAAGTCGAGGCGCTGTCGCTCTCCAACCTCGAGGTCCGCTTCGTCACGGACCACAAGATGGACGACGGCCGCTTCGCCAACAACGGCTGGCTGCAGGAGTGCCCGGATCCGATCACCAAGATTGCCTGGGACAACGCCATCCTCGTGAGTCCGAAGCTCGGCAAGGAGCTGGGCATCGAGCCGAAGGGTTCGCTGCTCCAGGTCGCCCGCAAGGAGGAGAACGAGTTCTTCATCGGCAAGGAAAACGGTCACGTGTACGAGCTGACCGTCGGCGGCCGCAAGGTCCGCGGTCCGGTGCACATCCAGCCCGGCCTGTCGAACTACACCGTCGTCGTGGCGCTCGGCTACGGCCGCACCGTCACGGGCCGCGTCGGCAGCGGCGCCGGCTTCAGCGGCTACGCGATCCGCACCAGCGGCGCGATGGGCTTCGCCACCGGCGCGAAGCTCGTCAACACCGGCGAGCGCCGCCTGCTGGCCAACGTCCAGGAGCACTGGTCGATGGAAGGCCGCGACCTCGTGCGCGAGGCGAACTACGACGAATACCGGGAGAACCCGGGCTACGTCGACGAGGTCGGCACCGAGACGCACTCGCCCGCCATCTACGGCGCGGACAACACCCCGCAGAACGACAACAAGCTTTCGGAAGAGGAGCGCGCGAAGGTCGCGGCGCAGCGGTCGAAGGACCTCCCGCGCGGCGGCTCGCTCTACTCGACCCCGAAGTTCGACGGCGTGCACCAGTGGGGCATGTCGATCGACCTCAACACCTGCATCGGCTGCAACGCCTGCGTGGTGGCCTGCCAGGCCGAGAACAACATCCCGATCGTCGGCCGGGACCAGGTCCAGCGCGGCCGCGAGATGCACTGGATCCGCCTCGACCGCTACTACTCGGACGGCAATGCCGACGCCGCGGCCTTCGGCGGCCCGGGCAACGCCACGCTCCCCGAGGACCCGCAAGTTTCCCTGCAGCCCGTCGCCTGCCAGCAATGCGAGCTGGCCCCCTGCGAGACGGTGTGCCCGGTCAACGCGACCGTGCACGACGACGAGGGCCTCAACACGATGGCCTACAACCGCTGCATCGGCACCCGCTATTGCGCGAACAACTGCCCGTACAAGGTGCGGCGCTTCAACTTCTTTGACTTCAACCAGCGCCAGCTGGACAGCCTCTACCTCAGCCAGCTCGGCCCGAAGGGGATGCCCGAGCTCGTGCAGATGGTGAAGAACCCGGAGGTCACCGTGCGCATGCGCGGCGTGATGGAAAAGTGCACGTACTGCGTGCAGCGCATCCAGAACGGCAAGATCCAGCACAAGGTGAAGATGGCCCAGGCCGGCACGCCCGGCGACGTGACCGTCCCGGACGGCACGATCCGGACGGCCTGCCAGCAGGTCTGCCCGGTCGAGGCCATCGTGTTCGGCAACATCCTGGACACCGACAGCGCCGTCTCGAAGGCCAAGGCCCGCGAGCAGGACTACTCGCTGCTGGGCTACCTGAACATCCGCCCGCGCACGACCTACCTCGGCAAGCTGCGCAACCCGAACCCGCACATGCCGGACTACGCCTCGCTCCCGCTCAGCCGGGTCGAGTACAACCGGAAGAACGGCCACGGCGACCACGGGTCCGGCCACGGCGGGCATCACGAGGGTGGACATGCGCTGCGCGACGCGGCGAACCGTTTCGGAGGACTTAGCTAATGGCTCACGTTGAACAAGCCGCTCTGCCGGCCATCCTCGGCGAGGTGAAGCCCGCGGTCTTCCCGCGGGCCACGCTGGTCGCGCACAACCGCAGCTTCTCGTGGATCACCGACAAGATCTGCGGCATCATCGAGGGCAAGACCCCGACGTGGTGGTGGTGGTGCTTCGGCGTCGCCTGCTTCGTCGCCTCGTTCACCGTCGCGGGCCTGACCTACCTCGTCGCCACCGGCGTCGGTGTCTGGGGTCACGCCAACCCGGTCAACTGGGCGTGGGACATCGTCAACTTCGTCTTCTGGATCGGCATCGGCCACGCCGGCACCCTGATCTCGGCGATCCTCTGCCTCCTGCGCCAGAAGTGGCGCACGTCGATCAACCGCGCCGCCGAGGCCATGACCATCTTCGCGGTCGTCTGCGCCGCGATCTTCCCGGTCTTCCACGTCGGCCGCATCTGGTACGCCTGGTTCCTCTTCCCGATCCCGAACTACAACTACATCTGGCAGAACTTCCGTTCGCCGCTGGAGTGGGACGTGTTCGCGGTCTCGACCTACGGCACGGTCTCCGTGCTGTTCTGGTACATCGGCCTGATCCCGGACCTCGCGGTGCTCCGCGACCGGTTCCACGCCGCGGGCAACAAGCTGCGCTCCTTCCTGTACGGCCTGTTCGCGATGGGCTGGCGCGGCTCGAACCGCCACTGGAGCAACTACGAGATGGCCTACCTGATCCTGGCCGGCATCTCGACGCCGCTCGTGCTTTCGGTGCACACCATCGTGTCGTTCGACTTCGCGGTCTCGCTGCTGCCGGGCTGGCACACGACCATCTTCCCGCCGTACTTCGTCGCGGGCGCCATCTTTTCGGGCTTCGGCATGGTGCTGACGCTCATGCTGCCGCTCCGTGCGGTGTACCGCCTCGAGGACCTGATCACGCAGTACCACATCGACTGCATGTGCA
>CAZUQB010000239.1:2047-4492 GCA_964622405.1 uncultured Opitutaceae bacterium | reverse complement strand
GAGAACGTGGAGGTCACGATGCCGACGAGGAACGCGAACGAGATGTCCCGGAGCACGCCGCCGCCGAACACGAACAGGGCGAGGGCCGCGAGGAACGTCGTCGTCGCGGTCATGATCGTGCGCGCGAAGACCTTGTTGATGGCGGAATTGATGACGTCGCGGAGGTGGCCGGTCGGGTTGAGCTTGAGCTCCTCCCGGATGCGGTCGAACACGACGACGGTCTCGTTGATCGAGTAGCCGACGACGCACAGGATCGCCGCGACCATGGGCGCGGAGAACTGGTGGCCGAACAGCACGAAGATGCCGATGTTCATCAGCACGTCGTGGAAGGTCGAGGCCATGGCGCCGACGCCGAAGCCGAACTCGAAGCGGAACGCGATGTAGAGCAGGATGACCGCCATCGACAGGCCGACGGCGACGAGGGCGTTCCACTCGATCTCCTTGCCGATCGAGGCGCCGATGTGGCTCTTGCCGGCCAGCTCGAAGCCGGCGGCCGGGTATTGCTTCTGCAGCGCCGCGACCAGGGCGTCACCCTTGCCCTCGGGCGTCTCGATGTTGAGCGTCTCGGTGCCGCCGCCGATCGGGGCGACATAGGTCGGATTGACCTCGGACAGGCCGAGGCCCTTGGCCACGGCGGTGATGCTGCCCGACTCGAGCTTCTGCTTGAACGACAGGCTGACGAGGTCGCCGCCCGCGAAGTCGATGCCGTAGATGCGGGGGCCCTGGTAGACGACGTAGGCGATCGAGATGACCACCAGCGCCACCGAGCCGATGGCGGCCGGCTTGCCGTACTTGATGAAGTCGACGTGGAGATCCTTCAGCATGCGGCGCATCGTGATCTTCTTCAGCCACTGGGCCTCGATCAGCATCTCGAGCACCATGTGGGCCGTGATCAGGACCGAGAACAGCGTGGAGAGCACGCCGATGAGCAGCGTGACACCGAAGCCCTTGATCGGGCCGGTGCCCTTGAGGATCATGATCGCGCAGATGATCAGCTGGACCGCGTGGGCGTCCAGGATGGTCCAGAGGGCCTTCAGGTAGCCGCTCTGGTTGGCGACGCCGAGCGGCTTGCCCAGCGCGATCTCCTCGCGCATGCGCTCGTAGATCAGGATGTTCGCGTCCACCGCCATGCCGATCGTGAGCACGATGCCGGCGAGGCCGGGGAGGGTCATGGTGGCGTGGTAGAACGCCATGACGCCGAGGATCACGAGCACGTTGATCGCGAGGGTGAAGACCGCGACGATGCCGCCGGTCGTGTAGAAGGTGATCATGAACGCCGCGACGAGCGCGGTGCCGATGACCGAGGCGCGCACGCCGCAGTCGACGGCGTCCTGGGCGAGCGACGGGCCGACCTCGTACTGCTCCTTGACGACGAGCGGGAGGTCGAGGGGGTTGTTGAGGACATTGGCGAGGTTGAACGCCTCGCGCTCCGTCATGGAGCCGCCGCTGATCTGGGGGGCCGGGCTGTCGATCTCCTCCTTGACCGTCGGGGCGGAGTAGAGCTTGCCGTCGAGCACGATGGCGAGGCGGCCGAGCCGGCCGGCCTGGCGGCCGCCGTTGGCGATCTCGCGGGTGACCGCGGCGAAGTGCTGGCGGCCCTCCTTGGTGAAGTTGAGCGCGACCTCGGGCTTGCCGTACATGTCGAGCTGGACGTGGGAGTCGGAGATCGCCTCGCCGCCCATCTCGGGGATGCGCTTGACGAACAGGTCCTCGGTGTAGTTCTCGCCGCGGGGGCCGTCCTGCTCGAGCGTCAGGATCTCATACCCCGGGGGCACCTCGCCCGCGGGTACGGTGGCCGGGGTCAGGGTGGGATGGACGATGCGGAAGTCGAGGCGCGCGGGCTTCTTGACGTTCTCGACGACGTCCGGGTTGTCCTTGGTGTTCACGCCGGCGAGCTGGACCTCGATGCGGCCGTCGCCGACCGGGCGGATGATCGGCTCGGAGATGCCGAAGGAGTTGATGCGGGCGCCGATGATCTCGATGGCCTTGGAGAGCTTCTCCTTGCGCTCGTCGTTCGAGAACTTCGCGGCGGCCTTGGGATCCACCTCGAGGGTGAACGCGACGCCGCCCTTGAGGTCGAGGCCGAGCTGGAGGCGGCTCTTGGAACGGGTGAGGAGCTCGGTCAGGAGGATGTTGTTGCGCTTCTCGATGTTGGTGAGCTTCGCCTCGAGCTGGATGTCGGGGAAGTACGGCGTCAGGTCGATGCGGCGGTCCCGGCCGATCTGCTTGAGCGCGACGTACTCGCTGGGCACGGCGCCGGATTTCTTCAGGGCCACGGCCTCATCGACCAGCTTGCCGAACTCGGCCTGCTTGGCGCCCGCATGGCTGCGGACGTAAGCGGCGAAGTCCTGGTCCTGGATGGGCACGAGGTTGGATACGGCCCAGCTCAGGATAATGAGGCTGAACGCGATCTTCCAGAGGTTGCGTCTGAACATGGTGGTTTTT
>CAZUQB010000239.1:0-1947 GCA_964622405.1 uncultured Opitutaceae bacterium | reverse complement strand
GGAAAGCGCGTCGGACAGGAGGGACATTTTCGTCATTGCGTTGATGGTTTTGAAAAATGAAAACATGCATCCTAACGGCTTACCCTCCAACGATAGCAAGCCATAACTCCCCCTCCCACTCCCTGAGTTGAAAAGCAAATCCGCATCCGCCTGGTCCGCCGCCAAATCCGAGGAGCATTACGGGTTCAAACGCTGGGGCGCCGGCCACATGGCGGTCGACGACGAGGGCTTCGTCAACGTCCACCCCCGGGCCGACGACCGCAGCATCCGCATCATGGACGTGGTCGAGGAGGCCCTCGGCATGGGCCTCAAGGCCCCGATGGTCATCCGGTTCCAGGACCTCCTCCGTCACCGGGTCATCCAGCTCAACGAGTGCTTCGTCAAGGCCATCAAGGAGGAGGGCTACAAGGGCGAGTACCGCGGCGTCTTTCCGATCAAGGTCAACCAGCTCCGCGAGGTCGTCGACGAGATCATCCTCGCCGGCAAGGACTACGGCTACGGCCTGGAGGCCGGTTCCAAGCCCGAGCTGATGATCGCCCTGGCGATGCACGAGGGCAACCAGCGCCTCATCATCTGCAACGGGTACAAGGACCACGACTACATCCGGCTCGCCCTGCTCGGCCGCAAGCTCGGCAAGAAGATCATCATCGTGGTCGAGCAGCTCGCCGAGCTCGACGACATCATCCGCATTTCCGAGGAGACCGGCGTGAAGCCCATGATCGGCTTCCGCTGCAAGCTCCAGACCCGCGGCGAGGGCAAGTGGGCCCTGTCCACCGGCGACAACGCCAAGTTCGGCCTCAACACCGCGGAAATCCTGTTCGCCTGCGAGAAGCTGAAGGCCGCCAAGCTCCGCGGCGCGCTCCGGCTCATCCATTTCCACATCGGCTCCCAGGTCCCGAACATCATCACGATCAAGAACGCCGTCATCGAGGCCTCCCGCTTCTACTGCCAGCTGGCGAAGATGGGCTTCCCGATGGGCTACCTCGACGTCGGCGGCGGCCTCGGCATCGACTACGACGGCTCCCGCACGAACTTCGAGAGCTCGATGAACTACTCGCTCGACGAGTACGCGCGCGACGTCGTGTTCAACATCCGCGAGATCTGCACCGCCTCCGGCGTCCCCGTGCCCGACATCGTCAGCGAGTCCGGCCGCGCCGTCGTCGCCCCCCACTCGCTCCTCGTCGTCGAGGTCTTCGAGCGCATCAACAAGCGCGAGTCCCTCGGCCACCAGCACCAGCCGAAGGTGAAGCACAAGGTCGTCACCGACCTCGAGGAGATGCTCAAGAACAAGACGAAGCTCGGCCGCCTCGAGCGCTTCCACGACTCGCTGCAGAAGAAGGAGGAGGCGTTCTCGCTCTTCAACCTCGGCTACCTCGACCTCGAGAACCGCGCCGCCGCCGAGTCGCTCTTCTGGCAGATCTGCGAGCAGATCGCCAAGGAGGGCCGCAAGACCGGCTACCAGCCCGAGGAACTCCACGACCTGGACAAGCTCCTGGCCGACCAGTACGTCTGCAATTTCTCGGTCTTCCAGTCGCTCCTCGACCACTGGGCGCTGAAGCAGCTCTTCCCGATCGCCCCGCTGCACCGGCTCAACGAGAAGCCGACGGTCAACGCGATCCTCGTCGACATCACCTGCGACTCCGACGGCAAGATCTCGTCGTTCATCGACCTGCAGGACGTGAAGGACTACATCACGCTCCACCCGCTGAACAACAAGCCGTACTACCTCGGCGTGTTCCTGACCGGCGCCTACCAGGACATCATGGGTGACCTGCACAACCTTTTCGGCCGCGTGAACGAGGTGCACGTCTTCCTCGAGGCCGACGAGCCCAACGGCTTCTACATCGAGGAAGCGCTCACGGGCAGCCGCATCGCCGACGTGATCGAGGGCGTGCAGTACCAGCAGGAGGAACTCTGCCGGAAGATGAAGGCCCAGATCGACGCCGC
>CAZUQB010000238.1:0-4540 GCA_964622405.1 uncultured Opitutaceae bacterium | reverse complement strand
CCGTAGCGGGTAGCGAGCAGGACGCCGACATCATGATCGAAGGCGCCTGCCGTCGCCCACCCACCACCACCGGATCGCTTTTCCGTGTCTTCCGTGTGTTCCGTGGGCCCCTGATCGAAATTCGGAATTCGCCATTCGGGATTCGGAACGTCCACCCGCGCCAAATCCCATCGGCTTCGCAGCAAGTCTCAGTTCCCGCCCGGCGGCCGGTAGCGGATGGCGAGGCGGAAGCCAACCTTGTTAGACCGGCCGGCGTCGGCGCTGCTCTGCGTGCGGGCCGCGGCGCGGCAGTCCGCAGCGCGCGACTGCCAGTGGCCGCCGCGCTGGAACTTGTCCTTGCACCACTCGAGCACGTTGCCGTGCATGTCGTAAAAGCCCCACGCGTTCGGCGCGAATGATCCCACCGGCTTCGGCGTGCCGTTCTCCGCGCCGCCGTAGTTCGCCAGTCCGTCGAGCGCCGGGTCGCGGCCAATGCTGGTGATCGGCCGGCCGTTGTTGAACGGGGTCTCCGTCCCCGCTCGGCACGCATACTCCCACTCTTCCTCGGTCGGCAGGTCCGCCACCAGCGCGCCGCCGTAATGCTTGGCGAGGACCGCGTTCAGCTTAGCCAGGTAGGCCGTCACGTCCTGCCACACCACCTGGTCGATCGGCCAGGTCGGGCGGTTCCGCCAGAAGCTCGGGCTGCGTGGCGCCATGCTCTCGTACTGCGCCTGCGTCACCTCGTACATGCCGAGGTAAAGCGGCTTCGCGATGTCCACGCGGCGCGGTTCCGACTCGTTCGGCCGGCGGCCCAGCTCGTCGCGTGGCGAGCCGACCTGCACCGCGCCCGCGTCCAGGCGGAGCAGCCGGATGTTCGCCTTCGGGCCGAGCACAAGGTCCAAAGCCGGCGGCAGTTGGTTTGGGTCGATCTCCGCGTCGTCCTTGAGGAGGTAACTGTAGGTCGTCCGCGCGCGCCACTGGCCCGGCGTCAGCGTCTTCGCGTCGATGAGCTGCGCCGCCACCGCGTTCTCCGCCGCCGGCTTCTCCCCGGCCAGCGCCGCGCGCAGCCACTTGCCCTCGGGCTCCGTCACCGAGCCGGCCGTGATGAACGGCTTGATCTTCTCCATCAGCGGATCGCGCTTCAGCTCCGGGTAAAGGTCGGTCTGCGTCCGCCACTGCTCGGGCGTCAGGGTCTTCGCGACGATCAGCTGGGTCGCGACGGCCTTCTCCGGCTCGCCTTTCCGGCCGTCGAGCGCGGCGCGCAGCCAGGCGAATTCGTTCTCCTTGATCGCACCCGCTGCCAGCACCGGCCGCAGCTGCTTGAGCACGGCTTCCTCGGTCGGGACCAAACCGGAATATGCGCGCCAGAGGTCCGGCGTCAGCGTGTGGTCGATCAGCAGGCGCGTCGCGAGGACCTTCTCGGCGTCGCCATACTGGGTCTTCAGCGCGTTGTTGAGCGTGGCGCCCTCCTCGCGCGTGATGCCGCCGGCATCGATCAGGTCGTCGACCGGCGTCTTGACCCCGGTCGGCACCGGCACAGCCACCGCGGGCGCACTGGCCGGGGTGCTGGCGGTCGAGGCCGGGTTGGAGCTCGCCACCGCCGTCTCGGCGGGCTTGGTGGCCGCGGCTCCGGCTGGCTCGGTCGTCGCCGGCTTGGCTGCCACCTTCGATCGGGCTGGCGCCACCGATTCGGGCTCGGTAGCCGACTGCGACCAGAAATAGAAACCCGCGGCGCCCACCGCCACGACCGCGACGCCCGCGACCGCCAGCATCAGTCCGCGACGACGCGGCGCGGGGGCGGCGGCCTGGCCCTCGAGCAGTTCGCGGATGGCCTGGGCCGTCGCGGGCCGGCCGGCCGGCTCCTTGGCGAGGCAGGCGGCGACGGCGCGCTCCCAGGATTCGGGGATGGCGGCGCCCGTGCGGCCGAGTTCCTTGCGGCGCTCGGTCATGCTGGGCGGGACCTTGGCCAGCGTCTGCTCGCGGATCGCGCCGCGGAAGAACGGCGGCTCGCCCGTCAGCAGGTCGTAGATCGTGGCGCCGATGCTGTAGATGTCGTCGGCCGGCGTGGCCTTCTCGCCCATCGTCTGCTGCGGGCTCATGAACGGCGGCGTGCCGGCGGCGTTGCGCGTGACGCGATTCACGGTGTCGGCGACCGTGCGGCCGATGCCGAAGTCGCCGAGCTTCATGTCGCCGCGGTCGTTGACCATCAGGTTGGCCGGCTTGATGTCGCGGTGCACGACGCGCTGCGAATGCGCGTAGTGCATGGCGTCGCACAGCTGGTAGACCCACCGGCGCACGTCCTCGACCTCGAAGCATTTCTGCGGGCGCTGCAGCTTGAGCTTGTGGAGGTTGGTGCCGTCGACGAACTCCATCGAGATGGCCGACCGCCGGGTGTCGGTGACAAAGTCGAAGGTCTTGATGATGTTCGGATGGGCCAGGTCGCGGTTGATGAGCACCTCGCCCTTCAGCTCCTTCAGCGCGTGGTCCTCGCTGGTCATCTCCTCGCGGAGGAACTTCAGGGCGACCCGGGCGTTGAGCTCGCGGTCGAGCGCGAGCCAGACGATGCCCATGCCGCCCTTGCCGAGCTCGGAGAGCAGGTCGTAGCGGTTGAACACCACCTCCGGCGCGGGCGCCCGCACGGTGGCGCCTTCATCCGCAGGCTCGTTCGGGGTCGGTGGGGTCTCGGCCATGGCGGGCAGGCTGGTCAGCGCCGCAAGACTCCATCTGCCGCGACCGGGCCCAGGGGGCAAGCCGTCAGTGGCCCGCGCCGCGGGCGCCCGCCGAAGGGACGGCCCCAGCCATCTTTACGATTGCCGCAAATCCCCGCCTTGCGCCATGCTCCGGGCGGCGCGAGCGCCACCGCACCCCATGAGAGCCTGGCTGGAAAGGACCGACGGCAGCCGTGTCACGTTCGAGACGAACTGCTATCTCGGCCGCGCGCACGCCAGCACGGTCCATCTCCAGTCGCCCGGCGCCTCCCGCCGCCACGCCCACATCCACGCGCAGCAGTCCGACACCGGCATCGAGTATTGGATCGCCGATCTTGGCAGCACCAACGGCACGCTGCGCAACGGCAAGCGGGTCACGATCCCGTGCCGGATCGTCGACGGCGACGTCATCACCATCCTCGAGGAGAGCTTCACCTTCCATGCCGACGAAACCTCGGCCGCGGGCGCGACGCTCGACACCGAGGCGCCCGCCACGGTGGCGGTCATCGCCAGCCCGCTCTGCTGGCTGCTGATGCTGGACATCAAGGCGTTCACGCAGCTGAGCCGCTCCCTCCCGCCCGACCAGCTCGGCCTCAAGGTCGGCACGTGGCTGCGCCAGTGCCGCGACGCGATCGAGTCCGCCGGCGGCATCGTCGACAAGTTTCTCGGCGACGCGCTGTTCGCCTACTGGAAGCACGGCCCGGACACCGTGAAACAGCTCGACGCCGTGCTCCACCACCTGCGCACGCTGCAGCAGGGGCGCGACCCGGACTTCCGCATCGTGCTGCACCACGCCCGCACGACGATGGCCGGCGGCGCCGGCGGCGCGAACAACCTCTCGGGTCCCGAGGTGATCTACGTCTTCCGCATGGAGAAGGTGTCGTCCGCCCTGAAGACCGACACCATCCTGAGCGAGGCCGCCGCCCAGGCGCTCGGCCCCGACTTCCGGTGCCAGCCGCTCGGCCAGCATCCTCTCGACGGCTTCAGCGGCACGCACGCGCTGTTCCAGCTGCCGGCGTAGCGGCCGCGGCCGAAGGCCGCGGTGGGCGGTGGACAGTGGACGGTGGGCAGTCGGCGGTATCGGGCTGCGTGCTTTCCGAGTCCACGGCCCACCGTGTTCACTGGCCACAGCCCACAGTCCACCGTCTACCGTCCACCGCCCTTGTCCCGACTAATCCACTCCAGGGCCTCGATTGGCGACGTCGTGTAGGTCTGCTGGCTCGCCTCGACCTTGAACTCCATGCTGCCGCCGCAGAACAGGTGGTGCGGCTTGATCATGTGCGAGCGGCCGAACGCGCAGCCTTCGACGCGCACCGCGCCACCCGGACGGTCCGCCCGGTCCGTCACCAGCTGCGCGGTGTGCGGGCCCGTCATGCGCAGCAGGTAACTCGTGTTCTGCGTGCGGACCAGGACGCGGTCGTCGACCTGCACCTTGGCCAGGTCGAGCTCATCGCCCACCCATTTTTCCGCGGCCTGGAGAAAGGCGACGATGTCCTGCGCACCAGATGATTCCATGGGGGATTTCGACCAGGGGAAGCCGACGAGGTTCTCCGAAAATGGGCGAGCCCGGCTGGGCTGCAAATCGGAATTCGACATTCGGAATTCGGAAATCGGCATTGGGTCCCCGGAATCCGAAATCCGGAATTCCCTCCCCACCTACCCAAACAGCCGGTGAGCGCGGGTTGGCTGATTCGCGGAGGCAAGGAGGGCGACCACGGCGGTGATGTTGTCGCGACCCGACGCTTTCTTTGCCGCGCCCACCAGCCCCTCGACCGCCGGACGCAGGTCGGCGGGGGTCTTCAGCGCCGCCAGCGCCTTCGCGAGGTCGGAATCCCACAGGCCGTCGCTCAGGC
>CAZUQB010000237.1:1395-4547 GCA_964622405.1 uncultured Opitutaceae bacterium | reverse complement strand
GCGCTGACGGCGGAGGCGCTCCGCGCCGCGTGGCAGCCGGGCACGAAGATCCTCATGCTCAACCTCCCGTGCAACCCGACGGGCGGCACGTGCACGCGCGAGCAGCTCGAGAAGATCGCCGCGTTCTGCCGCGAGAAGGACCTGCTGGTGTTCACCGACGAGATCTACTCGGAGCTGACGTTCGAGGGCACGCACACCAGCATCGCGAGCCTGCCCGGCATGGCGGAGCGGACGATCTTCCTGCACGGCTTCTCGAAGGCGTTCGCGATGACCGGCTGGCGCATCGGCTACGCCTGCGGTCCGGCGCCGCTGATCGACGCGATGATGAAGGTGCACCAGTACACGATGCTCTGCGCGTCCATCATCGCCCAGGACGCCGCCCTGGAGGCGCTGCGTCACGGCTGGGACGAGGTGCTCAAGATGCGCGATCAGTACCACCGCCGCCGCGACCTGATCGTCCGCCGCTTCAATGAGATCGGGCTGAAGTGCCATCTCCCGCGCGGGTCGTTCTACGCGTTCCCGAACATCACGTCGACCGGGCTGTCCGAGAAGGACTTCGCGGTCGGCCTGCTGGACCGGCACAAGGTCGCGATCGTGCCGGGCACCGGCTTCGGCGAGGGCGGCCGCGGCCACGTCCGGGCCTGCTTCGCCACGAGCTACGAGAAGATCGGCATCGCCTGCGACCGGATCGAGCAGTACGTCGACGGGCTGCGGACCAAAGGGTAGGGCGAACCCGACCGGCCCGGAGTCGGCCGGTCCACGCCAGGACCACGCGGGGGTGAGCGGGCTTGGGACGGTCACTATTGGCTGTATTCCCGCCGCAATCTCCCCTCTGCTAGCCCCGACTTTTCATGAACCGTACCGTCGCCATCGTGGGCCGGCCCAATGTGGGCAAGAGCCGCCTCTTCAACCGCCTTGCGGGGAAGCGGATTTCCATCGTGCATGACCAGCCCGGCGTGACGCGCGACGTCATCTCGACCGAGGTGGCCGACGGCGCCTACACGCTCCTCGACACCGGCGGCCTCGGCTACCGCGGCCAGGATACGCCCGCGGCCCTGACCAAGGCCTCCGAGGCCCAGGTGGATTTTGCCATCGAGACCTCAGCCTTGATCCTCTTCGTGATCGACGGTCTGGAGGGTCTGACCGCGCTCGACGAGCGCATCGCGGCGCGCCTGCGTCGCAGCAAGAACAAGGTGCGTCTCGTCATCAACAAGGCCGACTTCGGCGACGAGAAGATCGAGCTGGCCGAGGCCTACCGCCTCGGGCTGGGCGAGCCGCTGCAAGTCAGCGCCGAGCACGGCCGGGGCGAACCCGAGCTCCGCGAGGCCATCCTCCAGGCCCTCGGGCCGGTGCCCGCCGCGGAGGCGCCGCGGGACGAAAAGGCCCCGCTCGGCGTGTGCTTCATCGGCCGCCCCAACGTCGGCAAGTCCTCGCTCAGCAACCGGCTCCTGCAGAGCGACCGGCTGATCGTCAGCGACGTGCCGGGCACCACCCGCGACGCGGTCGAGCTGCCCTTCGAGTTCCGGGGACGCAACGGTCAGAACTATCCCTTCCGCCTGATCGACACCGCGGGCATCAAGGCGGCCACCAAGCTTGCGTCGCCGGTGGAATACTTTTCGCGGCTCCGGTCGCTCGACGCGATCAAGCGCACCGACGTCGTGTTCCTCGTGCTCGACGCGATGGACGGCGTGACGCAGCAGGACAAGGCCATCGCCGGCGAGGCGGTGAAGGAGCACAAGCCGATCGTCGTGGTCGTCAACAAGTGGGACCTCGTGAAGGGCGCCTTCAAGCGTCCCGAGGGCATCGGCGATTTCAAGAACGAGCGCGAGTACCGCGAGAAGTACGAGCGGGCGCTGTTTGACCGGCTGTATTTCACGCCGGGTTCGCCGGTGATCTTTGTCTCGGCCCTGAGCGGCTACGAGGTGGACCGCATGCTCAACGCCGCGGTGAAGCTCAACCGCCAGCAGGATCTCAAGCTGCCGACGGCGCGGCTCAACCGCCTGCTGCAGTACCTGACCGAGCGCACGCCGCCGCCGGCGATCGGCGGCCGCCGGTTCCGGATCTACTACGCGACGCAGACGGGCAACCGTCCGTTCCGGATTCGCCTGTTCTGCAACCGCGAGGAGAAGCTCACGGAGCAGTACCGCCGCTATCTCGAGGCCGGCTTGGTGGAGGAGTTCGACCTGGCCGGCTGCCCGGTCTACTTCGATCTCGTCGGCAAGGAAAAGCACGAGCCCGGCACGCCGTACTCCGGCAAGGCCGCGAAGGCCGAGGCGCATCAGGCCAAGTGGAAGGCCCGCGAGGCGGAGGACGCGCAGGATTTTCCCCATGAAACTCTCGAAGACTAGGTACCGCGGCGGCGAGGCGCTGCTGCTCGCCACGAAGGCGATCGAGCTGGTGGTGCCCACGACGGTCGGCCCGCGCGTCACGTCGCTCCGCTCACGGCGGGGCTCGGCCGGCAACCTGTTTCTCGAGCTGCCGGCCGACGAGCAGCGCTATCACGGCTATTACCTGCGCGGCGGCCACCGGCTGTGGCATTCGCCGGAGGATATCGTCCGCACGTACCAGCCGGATGACGATCCCCCGGCGCTGCGGGTGCTGCCGAAAGGCGTGGCCCTGGTCCAGCCCGTGGAGCGGCTCACCGGCCTGCAAAAGGGCCTGCGCCTCGAGCTGCGGGGCGAACGCACCGTCAAGGTCACGCATACGCTGACCAACCGGGGCGCCTGGCCCGTCACGTGTGCCCCATGGGCGCTCACCATGTTTCCCGGCGGAGGCTACGGCGTGCTTTCGCTCCACCCGAAAGGCGACCACGCGCGCGGCGACCTGCTGCCGACGTACGCGCTGGTGCCATGGACGTTCACGGATCTTTCCCAGCCGGCCTGGCAGCCGCGCCGTGATTTCATCGGCATCGAGGTCGCAAAGGCCCGGTCGGCCCAGAAACTCGGCATCACGAACTACCCGGGCTGGTCCGCCTACTGGCGGAAGGGCACGGCGTTCGTGAAATATTCCACCCCGATCGCCGGCGCTTCCTATCCCGACCTCGGCAGCTGCTTCGAGGTGTTCACGAACGGGAGCATGCTGGAGCTCGAGACGCTCGGGCCGCTGGCGCCGCTCGCGCCGGGCCGGACGACGAGCCATGTGGAATTCTGGAC
>CAZUQB010000237.1:0-1295 GCA_964622405.1 uncultured Opitutaceae bacterium | reverse complement strand
GGGCACATCCTGCGCGACGACTTCATCGGGACCCCGCGACTCGGGACGTTGAATCTCCACACCTCGCTGTTGCCCAAGTACCGCGGCGCGTCACCCATCCAGAGCGCGGTGGCCGGCGGCGAGCGCGAGACCGGCGTCAGCCTCATGCGAATTGTCCGCCAGCTCGATGCCGGACCGGTGGCGGACGCCGAGCGCGTGGCGATCGGCCCGGACGACACCGCCCTCGAGGTCGAACGCCGGCTGGGCCTGGCCTGCGTTCCGGTGCTGCGGCGAACGCTGCCCCGGCTGCGCGACGGCAGCCTGACCTTTGCCCCGCAGGACGAGGCGGCGGCGACCTTTTGCCGGAAGCTGGAGAAGGCCGACGGCGTCCTCGATTTCCACCGGCCGGCGAGCGTGCTGGCGGCCCGGATCAACGGGCTGTTTCCCTGGCCGGCCTGCGCGGTCCCGTTCAATGGCAGCGAGGTGAAGTTCGGCCTCGCCGACTCGTCGGCCGGAATCAGTCAGCCGGGCGTGGTGGTCGGGGCGGACGGCAACGGCCTGCGCCTTGGCACCGGCGACGGCATTCTGTGCGTTCGCCGACTGCAGCGTCCGGGCGGTCGCATGCTTCCCGCGGACGAGTTCCTCCGCGGCTTTCCCATCCCGGTCGGAACCGTCCTCGCCAGCCGGCCGATGCCTTCGCTGGTCAGCCCGCAGCCCTTCCGCCGCTGAACCCGCCCTTCGGCGTTCGATGTTCGGCGGTCGCCCCGGTATTTCTTGTTTTTGCCGACCCCATGGCGCAATCTGCCGCTCCATGTTGAAGCGATCCATCCTGTTGCTCGGGACCGCGCTGACCCTGGCGCTGAATGCGCGGTCGCAATCCACGCAGGTCGAGCTGGCCAACCTCCGCGAAGATGTCCGGGGCCTCGTGCAGCGGGTCGGCGAGCTCACCCTCCGCGTCGAGACGCTGGAGCGGCAGAACGCGGAACTCCGCGAGAAGCTCAACGCCGGCACGCCGGCCTATGCGACCCTGGAACAGCTCAACGACGCCGTGACCGAGCTGCGGCGGGCGATCGCGGCGGGCGACAGCGCCACCGCGGAGCGCGCGGCCGCCCAGATCAAGCGACTGGGTGACGCGACCAACACGGCGATCGATTCCCTCGCGAAAGGGATGGCGACGCGCCCGACCGTGACCAGTTTCAACGAGAACTATCCGAAAGAAGGCGTGAGCTACACGGTCCAGAAGGGCGACACCCTTGCGCTGATTGCGAAGAAGACCGGGGCGAAGTCCCAGGACATCATCAACGCGAACAAGATCG
>CAZUQB010000236.1:0-4559 GCA_964622405.1 uncultured Opitutaceae bacterium | reverse complement strand
CACGGTCCGATCCCGCTGGGCGCGCTGCGCCGCCGAGGTCGCCGCGGCCCTGCCGTTGTCCCGGCTGCATCCCGCCGTGCTGGCCTGGACGCGATCCGCGCCGTCGCGCTCCCCCTGGGCCGTGGCCTTGTCCGGCGGCGCCGACTCGCTCTGCCTGCTGCTGCTCCTGTGGGCCCACTGGCCGGAGCGCCGCGGCCGGCTGCGGGCGCTGCATTTCAACCACCGTCTCCGGGGCGCCGAGTCCCGCCGCGACGCCGCGTTCTGCCGGCGGGTCTGCGCGGCGCTCGGCGTGCCGCTGGAGGTGGGGGAGTGGGCCGACGCCCGGCGCGGCGCCAGCGAGGCCGAGGCCCGTTCCGCCCGGCAGGCGTTCTTCGCCCGGCACGCCCGGGTGCTGTGGTGCGGGCACCAGCAGGATGACATCGCCGAGACCCTGTTCATGCGGATCGCCCGGGGCAGCGGGACCGGCGGGCTGGCCGCGCCGCGGCCGGTGCAGGTGCTCCCGCGCGGGCGCGTCCACCTGCGACCCCTGCTGAGCGTGCGCAAGGCGGAGGTGGTGGCGGTGCTGCGACAGGCCGGTGTGCGCTGGCGGGAGGACGCGACGAATGCCGGCGACTACTATTTTCGCAACCGGGTGCGCCGGCGGGTGCTCCCGCCGTGGCAGCGCGCCGCGGGGCGCGACGCCCTCGCCGGGGCCGCCCGGGCGCGGGAACTGCTGGAGGAGGACGACGTGGCGCTCGAGGCGTGGCTGGCTGAGTTGCGGCCGCTGCGCGCCGACGGGGCGCTCCGCCTGCGGCGGCTGGCCGGCAAGCCGCGGGGCCTGGTCCGGCGGGCGCTGCATCGCTGGCTGCTTGCGCTCCCGCAGCCCGTGTCGGTGTCGCGGCAGGCGTTCGATGCGCTGCTGACGGCGGCCATGGCCCGCCGTCCGACCCGCCAGAGCCTCGGAGTCGACGGTTTCGCCGTGGTCCGGGCCGACCGGTTGACCTTCGAGCGCCGGGGAAAATCCGGCCGATAATTCCACCCCCGGGCCAATTGACTTATCCCGGCGGAACATCCACTTTGCGTCCTCAGTCCAATCCTCCATGTCCGAACCCGATCAACCGAAGAAGCGCCGCCCGCTGAAAAACCTCCCGCCCGACCGTTTCCAGCCCAAGATGCTGGTCATCTGGCTGGTGGTGGTGCTGGTTGCGATCTCGGTGCTGTTTTTCGCCCCGCCGCGGCTTTCGTCCCCGGCGACCATCAAGATCCAGAAGGTCGTCGAGCTCGCCGAGCAGGGCAAGGTGCGCGAGGGCGTGATCCGCTCGGAACCCTCCAGCGGCCGCGACTGGTATGTGGTCACGGGCGAGGTCACGAAGGACGCCGCGCTGGACAGCGAGCGCGGGCCGACCACCCAGTTCCGGGCCGCCGGCCGCCTGACGGACGCCAACTTTGAGCGCCTCCAGAAGGCGCAGGCCTTCACCGAGCCGCCGGCGACGACGCTGCTCTCCCAGATCGCGATGAACGTGATCCCGTTCGTCCTGATCATCGGGCTGCTTTACTTCCTGTTCATCCGCCAGCTCCGCCAGGCGGGCAAGGGCGCCCTGAGCTTCGGCAAGAGCCGCGCCAAGCTGCTCACGCGGGACCGGGACAAGCTCACGTTCGCCGACGTCGCCGGCTGCGATGAGGCGAAGGAGGAGGTCAGCGAGGTGGTCGAGTTCCTCAAGGACCCGAAGAAGTTCACCCGCATGGGCGGCAAGATCCCGAAGGGCATCCTGATGGTCGGCCCTCCGGGCACGGGCAAGACGCTGCTCGCGAAGGCCGTGGCCGGCGAGGCCGACGTGCCGTTCTTCAGCATTTCCGGCTCGGACTTCGTCGAGATGTTCGTTGGCGTCGGCGCGAGCCGCGTGCGCGACATGTTCGAGCAGGGCCGCAAGAGCGCGCCGTGCATCATTTTCATCGATGAGATCGACGCGGTCGGCCGCCAGCGCGGCGCCGGCCTGGGCGGCGGCAACGACGAGCGCGAGCAGACGCTGAACTCGCTCCTCGTCGAGATGGACGGCTTCGACACCACCGAGGGCGTGATCATCATCGCCGCCACGAACCGTCCCGACGTGCTGGACAGCGCGCTGCTGCGCCCCGGCCGTTTCGACCGCCAGATCTACGTCGACCTGCCCGACCTCGTGGGTCGTGAGCAGATCCTCCGCGTCCATGCCCGGAAGATCAGCCTGGCCGAGAACGTCGACCTGTCCGCCATCGCCCGCGGCACGCCCGGTCTTTCCGGCGCCGAGCTGGCCAACCTGCTCAACGAGGCCGCGCTGCTGGCGGCCCGCCGCGACAAGAAGAAGGTCGAGAACGTCGACATCAGCGACGCCCGCGACAAGGTCCTGTGGGGCCGCGAGCGGCGCCGGGTGATGGACGACAGCGAGAAGCGCCTCATCGCCTGGCACGAGGCCGGCCACGCCATCGTGCAGGCCGTCCTCGACGACGGCACGGTGCCCGTGCACAAGGTCACGATCATCCCGCGCGGCCAGAGCCTCGGCAGCACCACCTATTTCCCGACCAAGGACATCCTCACGCGCCCGAAGAAGAAGCTGCTCGACGAGATCGCCATGGCGATGGGCGGCCGCATCGCCGAGGAACTCATCACCGGCGACATCAGCAACGGCGCCTACGGCGACATCAAGCACGCCACCCGCGTCGCGCGCTCGATGGTCTGCGACTACGGCATGAGCGACCTGGGCCCCGTCGCCATGGGCGACAACCAGGACACCGTCTTCCTCGGCCGCGACATCACCCGCTCCCGCCACATCAGCGAGGACACGGCGCGCCGCATCGACGCCGCGGTCACGGATCTCATCCAGAGCCAGTACAAGCGCGCCGAGCAGATCATCCACGATCACCGCACCGCGCTCGACAAGGTCGCGATGGCGCTGCTCGAGCACGAGACGATCGAGGGCAAGCATGTCCTCGAGATCCTCAAGCAGGGCGAGATCCAGTCCCCGGTGGTCCGCGAGGCGATGGGCAAGACCGACGCCAAGGCGATGGAGAAGAAGGCCGCCGAGAAGTCCGCCCAGTCGGGCTCGATCGACGGCATGCCGACGCCGGCCCCGTCCCCGGCCTGATTCCGGCCCGTTTTTCCCGGCCGGCCCCCCGCGGGCCGGCCTTTTTTTTTGCCCGGCCGGGGCGGGCAAAATCAGCCTTGGATTCGACGGGTCGCTCCGCAATCTCGCCTCCATGAAGATCTGCTGCATCGGCGCCGGCTATGTCGGCGGCCCCACCATGGCGATGATCGCGCTCAAGGCCCCGGACATCGAGGTCAAGGTCGTGGACATGAACGCCGCCCGCATCGCGGCGTGGAATTCCGACCAGCTGCCCGTGTACGAGCCCGGCCTCGACGAGGTCGTGCGGCAGACCCGGGGCCGGAACCTGCACTTTTCGACCGACGTGACCGGCGCGATCCGCGCCGCCGACATCATCTTTGTCGCCGTCAACACGCCGACCAAGACCTACGGCGTCGGCGCCGGCCGCGCCGCGGACCTGCGGTACATCGAGTCCGTGGCGCGCACGATCGCCGAGACCGCCACGGGCCCGAAGATCATCGTCGAGAAGTCGACCATCCCGGTGAAGACCGCCGAGACCATCAAGGACATCCTCGCCGCCAACGCCCACGGCGTCGCGTTCGAGGTGCTCTCGAATCCCGAGTTCCTGGCCGAGGGCACGGCCGTGGTCGACCTCCAGTCGCCGGACCGCGTGCTCATCGGCGGCGAGCGCACCCCGACCGGCGAGAAGGCCCTGCAGACCCTGGTCGAGGTCTATGCCCGCTGGGTGCCGCGGGACCGGATCATCACCACCAATCTCTGGTCCTCCGAGCTTTCCAAGCTCGTCGCCAACGCGTTCCTCGCGCAGCGCATCTCTTCGATCAATTCGATCTCCGCCTTGTGCGAGGCCACCGGCGCGGACGTCGACGAGGTGGCGAACGCCATTGGCAAGGATTCCCGCATCGGCCCGAAATTCCTCAAGGCCTCCGTCGGCTTCGGCGGCTCCTGCTTCCAGAAGGACATCCTCAATCTCGTGTATCTCTGCGAACACTTCGGGCTGCCTGAGGTCGCGGCATACTGGGACGGCGTGGTGAAGATGAACGACCACCAGAAGCGGCGCTTCGCCAAGAAGATCGTCCGGTCGCTCTTTGACACCGTGGCCGACAAGCGCATCGCGGTGTTCGGGTTCGCCTTCAAGAAGGACACCAACGACACCCGCGAGTCGGCCGCGATCAGCGTGTGCCGGGACCTCCTCGCCGAGCAGGCGCGGGTCGTGGTGTATGACCCGAAGGTGCCGGCCGACGAGATCCGGGCCGACGTGCTCGGCAAGGGCCAGGACAATCCGCATCTCACGGTTGCGAAGTCGGCCTACGAGGCGGCCACGGGCGCCCACGCCATCGCGGTCGTCACGGAGTGGGACGAGTTCAAGCGGCTCGACTACGCGAAGATCCTCGCGGCGATGCACAAGCCGGCGTTCGTGTTCGACGGCCGCAACATCCTCGACCTGCCCAAGCTCAACGCGCTCGGCTTCCGCACCTACGGCAT
>CAZUQB010000235.1:0-4571 GCA_964622405.1 uncultured Opitutaceae bacterium | reverse complement strand
CGCCGCGGCATCGCCGCCTCCGGCCGCCGCATGCCGAGCCCGCTCGACCAGCTGCGCGACGTCGTCGCCGCGGTCAGCGTGCCGGTCCAGGCCGTCGGCGGGCTGTCGCTCGAGCAGGCCGTGCGCACGCCCGAGTACGGCGCGCCGCTCGTGGTGATCGGGGCGCCGCTGGCCGTGGACGCCGACTCTTTCCGGACCGCCGATGGCAACCTCGAGGGCACGCTGCGGATCATCTGCGAGCGCGTCCATGGCTACGGCGACGTGCCGGTCAAGCGACCTTCCCGATGAAAAGCCCCGCCGTCGTCAACTTCGCCCCCGAGCCCCACAGTGTTGAGCTGCGCGAGTTTTCCTGTCCTGAACCCGGCCTGGAGGACGTGATCCTCGCGGTCGAGGCCGTGGGCGTGTGCGGCAGCGACCTCCACCAATGGACCAGCACCCATAGCTGGAAGGTGAATTACCCGGTGGTCCTGGGCCACGAGTTCGGCGGCCGCATCGCCGCGCTGGGCCGTGGGGTGACGGGCTGGCAGGAGGGCGACCGCGTCGTCAGCGAGACGGCGGCCGTGATCAATCCCGACAGTCCGCTCAGCCGCGCCGGGCTCTACAATCTTGACCCATCGCGCAAGGGCTTCGGCTACGGCGTCGACGGCGCCATGACCCGTTTCGTGCGGGTGCCCGCCCGGTGCCTGCATCGCATCCCCGCCGGGTTGGCGATGGAACACGCCGCCCTCACCGAACCGTGCTGCGTGGCCTACAACGCCGTCATGAACAACGGCCGGATCCGTCCCGGCGACCGCGTCATCGTCCTCGGCCCGGGCCCGATCGGCATCCTGTGCGCGGCCGTCGCGCGCCTGGCCGGCGCGCAGGTGGCGCTGGTGGGGCTCGAGCGCGACCGCACGCGGCTCGAGGTGGCGAAGGCCTACGGCTGCGAGGTGATCATCGGCGACGCGACCGCCTGGGCGCAGTCGCGGGACGGACTTGGCGCCGACGGGGTGGTGGACGCCGCCGGAGCCTCGGCCGCGCTCAAGACCGCCCTCGAGCTGGTGCGCCCGGCCGGCTGGATCAGCAAGGTGGGCTGGGGCCCGCAGCCGCTGAACTTCTCCCTCGACCCGCTGGTCCAGAAAAACGTCACGCTGCAGGGCAGCTTCAGCCACAACTGGCCGATCTGGGAGCGCGTGCTGGCGCTGCTCGCCTCCGGCCAGCTCGACGTGCGCCCGGTCCTGGGCGGCATCTGGACCCTCGAGGCCTGGCACGAGGCCTTTGAGAAGATGCACTCCGGCCAAATCGTGAAGGCCGTCCTCAAGCCGGCCTGAGCAGCTGAATCGTAACCGCTCATCAACGCTGATTCGCGCTAGGTCGCAGGAAGGGCCTTGGACGAAGGACACTCAAACGAAGTTTTGCGCAGCTGACGCGAAAACATTAGCGTGAATGAGCGATTATTAGTGGTTTCACCCCTCCAGATACTGCCATGCGACTAAAGGACAAAGTGGTCATTGTGACCGGCGGCACGAGTGGCATCGGCCGTGCGATCGCGGAACGGTGCGTCGCCGAGGGCGCGCAGGTGCTCGTGCACGGCATCAACCGCGCCGAGGGCGAGGAGGTGGTCGCCCAGCTCGGCGCCGCCGCGGCCCTCTGCATCGAGGATCTCGTCGACGCGTCCGCGCCCCCGCGAATCGCGGCGGCCGCGATGAAGGCGTTCGGCCGGATCACCTCGCTCGTGAACAACGCCGCGATCGTCCCCCGGACCACCATCCGCACCGCCACCGCCGAGTCGTTCGATCGCGCCATGGCCATCAACGTCCGGGCGCCGATGCTCCTGATCAAGGCGGCCTTCGACCAGCTCAAGGCCCACCAGGGCAGCGTGGTGAACATCGGCTCGATCAACTGTCACAGCGGCGAGGCGACCTTTCTCGACTACAGCATGACGAAGGGCGCGCTGCAGACCCTCGCGTGCAACCTCGCCAACGCCCACGGCCGGGACAAGGTCCGCTTCAACCACCTCAACCTCGGCTGGGTCCTGACCCCGCGCGAGCACCATAGCCAGATCGCCCAGGGCCTCCCGGCGAACTGGCTCGAGCACATTCCGGAGAACTACATCCCGTCCGGCGGCCTGATCATGCCCGAGGCGATCGCGGCCGCGGTCGTGTATTGGCTCGGCGACGAGTCGCGGCCGATCACCGGCGCGACCATCGACATGGAACAGTTCTGCGTGCACGCCCGGAACCCGACGAAGATCTGACCATGCCGCGGCTGGCCGCATTCCCGAAGGCGTTCATGCGGCAGCTCTGTCGCGACGGCTCGATGACCCTGCGCGAGTGGGTCGAGCTCGCCGCGCCGCTCGGCGTGGACGGGCTCGAGTACTACAGCGGGTTTCTCGAGCTGGCCGATCCGGCCCGGTGGGCCGAGGCCCGGCGCACCGTGGAAAGCCGCGGGCTCGTGATCCCGATGCTCTGCTGCTCGCCCGATTTCTCGCAGCCCGACCCGGCGCTGCGGCGACAGGAGGTGGAGCAGGAAAAGACCTGGATCCGGCTGGCCGCGACGCTCGGCGCCTCGTACTGCCGCGTGCTCTCCGGGCAGCGGCGACCGGAGCTGACGCGCGAGCAGGGACTGCGGATCGTGACGGAAAACATCGAAGCCTGCCTGCCCGAGGCGGAGAAGTGCGGCGTCACGCTGATCATCGAGAACCACTACAAGGACGACTTCTGGCTCTATCCCGAGTTCGCGCAGAAGATGGACGTGTTCTGCGACCTGATCGGCCGGATCCGTCACCCGCGCTTTGGCGTGAATTACGACCCGAGCAACGCGTTCCTCGCCGGCGACGACCCGCTCGAGCTGCTGCAGCGGGTGAAGAACCGGGTCGTGACGATGCACGCGAGCGACCGCTACCTGGCCGAGGGCACGTTGGAGGACCTGCGTCGCGACGAAACCGGCGCCGAGGGCTACGCCAAGCGGCTCCGTCACGGCACCATCGGCCAGGGCCTGAACGACTACGACGCGATTTTCTCCACCCTCAAGGGCGTCGGCTTCGACGGCTGGGTCAGCATCGAGGACGGCGTCGACGGCATGGAGCAGCTGGCGGAGAGCGTGCGGTTCGTCCGCGGCAAGCTGAAGCAGCACTTTGGGTGATGCTGGATTCTGGATTCCGAAGTCCGGATTCCGGACTTCACACCTCGAGCGCGGGGGCAGGGCGGGCGCCACGGCCACTGGATCTTTCGAACCTCGAACTCCAAATCCCTAATCCCGCCGCGGCCGAGGGCCGCGGTTAGGCGGTGAAGCGGTAGCCGATGCCGGATTCGGTCCGGAGGAAGGCGGGTTGGTCGGCGGCGTCCTCGACCTTCTTGCGCAGGTTCGCCATGTGGACCCGCAGGTAGTGCGTGTCCTCCTCGTGGCCCGGGCCCCAGACTTCGCGCAAGAGCTGGCGATGCGTCACGACCTTGCCGCGGTGCTGCAGCAGGAGCCGGAGCAGGGCGTATTCCTTGACCGTGAGGTGGACCGGCGCGCCGGATTTCGTGACGGTGCGCTGGGTCAGGTCGACCTCCACCGCGCCAAACCGATGCACCGAAGGCGCATCGCTGGGCTGGGTGCGACGGAGCAGCACGCGGAGGCGCGCCAGCAGTTCGCCGCCGCCGAAGGGCTTCGTGAGGTAATCGTCCGCCCCGGCGTCGAGCGCGGCGATCTTCACCGCTTCCTCGCCCCGGACGGAAAGCACGAGGACCGGCAGGTTGGTCCATTCCCGCAGGCGGCGCAGCACGTCGAGGCCGGACTGGTCGGGCAGGCTGAGGTCGAGGATCACGGCGTCGGGTCGAGCCACGGCGGCCTCGTTCAGGCCCAGGGCGCCCGTCTCCGCATCGCGGACGGTGTAGCCGGCGGCCTCCAGGGTCACGCGCAGCAGGCGGCGGATCTGCGCCTCGTCATCGATGACGAGGACGGCGGGCTGGGCGGCGCTCGCGCTCATTCGGTCGGCACCTTACCGTGCGGGGTGTAGGGAAGGTAAACGGTAAAAACGGCGCCACCGCCCGGGTTCTCGCCCGCGACGATCTCGCCGCCCTGGGCGGCCACGAAGCCCCGGATGATCGAGAGGCCGAGCCCGAGACCGCCGGCCTTGGCCGCATCGCCGCGCTGGAACTTCTGGAAGAGCCGGTCCCGCATGGCCGGCGGCAGGCCGGGGCCCCGGTCGGCCACGGTGAAGCAGATTCGCGCCCGCGCCTGGTCGATGCCGGCGGCGAGGAAGATCGGGGTCGCTTCCGGCGTGTGCAGGGCGGCGTTCAGGAGCAGGTTGGCGATCACCTGCTCCATGAGCGCGAAGTCCGCGCGGAACAGGGGCAGGTCAGCCGGGATGGCCGTCTCGAGCGGGTGGGCGCCCAGCGCGTCGCGCACGCCGTCGAGCGCGGCGTTCACCAGGTCGTGTGCGTCGCACCAGTCGAGCCGGGGCTGGAGCGTGCCGGACTCGAGCCTGGTCTGGTCGAGGAGGTTGTTGACCAGCCGGTTCAATCGGCGCGAGGCGGTGCGGACCTCCCCCAGCAGGGTGGCGCGGGTCGCGGGATCGGCCGCGGCCAGCTGCTCCAGCGCGGCGT
>CAZUQB010000234.1:0-4572 GCA_964622405.1 uncultured Opitutaceae bacterium | reverse complement strand
TGGTCCCGCTCGTGCCGTTGCCGCCCACCACGATGCCGACGATCAGGGTCGAGGCACCCGTGCCCGCATTCGTCCGGACCGACAGGTTCATCAGGCGCCCCACGTCGACCGTGGAGATGACCGTCACCACCGCGCTCCCGCTCGCCACCGCGCCGGTGCCACTCGAGACGATTACTTGGTAGGTGCCCGCGTCGCCCGCGCCCGCCGAGGCGATCGTGTACGTGGCCGACGTCGCGCCCGGGATCGACACGCCGTTCCTCTGCCACTGGTAGCCCAGGCCCGCTCCCCGCGCGCCCACCGTTAAGATCCCGCTGGTCCCCACCGCGAGGGTCAGGTCCGTGGGCTGCGTGTCGATGGTCGGGACTCCGCTGGAGACGCCGCGCCGGATGGCGTTGTTGTTGGCATCCGCGATGAAGAGATCGCCCGTCGGCGCGATCGCGATGTCGGTCGGGCTGTAGAACAGCGCCGAGGGTCCGTCCGCCTGGCCGGTGACCCCGGCCAGCCCGCCGATCGTCGACGAGACGCCGGCAGAAGTGACGTAACGGATGGTGTGATTGTTGGTGTCCGCGACGTACACGTTGCCCGCCTGGTCCGACGCGACGCCGTAGGGAAAGTTAAACCGCACCGCGGAAGCAGTGCCATCGGTCGTGCCCGAGAGGCCGGCCGATCCTGCCAGCGTCGTCACGACACCGCCCGGAGTCATCTTGCGGATCGTGTGGTTGTTGGAGTCGGCGATGTACACGTTGCCCGCGGCATCGATGCCCAATCCCGCCGGGCCGAAGAAGTGGGCTGACGACCCGGTGCCATCCTCATACCCGCGCACGAGACCCGACTTGCCCGCCAGGGTCGTCACCACCCCGCCCGGCGTGATCTTCCGGATCAGGTCGTTGCCAAAATCGGACACGTACACGTTGCCGCTGCTGTCGGTCACGATGCCGTAGGGCTGGTTGAAGCTCGCGCCGGCACCCGTGCCGTCGGCGGCGCCCTTGACGCCGGGTTGCCCGGCGAGCGTGGTCACCGTGCCGTCCGACAGGACCTTGCGGATGGTGTGGTTGCTGGTGTCGGCAACGTAGATCACGCCGTTCGGGTCGACCGTGATACCGCGCGGGGCGTTGAAGCGCGCCGCCGCTCCGCGGCCGTCATCCAGGCCGAAGGTCATGGGCGTCCCGGCCAGGGTGGTGACCGCCCCCGACGGAGTGATCCGGCGGATCGTCTGGTTGAAGGTGTCGGCGACGTAGATGGTCCCGTTCGGCGCCACGGCCACGGCGTTGGGGAAATAGAACGCCGCCCCCGTCCCCTGCCCGTCAAAGCTGCCGTAGTAGCCGATGACCCCGGCAAACGTGGAATAGGTGAACGAGGTCGGACCTCCCGCAGCCTCCGCCGCCGGGACCACGGCACCGGACCAGGCCAGCGCCAGGAGCGTGGCGGACAGGCCGCGGCGCAAATTCGGGGACAACCTGCAGAGGATAGGGAAGATGTCCATGGAACCAGTGTGGAGCTTCGACACCATCTCCACAGACCATCGACTACCGGAATTCCGGTACGCAGCGACCCGAATCGACGGCCGTCAGGCACCGCTGGCCCGGGGAGGCGGTGTTTTCCGTGGGCAAAAACCCCGCCCAGCCCGCGCGTTTGACTTCGCCCGGGTTCTTCCGGTCAATTCCGGCATGTCCCAACGCGCTGTCCTCCTCGTCAATCTCGGCTCGCCCGACTCGCCGTCCGTCCCGGACGTCCGCCGGTACCTGCGCGAATTCCTCGGCGACGAACGCGTGCTCGACCTCCCGGCCCCGTTCCGCTGGCTCCTGCTCGAGGGCATCATCCTCCGCACCCGGCCCAAGCACTCGGCCCATGCCTACGCCTCCATCTGGACCAAGGAGGGCTCCCCGCTGATCGTGATGTCCCAGAGCGTGCAGCGGAAACTCGCCGCCGCCCTCGGTCCGACCACGCCGGTCTACCTGGCCATGCGCTACGGCTCGCCTTCCATCGCCAGTGTCATCGGGCGGCTGGTCGCCGACGGGATCACCGAGGTTCTCCTGTTTCCCCAGTACCCGCACTACGCCATGTCCTCGTGGGAAACGGTCGTCGTGAAGGTCATGGAGGAGGCCGCCCGCCAGGCCCCCGCGCTGAAGGTCACGACGGTCCAGCCGTTCTACGCCGACCCCGACTACATCGAGATGCTGCATGCGGTCGCGGCCCCCTATCTCGCCGAGCCGCACGACCACCTGCTGTTCAGCTATCATGGCATCCCGGTCCGCCATCTCCGCAAGGCCGACTCGTCCAAGGCGCACTGCACGGTCGTCGCCGACTGCTGCGCCACCTGCTCGCCGGCCCACGCCACGTGCTACAAGGCGCAGTGTCTCGCAACCACCCGCGCCTTCGCCGCCCGCGCCAAGCTGGACCCGCAGCGGCACTCCGTGTCGTTCCAGTCCCGCCTCGCCGGCGAGCCCTGGCTCTCCCCGTTCACCGACCACGAGTTGGCGCGCCTGCCCCAGGAGGGCCGGAAGCGCATCCTCGTGATGTGCCCGGCGTTCATCACCGACTGCCTCGAGACGATCGAGGAAATCAGCGAGCGCGGGAAGGAGACGTTCGTCGCCGCCGGCGGCGAGTCGTTCCGCCAGATTCCCTGCGCCAACGACCACCCGGCCTACATCGATTTTCTCGCCAAGCGGGTCGCCGCTTGGTTAAAAACGGGCCCAAATTGAGCGCATCCGCCTCCGAGCCAAGCCCATCCGCCGCCCCGGCCGACCTGCCGTCGGGGTCGTGCGCGGTGTTGGTGCTCGATGAGGCCGGCCGCGTCACCGCCGCCAACGCCTCCGCCGCCGCCCTCTGGGGCCGGCCGGCCGCCGAGCTCACGGGCACCGCCTTCGCCGGGCTGCTGAGCTTCGAGGTCACGTCCAGCGAGCCCGACTGGCTCGAGGCCCAGTGGGAGATCGTCGTGGCCACCGCGCTCGACCAGTCGGCGCGCCTCGCGATCCTGCCTCAGGATGGCGTGCCCCGCGACATGATCATCCGCCTGGAGCGGAACCTCGCCGGGGCCGGCTACGTCGCCACCGCCCTCCCCCCGGCCGCCCCGGCCACGATCGGCGCCACGGGCGACGACGCCAGCTTCCGGCTGCTGTCCGACAAGGGCGCTGCCGGGTTCTTCGACCTCAATCTCAAGGACGGCCACGCCCGGTATTCGCCGGCCTGGAAGAAGCTCCTCGGCTACGCCGATGCCGAGCTGCCCGACACGCTCGACCAGTGGCGCCAGCTGATCCATCCCGACGACTCCGGCGCCGCCCCCGACCAGCTGGGCAAGAAGCTCGCGGTCTCGTCCCGGCCGTTTGTCGTGGAGTTCCGGATGAAGCACCGCCGCGGGCACTGGGTCTGGATCCAGTGCATCGGCCTCCAGGTCGCCGGCCCGGGCGGCGAGCTCGAGCGCGTCGTCGGCCTGCACCTCGACGTCACCGAGCGCAAGGAGCTCGAGGAGGAGAGCATCGCGAACGACGCCCGCCTGCAGGAGCTGAGCAGCACCGGACCGCTCGGCGCCTTCACGCTCGATTTCGCCGACAAGTCCGCGTGGTACTCGCCCGCGTGGCAGAAGCTGCTCGGCTGGGACGACGCCGATTGCGCGCGCGGCCTCGCCGCCTTCACGTCCGTCTTGCCCGCCGCTGAGGTCACCGCCGGGCCCGAGGTGTGGCTGCTCAAGCACGCCGTCGGCCAGAACCCGTTCGTCGTCCCGGTCCAGCTTCAGGACAAGGCCGGCAAGATCCAGACTTTCCTCCTCGGAGCCAACCGCCTGCTCACCCGCAAGCGCGACCTCGCGAAGGTCACGGGCTTCATCTGTCCCGTGCCCGAGGGCCTGGCCACGCCCGCCGCCAACGCGCTCCCGTCCGGCCTCGCCGGCGAGGCACTGACCACGGTCGCCGAGGGCGTCATCCTGGTCGACGACCGGGGCAAGATCGCCTACCTGAACGGCGTCGCCGCGCGCCTGCTCTGCCGCAGCGCCGAGACCACCCGCGGCCTGCCCGTGGGCGAGGTCTTCCGCCTGGTGCACCGCGAGAGCGGCCGGCCGGCCGACGATCCCCTCGACACCGTGCTCGGCGCCGACAAGCCCCTGCCGCTCATCAGCGAGCACGCCCTCGTGGCCGCCGCCGAGGGACTGGCCCCGACGCCCGTGGTCTGGACCGCCCGCACCGCCGCCGACCCGGCGGGCAAGCCGTGCGGCGCGGTGTTCGTGTTCCGCGATCCGAACGAGATGAACCTCACGCCGGAGGAACTGGTGCGCGCCAACCGCTTCGAGGCGCTCGGGCTCCTCGCCGGCGGCATCGCGCACGACTTCAACAATCTCCTCACCACCATCATGGGCGGCATCTCGCTCGCGAAGGACACGCGCGACTACTCGTCGCTCGACGACAGCGAGAAGGCCTGCCTCACCGCCAAGGGCCTGACCAAGCAGCTGCTCACGTTCGCCAAGGGCGGCGCCGGCACGCTCACGGTCCAGTCGCCCCGCGACATCCTCGCCGACACGGTGAAGATCGCCGCCGCCGGCTCCGACGCCCAGGTCACGGTCGAGACCGCCCCCGACACGTC